>NZ_NPEF01000016.1 GCF_002811955.1 Leptospira ellisii
CCTATCTTTTTTCCGAGAATTTCAAAAAGGCCGAAGAAGTTTTCGGGGAACTGATCGCCGCGCAGATTTCGGAGGGAGGTTTGGAATCGACGTCCGAATCCCGGAATCGCGCTACGTATTCACAATCGGAAGGCCAAAGAATGGACGTTCGGTGAAATCCGGATTTTCGGGCGAGATTCTTTTCCGCATCGGAACGGAATTTTAAAAGATACGAAGCGCCTCCGCAAACACCGCCAAAAATCAAGAGGAAGAAAACGGACGTTAGGAGACGGGAATTCATCGTTTCAATTTTTTTTTCGGGAATTCGATTTCGATTTTTGCAAGCGAAATCGAATGAGGAATCACGTAGGAATTACTACAACGTGGACAGGATTCCTCCTTGCCAAAAGGAATTTTCCGTGATATACGAAAATCCGCCGCGTCGTCCCGCGGACCCGCCTCCACCACCCTAACTCGGGCGGGGGCGCCCTTCGGTTTTCTGCGGAACCTGTGGAGCGGCTTTGATTCGGACGTTTTTATCCCTGCGCGGCGATCAGTTCCCCGAAAACTTCTTCGGCCTTTTTGAAATTCTCGGAAAAAAGATAGGCGAATCCCAAATCGATCAGCTCGGACACGGAAAGATTTTTGCGCTTCGCTTCCATCTTGGGAATACTCGCGATCTTCTCCGAAAATTCCTTTTTCTTATCTTCGAAGGTGGGAAGCTCCTCGTACCCCGGAATCTTTTCAAGAACGGACTTCGCCTCGTCGAATTTTCCGAGATGCACGAGCGCCAATCCGAGCGCACCCATCACGTCCCTTTCTTCGGAAAGACGTTTTGCATTCTCTCCGAAAACCTGGATGGCTTCCTTATAATTTCTAAGATGATAATTGGAGAAAAATTCGGCCTTACAAAAATAGTCGTTCGCAAAACGGGCCTTATAGATCGCGACCAGATCCAACACCGTCTTAAAATCCACCGCATCTTCGCTTATCAAAATCGCGGTTCGGAGAATGGAATACGCGACCGGAACCGAGGAGGCGCGGAAATATTCCCTGAACTTCTTTGCGGATTCGCGGAATTTACCCGCTTCCTTCAAAAGATAGGCTTCCACAAGCGGGGTCAGCACCGAAGAACCTTTCAGAAAATAATTGATTCCCTTTTCGGAACCGGATTCGAATTCTGCAATTCCACTTAAGTGATTCAAGAACACGTGATTCGGATTTTTTTTTGCGATCTGGATCACCCCCTCATAGGAACCCGTCTCGAACAATTCCCAGGCGGTTTCCTCGACGGAAGTTTGGTTGGATACTGCTAAACTCTGACCCATATGATACCTCTCCTTTCTGTATCGGAAGGGTCTTCGATTTTCTCCTGAAAAAAATCAGGGATACAATCGTTCCATCATCCTCGGAAACGGAATACATTCCCGAACATGAGCCAATCCGCAGATCCAAGCGATCAACCGCTCCGAACCGAGCCCGAAACCGGAATGGGGCACCGATCCGTATTTTCTCAAATCCAAATACCAATCATACGATTCCACCGGAAGTTTCTCCTCTCGAAGACGTTCCACGATGTTTTCGTAATTCTCCTCCCTTTCCGAACCGCCGATGATCTCTCCCACTCCGTCCGGAGCGATCAAGTCCGCGTTCAAGACGGTTTTCGGGTCCTCGGGATTCACCTTCATATAAAACGCCTTCGCTTCTCTCGGATATTTCTGGATAAAAACCGGACCTCCGGATTCGGCCGTAAGCATCTGCTCCCGTTCCGAATTGATGTCGTCTCCCCAAACGATGTCCTCTCCCTTCTTTTGCAGAATCGCAAGCGCCTCCGTATAATCGATCACCGGAAACTTTTTTTCGAGATACGCGAGCAGAGGAGCCGGATCCCGCTCCAACACCTTGAGGTCTTCGAGAGAAGTCCGAACCGTTTCCCGAATGACGGTTTTTACGAAGTCCTCCTGAAGTTCCAAATTCTCCTTATGACCGGCGAAAGCGACTTCGGCCTCCACCATCCAAAACTCGGTAAGATGTCTTCTGGTTTTGCTCTTTTCCGCGCGGAACGTGGGTCCGTAACAGAACACCTTCGTATGCGCGAAGATCGCCGTCTCCAAATACAACTGTCCCGTCTGCGCAAGATACGCGTTTCCCAAATCGAAATACGGGGTGGAAAAAAGGGTTCCCGCGCTTTCCCCCACCGAACCGGTGAGAATCGGAGTGTCGATCAGAAGGAAATTTCTTTCGTGAAAGTATTTCCGGATCGCGAACGATAAGTTGTCTCGCACCCGCAGGATCGCGAGCTGTTTCGAGGACCGAAGCCAAAGATGTCTCTGCGAAATCAAAAAATCGATCCCGTGTTCCTTCGGAGTGATCGGATAATTCTCCGATTCTCCCACGACTCGGATCGATTCCGACACGAGTTCGAATCCGATCGGGGACTTTTCGTTTCGTACCAATTTTCCGGAAACCGTTACCGACGTTTCCTGCTTGAGATGTTTTACCGTTTGAAAGGTCTCTTCTCCCAAAATTTCCTTTTCGGCGAGGACCTGCAGAATTCTTCCTCCGGTGCGAAGCGAGACGAATTGTCTAGCGTTGCTTCCCCGGATTCCGTGAACCCAACCTTGGATCGTTACGTTTCGGTCCACGTATTTCTCTAATTCATGAATGCTGACCACTTGTGTTTCGGACATGGACCCATTTTATCGTTTCGGCCGGATCGGAAAGGATATTTTTTACCTGACAGAGAAGAGCGTCCCGAAATTCTGAGAAGTATGAATCCGGTTTTGTTAGATGGAAAAAAACTCTCCGAAAAAATCAGGGAATCGATCCGTACTGAAATCGAGGAACGCAAATCGAAGAACCTCCGGATTCCGAAACTTGCAACGATCTTGGTGGGAAACAACCCCGCGTCCGAAACCTACGTTTCGATGAAGGTGAAAGCCTGTCATTCCGTGGGAATGGGTTCGGAGATGATCCGCCTCCCCGAGGAGACGACCACCGAACAACTTCTCTCGGTCATAGACAAACTCAACGCGGATCCAAACACCGACGGAATCCTTCTGCAACATCCTTCTCCTCCGCAGATCGACGAACGCGCCGCCTTCGACAGAATCTCGCTTCGTAAGGACGTGGACGGAGTGACTACCCTTTCCTTCGGAAAACTTTCCATGGGTGTGGAAACCTATCTTCCCTGTACTCCTTACGGAATGGTCCTTCTCTTAAAGGAATACGGGATCGATCCCGCGGGAAAAAACGCGGTCGTCGTAGGACGTTCTCCGATTCTGGGAAAACCGATGGCGATGCTTCTGACGGAAATGAACGCGACCGTCACGCTCTGTCATTCCAAAACGCGGAATCTTTCGGAAATCGTCCGGAAGGCCGACATAGTCGTGGGTGCGGTGGGAAAACCCGAATTCATCAAAGCCGATTGGATCGCACAGGGAGCGGTCGTTCTCGACGCCGGTTACAATCCCGGAAACGTGGGGGACATAGAAATTTCCAAAGCCAAGGATCACTCCTCTTTTTATACCCCGGTTCCAGGAGGAGTCGGTCCGATGACGATCGCAGTCCTTCTATTACAGACCCTCTATTCGGCAAAAGAACACTTTACACCACCGGTAAACTGAAAACGATGTTTCCTGATGGCGATCAGTTTTGACGAATGCTTTCAAACGTATCCGGAACTCAACATCCCGAGCGACCTGGATGAATTTTGGTCCGAGGCGATCCGAGATCTAAAGAATTTTCCGATCAAAAAACAATCCAAGGCCCTTCTCAAAGGATCGATTATCAAGGAAACCATCTACGACATTTCCTTTCAATCCTGGCAGAATGCGACCCTGAACGGCACCCTGGTCATTCCCCGAAAGCGAGGAGACCTTCCGGTTCTCGTTCACTTTCACGATTATTGCAAGGAAAGACCCGCGATCATCAAAGGACTTACCGAACTCGGAGTCGCCCAACTCATCATCGATCTGAGGGGACACGGTTCCCAACTCGTCCGCCCCCAACTCAAGGAAGGGGAAACCTTTGATCCCGATTGGACTCCCGGATATTTCTCCAAGGGTCTGGACGGAAAGGATTCCTTTTATATGAGGGGTTTGTATCTGGACGTAATCCGCGCGATCGAATTCCTCAGACTGACCGACGGAATCGACGGTGAAAAGATCATACTTTCCGGAAAATCGATGGGGGCTTCTCTCGCGCTTTTCGGAGCAGCATTCACCAACCGGATCAAGGGATTGATTCTGGAAACCCCGAACTTCTGCCATATCGACGACGCCCAGCTCAAACTCGGAAAAAGCTGGACTAAAGAAATCGCGGAGCAGCTGAACGCCTCCAAAAACAAGAAAACCGCGATGAAAAAAAGTTTAGCATATTATGATAGTATAAACTTCTCCAAGAAGATCAAGATTCCGGCGCTGGTTTCCGTGGGACTCGACGATAAGGTATCGCATCCGAAATCCGTCTTCGGATTGTTCAATCACCTCAACTGCGACAAAAGGATGCAGGTGTATCCCACCGAAGGCAACGAGGCCGGACTCAAAGGCGATAAACAGAACGGAGCCAATTTAGAATTCGCGAGGGAAATTTTCTTTCCCGAATGATCGAAGTCCACTTCCACAATTCGCTTACGGGAAAAAAGGAGAAGTTCTCCCCCGCGGATCCCGCAAACGTGACCGTCTATTCCTGCGGACCGACCGTTTACAACTACGCGCATATCGGAAACTTACGCGCCTTCCTTTTCGTGGACCTGTTGCGCCGTTCCTTGAAACTGCTCGGTTACGGCGTCGATATGACGATGAACATCACGGACATAGACGACAAGATCATACGGGATTCCATCGCGAGCAAAAAAAGCGTTCAGGAATTCACCGCTCCTTGGACCGCCGCTTTTTTCGAAGACCTAAAGACAGTATCCGCTGAACCCCTCGAACACTATCCGAGGGCGACGGATTCCATTCCGGAGATGGTGGAGATCGTACACAAACTCAAAGATAAGGGATTCGTCTATGAAAAGGACGAGAGTCTCTATTTTTCCGTCCAGAAATTCCGGGATTACGGAAAACTCAGCAAGATCGACGTGTCCGGAATGAAAACGGGAACGCGTTACGATACGGACGAATACGAAAAGGAAGACGTGCGCGATTTCGTACTCTGGAAGACGCCTAAGTTGGAGGGCGAAGCCTCTTGGGAAACCACTCTCGGAACCGGACGCCCCGGTTGGCATCTGGAATGTTCCGCGATGATCCGCAAGGTGTATAACGCGGGCGTGGACATTCACACCGGAGGAGTGGATCTTCTGTTTCCCCATCACGAAAACGAAATCGCACAATCCGAAGGCGCCTTTCCCGGAGAAAGTTTCGTCGGAATCTGGCTTCATTCCGAGCACCTGCTCGTGGATGGACAGAAGATGTCCAAGAGCAAAGGGAATTTTTACACGTTACGCGATCTTATCGGACAGGGATTGGATCCCAAGGCGATCCGTTTCCTGCTTCTTTCCTCGCACTACCGGACCAAACTCAACTTCTCCTCGGACCGGATCGGGGAAGCCTCCTCGAATATCCGGAAAATTCAGAATTGTCTCGATCGTCTTTTGGAAACAGAACCGGCGATCGGACCGGATCCGGAGTTCCGTTTTCAAAGGTCGTCCGTCCTCGTATGGAAAAAGGAGTTCGAAGAGGCTCTCGCGGACGATCTCAACGTGGCCAAAGCGCTCGCGACCCTATTCGAATCCGTCAAAGCGGCGAATTCCTTTTTGGACGCGGGCGGATCCGATTCCGGCGAAAGGGCGGAATTCGTGCAGCTTTTCGCGTTTTACGATCGTATATTCGGAATTCTAAATTTCGAATATTCTAAAGATCTAATTGATTCCGAAATCGATTCCCTCATAGTACAAAGACAGGAAGCCAGAAAAAACAGGGATTTCGCCCGTTCGGACGAGATCCGCGACCTATTATCGGCGCAAGGGATCGTCATCGAAGACACGAAGGACGGAATCCGCTGGAGGAGAAAATAGCCAGGCCGGAATACATCTTCGGAAAACGCACCCTGATCGAATTGACGGAGGCGCATCAAGGTAAGGAACATCCGTTTCCGTTCGCCGAATTATACGTAAAGGAAAACCCGGGATCCGAAATCGTAGAGAAGATATTAAACCGACTTCCCTCTTCCGTCAAAGTCCACAAGGTATCGATCGCAAAACTGGATTCCCTCGTGCCGGGAAGAAACCACCAGGGCCTGGTCGCCCTCAAGGTCGCCGTTTTGCGGAACGTGGTGGATAAAAAAAATCTCGAGGAATATCTTTCCGAAAAACCCGGCCCTTTTTTGATCTTGGATCGGATCCAGGATCCCGGGAATCTGGGAAACATCCTGAGAACCGCGGAATGTTTCGGATTTAAGAACGTGATTCTCCCCGAACGCGAATCCGCCGGAATCACCCCCGTGGTGGAAAAGGTATCATCGGGCGCCCTTTCCTTTTTGAAAATTTTCACCGTAAAAAATCTGGCCAACACTCTGGAGCTATTAAAAGAAAACGGATATTGGATCGTTTCCACAAGCGATCGAGGAACGGAGGATTGGTCCAAACTTCCCTCTCCGAACGAACTCGCCGTTCTCATGGGCAACGAGGGCGAAGGGGTCAAGCGGATCCTTCTGGAAAAATCGGATTTTATACTGCGCATCCCCATGCATGGGAATCTGTCCTCCCTCAACGTGACCGTCGCCACCGGAGTCGTCCTCGATCGTATCGTCAATCGCGGCTAACGTTCTTTTTCGGGAGAACGCCGCATTTCCGAAAGGTTCCCGTTTTTATATTCCGATTTTCGAATCTTCCTTCTCTGAGAAGGGATTTATCTTCTTGCATTTTTTATTTTTTCCTTCGGAATAGGAAACGATGAAAACCGCACGCGCATCCGCAATGATCCTTTTGTTTTCCTTTTTCGTTTCCTGTAATCTTTCCTGGGATAAGATCCGGGAAAAACTGGATCTCAAAAAGCCGAAAAGTCTCGCCGAGGAGATTCTCTCCGGATTGACGTACGCTTTTTGGGCGGAAACCAATCACGAACTTTACAAATTCATCCCGGTTCCGTTCGTTCTGCTGAAGTCGCAGTTCAACGCGGATCAATTCGCCGTCGCCTCCGCGGAACTCAAGGAGAATAAGCCGAAGATCGTTTTGGTCCACGGATGGGACTTCAAGGAGAAGAACAGCAATCCGCCTACGGACAAGTTCACCAAGGTCAGCAATCTCCGCGGAACCTGGGACGACGCTTTGGAGCTCTATTCGCAGAACGTCTCCAACGCGCAGACCAATTACGAACTTTATACGTTCACCTATAGAACCTCCGATTACGTGGAAAACAACGGAAGACGATTGATCGAAAAGTTGAATTCCGTTTTTTCGCCCGAAGACAAGGTGATCCTTCTCGCCCATTCCATGGGAGGTTTAGTCTCCCGTTCCGCATTGTATCATTCGAATAACACGGGTGATGTGATCGACTTCGTCGTGAGTCTGGGAACCCCGTATCTCGGATCTCCGTTCGCCTCCTCCAGTTATCAGGGAAATTTCGGTACGCTCGGGGATCTGATCGGATTTATGACCGGAACCGAAGGAGGAAAGGATCTCGCGTATACGAACGCATTAGGAACTTCGTATCAGGTTCCGATTCCGGCGGAATTCATCGGCGGCGCCTTCAATCCGTATCTGGAACGTCTTCTTTCCGAATCCTCCAAAGACGATCGGGTTTCGGTTTATTTCGGAGAAATGAGCGTTTGTTCGGGTCATCCCGGTTCGGAGGCGATCTACACGATCGGTTGTACGTTTTTAAACAACGGAAGTCCCAGTTTTACGAACAAAAGCGACGGAATCGTGACTTCCACGAGCGGAAAACTGTCCTCCAAACTTCCGGCCCTCAGACAGTTCGTAAAGGACCTGGATCACGCGCAACTTTCCTTTAGAAGTCACGTGGACAACACTTCGCGTAACAATTACTTCGTCGAAGTGATCACTTGGATCGACGGTTTATAAAGAAAGTCGTATCGAGTTTTTCCCGAGAGACGGAACGACGCGGCGTTGCGGACCGCTTTTTTCGGGCGTGTTTCCGCGCTTTCTCGTAAATAATTTATCCCTTCGATTGTAATCAGGGGAAATGGAACTTTTAGACAATAACCTTCAAAGAAGCTGGTTTATATATGCGGACTATCTAAAGGACTCGCTTAAAAAAGGAAACATTTCGGAAGCGATCCGATTTGCGGAAAGTTTAGAACGTCCCGAACTTGCGTTCGTCGTAGGCCCCTTTCCGGTCTATTGGGCGCTTTTATACGCCTACGATCGGAAACCGGACAAAACCTTCGAGATCGTACGAAAGGCGCACGATTATGGAAGCAGGGAATTTCCGCGCTTCGATTCCGAATGGTGGACCGACACAACTTCGGAGGAATATCTTCTTTTAAAACCCATCCATGAAAATTCCGAAATACAGGAATACGTACGATCCGCCCAAAAACGTTTCGTAAAGTCCTGGGGATTCGACGTCGCAAAGACCCCTTTTTGTTGGCTGGAAAAAAAGGAATTCACGAAGACCAAAGCGACATGCAATATTTCTAAAAAACGTATCAAAAAGGGCGATGCGGTTTACGAATATCGTTATTTCAGCGGCGGCGGGGATACTTCTTCCGAACCTTTTTTCGCGGATGCGAACGCGTTCGAAAAAAACGAATCGGCCGTGAGGAATTCCGGCAAATTCGCCGAACTCGGTTACGATCTCGAAGACTACTCGATTCGAGTCCGATACGCTCATCCTTCGTTGAATCATTTTTGGAATCGGATCGAAGAATTCGATCTTTTAAGAACTCTGCAACTGATCGCAGAACCTCCGACCAACCCCACACCTTACGTAAAACTTGGCTTCGATCGGGATCCTGCGAACATATACGATCCCGAATACGACGAGAACGAAGCGAAAGAGCCCGTCAATCGAGGAATGGGGGAAAATTTTTGAATCTGCTCTACGTTCTGATCCAGTGCGGATACGGTCCTCGAATCGTGGAGATGTTTCCGGACCTTCCCGAGCACTTTCCGTATCTTTTTTTATTCTTCGGTTCCGATCGGGTGCGCGGATGGATCGAGGGAAAAATAAACGCGGATACCGGAGAGCTTTTTCCGTTACTCGACATCGCATTCAAAAGTTATAATAAAAAAACTCCGGAGGATATCCGTGCGTTGGCGTCTTACGGAAAAAAGAATCCCGTATTTTTAGACAACCTAGCGGCCTGTTTGAACGTTTACGAATGTCATTTGTACAGCAATTATCGTCCGGGGGCGAATTGGTTTTTCAGCGAATTCAGCCGCTTTCACTACGCCAAGGGAGCGGGTTTACTGGATTTTTTCATCACCCGTCCGGAACCGATACCTTCGCTGGCGACTATGAAAGCCGAAACCTGCCTCCTCTACGGCATCACGAGCGCGTCCGACGCTTATGAAAACTCTCTGCCGTATCTATATCGAACGGTGATGTTTCATCTTGCGTTTTCCAAGGCGCCTTCCCTTCCGCTCTGGTCGGAACAACCGGCTACGATCCGAAAAAACCCGTATAAAGTTAATTTTAAAAGGATACACGGTCACGCGGTAAAAACGATTCAAAAACTGAACAGAATCGGATTCGAAATTTGAACCGGTCGACACGGCGCGTAACGTAGAAAAACGATTCGAAAAAATCGAGAGATTTCCGATTCGAATACGGAACCTTTCAGTCCAAACGAACGGAGATTCCCATTTCCTGCATGGCTCGTTTGGTTTCACGAATGGAATATTCCCCGAAGTGAAAGATCGATGCGGCCAAAACCGCGTCCGCTTTTCCGCGTAAAATCGCCTCCACCATATGTTCGGGATTTCCGGCGCCGCCGGAAGCGATGATCGGGATTTCCAGAGTGGAGGAAAAATTTTTGAGAAGCGCGATGTCGAATCCGTTCCTGGTTCCGTCCCGATCCATCGAGGTCAAAAGAATTTCACCCGCACCTTTTGCAGCCGCTTCCTGCGCCCAGTCCAAGGCTTCCCGCCCCGTTTCCGTACGCCCCCCGTGTAAAAAGATCTCGTATCGATCCCTTTCTTTGTGGAATTTCACGTCGATCGCACAGACGATACATTGTGATCCGTAAATTTCGGAGGATTGCAAAAGTAAATCCGGGTTTTGAAAGGCGGCGGTATTGATCGAAACCTTATCGGCCCCTTTTTCCAAAACGGATTTTACGTCGGAGACGGTGCGGATTCCTCCGCCGACCGTAAACGGAATAAAGATTTTTTCGGCGATCCGCTCCACGAGATGAAGCAGAATTTCCCTTCGATCCGAGGAGGCGGTGATGTCCAAAAAGCAGAGTTCATCCGCGAGATTCTCCTCGTAAATCGCGGCGGACTCGACCGGATCCCCGGCGTCCACGAGATTCACGAAATTCACCCCCTTTACCACCCGTCCATCCTTGATGTCCAGGCAGGGAATGACCCTCGCGGTAAGATTACTCATCCGATCTTATCCGGAAGTGGAATATTCAAATCTTCTAATTTAGAAAGTTCTTGTGCGAATCCGAACAACTTTCCCTCTTCGAAGGAAGGCGCCGTGATCTGCAATCCGATCGGAAGCCCCGCGTAATCCGTCCCCATCGGAACGCTGATTGCGGGAAGACCGGCGAGATTGACGCTCGTGGTCCATATATCCGCCTTATACATTTGGATCGGATCCTTGGTTTTTTCCCCAACCCGAAACGCGGTCGTGGGGGAAGTGGGTTGAAGAATCAGATCCACTTTGGAGAAGAAGGAATCGTATTCGTTGCGGATGAGAACACGCGCCTTTTGCGCGGTTCCGTAATAGGCGTCGTAGTAACCCGCGGACAAGGAAAAAGTACCGAGTAAAATTCTGCGTTTCACCTCGGGACCGAAACCTTCCGTCCTGGAATCCACGAACAGATCCTCGAGTTTTCCGGTTTTATCCTTTCTGGATCCGAAACGGATTCCGTCGAACCGCGATAAGTTGGAGGAACATTCCGCAGTCGCTATGATGTAATAGATCGGGATCGCGTATCCGAATTTGGAGAAATCCAATTCCACCAAGGTCGCTCCCCTTTCCTTCAACAGGGAAAGTGTTCCCTCGTACGCCTTCGTAACGTCGGATTGTATTTCGGGAGTCATCTTGATCACGCCGATCCTGATTCCTTTCAGATCGGGAACGGAAACCTGCGAAGGGGAAAAGGCGGGACGATGAAGCGAGGTGGAGTCCCGTTCGTCCTTTCCGGAGATCACGGAATACAAATCGATACAACCCTGTACGTCTTTGGAGAACGGACCGATCTGATCCAAACTGGAAGCGTAGGCGACGAGACCGTATCTGGAAACCGTACCATACGTCGGTTTTAATCCGTAAATTCCGCAGAGAGAAGCCGGCTGACGAATCGAACCTCCCGTATCCGAACCGAGCGCCAACGGAACCATAGAAGCGGCGACCGCAGCGGCCGAACCTCCGCTGGAACCTCCCGGAATCCTTTCGAGATCGAAAGGATTTTTAGTGACCTGATACGCGGAATTTTCCGTGGAGGAACCCATCGCGAATTCGTCCATATTGGTTCTAGGAAACGGAACAAAACCTTTCGCCAAAAGACGCTCCACGACGGTCGCGTGAAACGGAGATTTATAATTTTCTAATATTCTGGAGGCGCAGGAAGTCACCGAATCCCGGATGCAGATGTTATCCTTGATCGCCACGGGCATTCCGTCGAATTCGGAAAGCGCCTTTCCGGACTTTCTTCTTTCGTCGCTTTCCGCCGCGGCCTTCAGGATCGGGGTTTCGTTCAGAGACAAAAACGCCTTTACCGAACCGTCGGCTTCCTTGATCCGATCGATGCAGGCTTTTGCGAGCGCCGTCGCGGAAACCTCCCCCGAGTTCAGGGATTTTTTGAGATCAACATAAGTTTTTTTTAATATTTCATTCATGTTTCGATCACCTTGGGAACGACGAAGTAGCCGTTTTGGAAGGAAGGTGCGAAGGTTTCTATTTCCTCTCGGGAAAGATGTTTCCCCATAAGATCGGGACGAATCGCGTTTTCGTGTCTAAGATAGATTTCGTCCTCTCCGATCGAACTGACGTCCAATCCTTTGACCTGATCCACGTATTCGAGAATCTTATTGAAGTCGTTCAGGGCGGATTCCTTTTCCTCGGGACGGATTTTCAGACGCGCGAGTTCGGCTATTTTCTGCAAAGAATCTTCGTTCAAGTTCATGATTCTCCCCTTGCTGTCAGACTGTTTTAGTAGGCATTTTTGTCCATGATTCCTTTAAACGGAGTCAGTAGAATAATCTTTATGTCCAGCCATAAGGACCAGTTTTCGATGTAATAGATATCTGCCGCGATTCGATCCTCGATCGAAGTGTCTCCCCGCAGACCTTTCACCTGGGCCAGCCCCGTGATCCCCGCCTTCACCGCGTGTCTGCGCATATAATGTTTGTGGTCGTTCTTAAACTTCTCCACGAAATGGGGACGTTCGGGTCTCGGTCCTACGACGGACATATCCCCGAACAGAACGTTGAAAAACTGGGGAGTTTCGTCCAAAGAAAGTTTCCGGAGAATCCGACCCACCCCGGTCACGCGGGGATCGTTTTGAACGGTCCAGGTCGTCTCCGACTGGTTCTGCGTCTGAACCACCATCGTTCTGAATTTGATCATCTTAAACTTCTTATGATCCAAACCCACCCGTTCCTGATAATAAAACACAGGTCCGGAGGAAGTGAGTTTTACGAGCAGCGCCATCAAAAGATAAAAAGGGGAAAAGAAAAGGATGAATAGGATCGAAAACAGAAGATCGAAACTACGCTTTATGAATTTATTATATCCCAATCGGATCGGGATGTTCCGTATCGAAATCACCGGAAGCCCCTCCATCTCTTCCACACGTCCGCGTGCCTTGATGAATTCCTGAAAACCCGGAACTATCTTGAGATCGATCCCTTCGTGATCGCAGGCGTCCAACACTTCCTTGAGGTGATCCCCTTCGGAAGGTTCCAAAGTATAAACGACTAAATCGGGACGTTCCGTCTCCAGGATTTTTCCGATCTTCGAGATTTTACCGAGAACCTTCATGTCCTTACGCACCGGTTTCGTAGCGCCGGTTTGAACGAATCCCAAAATCTTATAACCGTAGATTCCGTGTTTGATGACCGCGTCGTTGAATCGTTTCGAAGTTTCCGCAACCCCGACCACGAGCACGCTCCTCAGGTTGTATCCTTTTTTCCGGAGAATCCTAAGGACGATTCTCGCAGAGAAATGAAGCAGACTCGTGGTGAACGTGTTGATGAACGCGAACGCGAGAATCACCGAACGGGAAAAACGTTCGCTTCCCAAGTCTCCGCGGAAAAAAAACAGGATCGCGAGCACCAATATCAGGTTGATGAAAACCCCGCCCGCGATGGTTAGAAATTCGTCGATGAAGGAAAGCCCGCGTCTCGGATGATAAAGATCGATCGCGATGAATACGATCACCTGAAAGAAGGCCAATAAAACGAAGAGGAATCCGTAACTCTGAACGTCCACATACTGTCTGTCCAAACCGGTGTCGTCCAAAAGATAAAAACGGAACGAAAACGCGAGCACACAACCTAACAACGCATTGACGAAATCCAGAACGGTGAAGACTAATTTGAACGTTTGACTTCTTTCTTTCAGCATATCAAGGATTCTCCGACGTGATTTCGGACCGGTCCCCCGCTTGGAAAGGTCTTTTTCGGAACCGGAACAGACGGACCCTCGTCAACTCGGAGGAATCCTGTTGTCCCAAACTGAAGTCGGTGATCGAAATGGAGAAGAAGATAGACTGATCGTAAAAAGAGACGAGTCCGTCCGTTCTTCCTCCGGGAACGGCGCGCAGATCCATACTGTAACCGAGTCTGAAGTTGGCCGTATGAAGGTTGTATTTGATCGTTCCCATAAAGCGGTTGATATTGAGCGCCGTGTTCTGTCTCGCTCCGTTTCCGTTCACACCCGTACCGTCGATCAAATCCCTTTGTAAGGTGGTCCGCTCCAGATTGATCGTGGAAGCCGTCATCGTGGGATCGTTTCCGAAATAGTAGGCGTCGTACGTGTTCCCGACTTGGTTTGTGTATCTCCAAGGTTGACTCACTCTGGAATCCAATTCCGCCTCGATGCCGAGATGTCTCGTAAAATCGACATTAGCTTTTACGAATACGCGATAACCGTCCAGGATGGGACTGTTGTAAACGTGATACCAGGTTCCTCCGAGCTCCAATTCCCGGATCAGACGCACGAACGGAAGGGTGAATCCTCCCATCTTATACGACATCGTGAAGCTGTTGGAAAGCGGTTTGGCCTTGGGAGTGTGATGAACGTAGTCGTTGTTTAGAAAAAGACCGGAATAAAAACTCCGTTTTTTTTCGAGCAACGAGGCTCGTTTCGGACGAAAGCCGTCCAAAAAATCGAAATAACCGGAAAAACGGGCCACGGTAAAATACCAGCGTTCCGAATCCGTGGGCTGGGGTTTGTATTCCGGGGAAAAGGTGCGGAGATCCCGGATCGTTCGTATCGAAATTTCGAAATTCTCCAGGGCGTAACTTTCCAAGGAAATTTCCAACTCGTGTTGTCTCGTTTTGGCCAGGACCGGATCCTGCAATTCGGGTTTGTACGCCTCCAACTTCCTGTATGTCGCGTTAAAAAACAACAAAGGAACTCCGATCCTGAGGTTGGAGGAAGTGCGAAGATATTCGTAGGATTCCCTCGCCAAAAAACGCTCTAAAGAAGTAAACGAACTATCGGTGACTCCGGTCACGGCCGCGTTGTTCCGACTCGTTGCGGATTGTTTTTTCGCCCCAAAGAACACGTTAGGCGTCACCGTAACGTAACTTCCCAGATTCAAAGCGGTGCGCAGACCGGTTTCTCCTTGGGTGAAATACTGGGTTCGCAACACGTTGTCCTTGTAGTTTCCGTACGGATCCTGATAATTTCCGTCGAGCGTGGGAACGGCCAAATTATCCCGGGTCGGAACCCCGTAATAACGTAGGATCGTATTGGTCAAAAACACGTCCCAGTAAACGGCGGAATTAAAATAAGGCAGCCTTCCTATTTCGGAGGAATTGCGGATGGTGGTCGTAGGCAACACGTCCACGATAGGAAAGTATCCGGACTTCCCCGCAGGAGAAAGGATATAATAAAGAAGGTTTCGCTTCATCCCGACGTTGATGGACAGATCACCCCTGTTTTCGGTGTAATCGAACTTCCATTCCAGCGTGTTCCGGATGAAACCCAAACGCACGTTTCTCGCGGTGTATAAGGACTGCAGAGTGTTGGCTGGTTCGTACCGGTTTCCGTACTCGTATTCGTAGAGACGGTTGGTGTAATTCTCGTATTGAAAGCTGATGTTTCGGGTAACGTCTTTTTCCGTATTGTTGGTTTTGGAATTCAACAGGATCCGTCCCTTCCACCAAGGCTCCGTGTCGGTTCCGATATTCCGATACGGGCTGTTCGGATCAGCCGAGAAAAGGGGGCCCTTATCCACCTGATTGGACACGGCCGTGGTCCCTATACCGAAACTTTTAAACCGATCCTCATACGCTCCGGAAATTTCGTAGTTTCTGTGATTGGCGTATCCGATATCGATCAAATAGTTCAAAGAAGGGCTTTGTTTCCACATCTCCAAAGAGAACGCCTGTCCCGTTTTCTCGTAAAAATCCGCGCGGACCTTATATCCCATGGGCGCGAACGCGTAGGTGGGCATCACCGACCATTGATACGAGTTCTGCATAAACAGACCCTGCGTATTGTTCTTACCCGCCTGAGTGATCCATCCGTTTCCCAGGTTGCTGTTGTATAAAAAAGGAAGCCACAATACCGTCGTACCGCCGACCTGATAACGAACGTTAGTCGCCATTACCGTCTTGTCGTCGTATATGTATAGTTTGTTGACTTTGAAGGAATAATGCGGCTTCTCCGCGTTGCAGATCGTAAAGTAACCCATCTCCAGCGCGTAACGTTTATCGTCCAATTTTTTGAGCTTCTCGCCGATGAAGTGTGCAGGCGCGAACGTGCCTTTGGTTTTATACACGACCCCTTTTTCCAGACGGAAATCGTAGATGAACTTATCCCCTTCCACGACGGCCCGCCCGTCCTTATAGACGATTCCGCCTTCCGCGTAGATCTCCTGACGTTCGCTGTCCACGGTGATGGTTTCCGCTTCGATCGAACCCGACCTCAGTTTCAAACGGACCCTTCCCCGCAGAACGAGCACCCCGGACTTATTCTTATCCACCTGCAAAAGCTCCCCTTCCGAAGCGTTTTCGATGGAGATCGGCAAGGCCTTCTTTTGCTGCGGCAATTGTGTGAGGGGATTTTCGGAAACGGGAACCTGGTCTTCCAACGCGGCGCGAAGACGTTTTCTTCTGCTAAAAAGCGAGCCGTCCCGGGAAAGACCTAAAGATTGCAGAAGATCGTCCACTTCCCGATCCGGAAGAGTGTCGATGGATTTTCCCAAAAGGCGATTTTTTGCGCGCAGCAGAGCGAGTTTTTTGTCGTCTCCGGGAGAAGAGGACAAACTCTGATCCGCCGCCCCGCCCGTGATCATGCGAAGCATCTGTTCCTCGGTCTGCGCGAATACGGGAAACCCGAAAAACAAAAAGGCTAAAATCAGAATTATACGGAGATACATTCCGGTACCGGTGTCAGATTATTCCCGCGAATTGGATTTTCATCTAATAAATTTAGTGAAAACGAGAACCCCGACCCCCAATAAGATTCGATAAATCCCGAATACGGAAAAGGAATGTCTCTGTACGTATTTCAAAAACCAGCGTATAACCAAGGTACAAAGAAGAAAGGAAATCAAAAATCCGAACAATAAAACCGGAATCGTATCCCCGTTCAGAATGGATCTGTATTTATAAAGTTTGTAGAATCCCGCGGCCAACAAAACGGGAACCGCGAGAAAGAAGGAAAATTCCGCGCTGCTCTTCGCATCCTTTCCCAAAAACCGCGCGGTGATGATCGTCGCGGCGGATCTGGAAATTCCGGGAACCAAAGCGACACACTGAAAGATCCCGATCAGAGCCGCGTCCGAAAAGGCGATCGGCGTACGTGGAGTCGCACCTTCCTTCCTTTGGAAAAATCGCTCCGCGAGAAGGATCAAAACCCCTCCGAAAATCCAAGCACCCGCAAGAATGTCCAAAAGGTCCGGTCTCGCTTTGATCGTGTCTAAGAATTTTTTAGCGACGAATCCGGCCGCTAAAATCGGCAAAGCTCCGATCGCGATCTTGAGTACGAAGTGAAACCCGGCCGATTCCTTCTGTCGTCCGAGCAGATATCGGTACGAGGAAACGAGATGGGAACGAAAGGTCTCGCGATATAAAAACAAAACGGAAAGAATCGCGCCGCTTTGGATGAAAATATCGAAAAGATCGTCGAATTCGATCCCGAAATTCTCTCCCGAAAACGGAAAAAAGGAGCTGAACAGAAACAGGTGCCCCGTCGAGGACACCGGAAGGAATTCGGTGATCGCCTCAATGATACTTCTCAGAAAGGCGTTCAGGTAATGGTTCAAGGAGATTACTGTCCGGGAGTTTTAGGGGCTTCCGTTTTAGGAGCTTCGGGAGAAGCAGGCGCGTCCTTCTTTTCGGAAGAAGTCGCCGCTCCGGATTTTTTCTTTAAGAAAGCTTCCAGATCGAACTTGTCGTTGTGTTTGATGGAGACTTGTTCTTTGATTCTTTCCAAAACCTTCGGCAGAATTTCCTGGGACTTGTCCTTCTTCAACTTCGCTCTCGCGAAAAGAATACAACGGTCGATCGGAAGGGAACTAATCTGCGGCTCTTTGGAGCGGAGTTTCTGACATTCCTCCATAGCTTCCTCTTCCGAAATTTTGATCTTGCTTTCGACGAGGTGCATCACGTACAGCTGAGAAACGATCTGCATCTCCTGAAACTTCAGGATCTTTTTGATGTCGTCGCGTTTGGTGAATCCGTCCTTCTCCGCGGCGATGGTGGTGATCATCATGTCTCTGTACTGATCGTAAAAATTCTTTTTTTGGAACTGATAATTGAGGGCTCTCATCTGCTCGGGAACTTCCGCGATGTCCTTTGAGATGAATTCGAGAAGATTTTCCTTTTCGATATTCTGAACCCGACTCATGGCGTCGATCGCCACGCTATAAGTATCTTCAAAACTATTAACAGTGATTTTATTGCCGTCGAGAGTTTCGATAACTTCGGAGTTGTCTCCGCAACCCGCTAAAAATGCGGCGATGAGTGTTACAAAAATGAGAATACTGTTTTTTTTCATCGGACTTAAGGTTCCTGGTGCATAGGATAGGATTCGGCTTCTGGTCGTCTATACTTTTTTGGAAGGTAGCATTTCGGAAAGGAGGAAGATCAGAACGTCCAACTTTTCCTTTTCCGATTTTTTTCCTGTCTGAAAAATAAGCACGTTGGGCTCCCTCGGATTGATCGTAAGACCGAGCCTTGCCGAGATAAGATGAATGATCTTCTCGTTGTCTCCTCGGAAATAAGAGCCGGACTTCAGCTTGATTTCGTCCTTCATCTCCGCGACCGACTCGAAACCCAGATTGGATGCGAGGGTTCTGATTTTTTCCAAAAGGACGAAGGTCTTCGCATCGGCGGGAGGTTCGCCGAAGCGATCCGTCATTTCGGTTAGAACCTCTTCGATCTCTTCGAGATTCCGCGCGCCTTCGAACTTCTTATAAAATTCGATCTTTTGTCTTGTGTCCGCTATGTATGTTTCCGGAATGAAGAAGTTCGTGTTGAGCGTTACGGAAGTTCTCACTTCCACGGCCACTTCCTCTCCTTTGATTCTGGAAATGGCGTCCTCCAACATACGAACGTAAAGATCGAATCCGACCTCCATGATATCTCCGGATTGTTCCTTACCGAGAAGATTTCCGGCTCCACGTATCTCCAGATCCCGCATGGCGACCTTAAACCCGGAACCCAATTCCTGATATTCATAGATCGTATTCAGACGTTTTTCGGCCTGTTCCGTGACCACCCGATCCTTGGGGAGAAGCAGATATGCGAACGCCTTACGATCGCTCCTTCCCACCCTTCCCCGAATCTGATAGAGTTGCGAAAGACCGAAAAGATCGGCGCGTTTTACGAACAGAGTATTGACGTTCGGCATGTCGATTCCGGACTCGATGATCGTGGTCGTAACGAGAATGTCGTATTTGCGGTTGTAAAAATCCAGAAGCGTCTCTTCGATTTCATCCTCGGTCATCTGACCGTGTAAAACCCCGATCGAGGCTTCGGGGACGATGTCCGCCAGATATTTCGTCTCCTGTTCTATCGTTTCGACGCGGTTGTAGAGATAAAAAACCTGACCGTCCCGTTTGATCTCGTTGCGGATCGCGTCCGCGATCAGATCCTCTTCCTCTTCCAGGACGTACGTGTCCACCGACTGACGGTTCTTAGGCGGAGTGGCGATGATGGAAAGTTCCCGAATCCCGGTAAGGGCCATGTGTAGGGTTCTCGGGATCGGAGTGGCCGTCAAAGTGAGGACGTCGACGAGGTTTTTGAATTTTTTGATCGCCTCCTTGTGGTTGACCCCGAATCTCTGTTCTTCGTCGATGATGAGAAGTCCCAGATTTTTGGGTTTGAGTTTGGAGGAAAGAATCGCGTGTGTTCCCACGACCATGTCTATTTTTCCGGCGGAAAAATCCTCGAGAATCGCCCTCGTTTCGGAAGCAGTCTTAAAACGGGAAACCAACTCGACGCGGAGCGGGTAATTTTCGAAACGACCCTTAAACGTATTATAATGTTGTAATGCTAAAATCGTCGTGGGAGCGAGCATCATGATCTGGCGACCCGCCATGGCCACCTTAAACGCGGCGCGTATCGCCACCTCGGTTTTTCCGTAACCCACATCCCCGCAGACGAGACGATCCATGGGACGAGAGGATTCCAGATCCCGTTTGACCGCCTCGATGGCGTCGATCTGATCCGGAGTCTCCTCGAACTCGAACTCCGCCTCGAATTCCTCCTGATACACCGTGTCCGGAGGAAAGGCGTATCCTTGCAGCTTCATACGGTTGGAATACATCTGCACGAGATCCTCGGCAAGAGCCTCCACCGCCTTCTGAACCCGGTCCTTCGTCTTTTTCCAGGTGCTTTTCCCCAGGCTGTCGAGACGCGGAGATTCGGTTCCGCCGATGTATCTTTGGACCAGAGAAATCTGATCCAAGGGAACGAAAAGGGAATCCCCTCCCGCGTATTCCAGCTTAAGGAAGTCCCGTTCCTTTCCTCCCGCGTTCGTGCGTTCGATTTTAAGAAACTTACCGACTCCATGGTGTATATGCACCACGTAGTCCCCTTCTTTGAGATCGATAAAACTCTGGAGGGCCTTACTGTTCTGTTTTTTAAAACGGGTTTTCCGTTTGTATTCCCTTCCGAAAATGTCGTTTTCGGAAAGTAGAAGGATCTTCTCCCCTTCGTATAAAAAACCGTTCCTCAGTTCCGAAAGGACGAGGAACGCGTCCCGTTCGTGATCCGTTATGCGAAACGGCTCCGGTTCGGCGGACTCTTCGTTTAACAAAACGATTCCTTCCTTTTCGAAAAGACCCTGCAGACGTTTGGTCTGTGCCTCAAAGGAGGAGGTCAACACGGTTTTCCATCCTCCCTCGGACCGAAGTTCGGCGATTTTTTCGCGTACCTCGCGGATTTTTCCCTTGAATGCGGGAGCTTCCTTGAGAGGGGAAACGAGATCGTCTCCGTTTCGAGGAGGAAGACCGATGAACGAAATTCCGGAAAGATCGGAGATCGCGGTCCGTTCCTTTCCGAACGAAAGCAGCTTTTCAGGAGGAACACAGAGAATCTCCCGCGAACGTTTTTCGTACAACGAGGCGTATTCCCGCTCCAGATGGATCAGACGCTCCTTAACCGCGTTCGGAGAAGGGAACAGAAGAACGGGAGGTTTCGGAAAGTAGGAAAGGATTCCATCGTTTTCGCGCACGAGCGGGATCAGTTCCTCGTAATAAACGCCGTAGTTCGAATCGGGGATCTCCGGAAGATGCAGACCGGAATCCGCAGATTTTAGAATATTCTGATATTCTTTTTTTTGTTCGTCCGAAAGGACGTATTCGTCCGCGGGCAAAATCAGCGCGCTCTCCAGATCCTGGATCGATCTCTGCGTGTCGGAATCGAAGGTGCGGATGGATTCGATCTCCTCGCCGAAAAGATCGATGCGGATCGGCTCCGGAGAATTGGAGGAATAAACGTCCAAGATTCCCCCTTTTAAGCTGAACTCTCCGAAGGTTTCGCAGACGTCCGTGCGTTTGTATCCGAGGTCGATCAAACGTATGAGAAGCGACTCCAGATCCACCTCGGTCCCTTTTTCCAGAACGATTCCCCTTCCCTGCAGCGTTTTTGCCGCAGGAAGCGTTTTCAAAAATCCGGAAACGCTCGTAAAGATGAGCGCGGGTTCCCCGCTTAAAATCCTGGCGATCGCCTTGATCCGTTCCCGTTTCATCTCCGCCGGATAACGCATGTATTCGTAGGGCAACACTTCCTGTCCCGGAAAAAAAACGAGATCGCTGTTCGGAAGAAAACTGAGGGTCTCGCGATATAAAAACTCGGCGGCGGTGTTGTTCTCCGAGATCACGACGACGGGTTGATTCAATTTTTGGAATAAAGAAGAAGCTAATAGGGAATGACTTCCGGGGACGACCGAATAGATCTCCGCGGTCGTGGAACGATCGATCCCTTTTTCGGTCGCGGCTTCGGAACGGGAAGCCCCCCTTTTCCCGCGGGGGCGGTTTGCAAGAGAGGAGAAGAGTTCGTCCCCTAAAACGCGGATCAATTCCTTCATTCGGAAACGCTCAAGGTCAGATTGTCGATCAAACGGACAGGCCCGAGGAACACGGCGGCGGCGAGCAGAAGATGACCGCTCAGCGTCTCCGGAAGCTCCAAGGTATCCGCATTCAAAACTTCTAAATAATCCAAACGGATTTTCGACGACGAATCCAAAACGTCCTTCATGATCTCGCGCACCAGGATCGGATCTCGGTTGCCCGAACGGATCTGTGATTCGCCCAGACGCAGCGCTCTGGAAATCAAAAGCGCCTCCTCTTTTTCGGACTCGCTCAGACGGGAGTTTCTGGAACTGAGCGCCAAACCTTCCGAAGAACGGACGGTCTCGCAGCCGATCACTTCCACGGGAAATCCGAGCGCTTTGCAGTATTCCCGAATCAACAGATATTGTTGGTAGTCCTTTTTTCCGAAGAACGCGAGATCCGGTTCCACGAAATGAAAAAGTCTGGAGATGACGAGCAACACTCCCTCGAAATGCCCCGGACGCGAAACCGCACACAGGTTCCGCATAAGATGAGGAATTTGTAATATAACTTCCGGAATCCCCCCGGGATACATCGTCTCCTTATCGGGTAGAAAAACGAGATCCACCTTTTTGGAACGGCAGACTTCCAGGTCCCCCTCCGTGTTGACCGGATATTTGGCGTAGTCCTCCGGATCGTTGAATTGGGCCGGATTGACGAAAATGGAGACGACCGTCTTGTCCGCCCGGACCGCGGAACGTTCGAAAAGATCCGCGTGTCCTTCGTGGAGGAATCCCATCGTAGGGACGAAACCGATCCGTTTCCCTTCGGTCCTCCACTTTCGGATCTGCGAATTCGTTTCTTCGGGGGTTCTACAAATAATCATAACTTTTGAATATTCTTAGGTTCTAATTTTTACGGAGGTTCCGTGTTCCTCGTCCAGTCCTTCGAATTCGGACAGAACCTTCACGTGGGGATACAGCTCGGAGAGGGAACTCCGCGAAACCTCCTGCCAGGTGACCCGCTTCAAAAACGTTCCGACCCCTAGCGAGGAGTAGATTCTAGCCGCGCCCGCGGTGGGAAGGATATGGTTGGTCCCGCTGATGTAATCCCCCATGGCGACGGGGGAATAGTCCCCCAAAAACACGGAACCCGCATGGCGGATTTTTTTCAGATCCTCGCGAAAGTTTTTCGTCTGTATCTCCAGGTGTTCGGGGGCGAAACGGTTCGAAAACGCAAAACATTCTTCTAAATTAGGAAATACGAATATTCTTCCGTGATCCTCGATCGACTTGCGTTTCATCTCTCCGCGTTTGGGCCGTTCCGCGAGGGCCTTATCCACTTCCGCCGCGACCGAAGAAGCAAGCGAAACGGAATCGGTGCAGAGAATCGCCACGGAATCCTCTCCGTGTTCCGCCTGCGATAGGAGATCCGCCGCGACCCAGACAGGATTCGCGGAATCGTCCGCGATCACGAGCACCTCGCTCGGACCGGCGGGGCTGTCGATTCCGATCACGCCCAGACCGCTGAGATATACTTTAGCCGCGGTGACGAATTTACTTCCGGGACCGATGACGAATTCCGAGGCGGAGATCGTTTCCGTTCCGTAGGAAACCGCCGCAATTCCCTGTGCCCCGCCCGCGAGTATGATCCGATCCGCGCCGGCGATTCGTGCGGCGGCGATCAGACCGTCCGGCAAACCGCCCTTTTGCGGAGGAGTAACGATTTGTACGTTTTTGACTCCCGCCAAACGCGCGGGGATGACGCCCATGAGAATCGTGGAAGGATACAAAGCCTTTCCTCCGGGCGCGTAAACCGAAACGGATTCCACGGGAGTATGACGGATCCCGAGCCGGTTTCCGTTCACAAGAATTTCCTTATCTTCGGGAATTTGAATTTGATGAAACGCTTTTATGTTGTCCGCAGCTTTGCGAAGGGCGGCTTCCAGATCGGAATCGATCTTGGGACGTAGACCCTCCAACTCGACGACGAAGGAATCGGGAACGTCTCCGTCGAACTTTCGAGTGTATTCCCGCAAAGCCGAATCCCCTTTTTTTTCCACGTCTTCGATGATAGGACGCACCAAACCCAAGGTGGAACTTAGATCCTCTCTGGCCCGTTTGAGAACGGGATCCAGAACGTCCCGATCCTTGAGATCGACTTTTAGAATTTGGATCGTCATCAAAAACCAGAATTTAGGAAAGAACTCTTCCTGCATCTGAAATTTACGGTAAAAAAACAATTGCTTCCTTCGGAAATCTAAACAATCTACCTCAGACATGAAACTGATTTCACTCAATTGTAACGGAATCCGGTCCTCTTTGGAAAAGGGTTTGGCGGAATACGTACGCGAAAACAAACCCGACTTCGTATGTTTTCAGGAAACCAAAGCGATGGCGGAGCAGGTTTCTCCGTTCTGGGAGGAATCGGGTTACACCGCGGTCTTTAACAGCGCCGAAAAAAAAGGATACAGCGGAGTCGCCGTTCTTTATAAAAAACCCCCTCTCAAAACGACCTTGGGAATCGGAGATCCTTTATTCGATAAGGAAGGAAGAAGTATCTTTTTGGAATACCCGGACTTCGCGCTTTGGAATTTATATTTTCCCTCGGGAACTACAGGGGACGTGCGTCAAGCCGCGAAGATGAAATTTCTGGATCTATTCTTAAAGGAATCCGAAAAAAGGAGGAAAAAACATCCCAACCTCATCGTTTGCGGAGACGTAAACATCGCTCACACTCCCCAGGACATTCACGATCCGAAAGGCAACGCCAAAAGCAGCGGATTTTTACCGGAAGAACGGGAATGGATGAGTGGATTTTTAGGCAAAGGATGGGTGGATACGTTTCGTTATCTGCATCCTGAAAAACAGGAATATTCCTGGTGGACCTTCCGCGCGGGAGCCCGCGCCAAAAACAAAGGCTGGAGAATCGACTACTTCTTCGTAACCGAAGCCCTGCGTAAGAATGTAAAAACCCATTCCATCTACCGGGACAAACCCTTTTCGGATCACGCGCCTTTGGTATTGGAGATCAAACTATAAAAAAAGCGGGTTCTTCAACCCGCTTTTTTAGGAAATTCCGGCAGTTTCCAATCCTGGATTTTCCAATCCTTGAGATCCAGGGGAAACTTCGGCAGAAATTTTTTGACCACTCCGATCGCGTCGGATTCGAACAAAAGAACGTTGTCCGTAATCCGATCCTGGGATTTGGAACGGACGATCTTTTTTTCGGTGATCGTTCCGTGGATCAGAATCGGCTCCTTCCAAAACGGAATTTTGATTTCCAAAGTGGCGGATTCGCCCACCGCATCGGAGTTGAACCGTTCCAGATTCAAACTCATGGAAGTTCCTTCCCAGCCTCCGATTTCCGCGGAATAATTCCCGGTTTTACTATGAATTTCTAAAGGCAAGCGTACCGATTTTACGGACTCCTTTACGGAATCTTTCCAATCTTCGATCATTTTTTCGAGCATTTCGCGCCTCCCTTGTAAGGAGAAAAGAACAGTATTTTGTCCCATAGTTATCTTCCTATTAGACGTAGTGCAACGCAACAACAAAACAAATTCCGTTCGTTTCCTCGTTCGCAGGTTTGTCTCTTGGATCAAAAAACATCCGAATTCGTTCCCTTTTTCAATTTTTCCACGTTTTTCTTCGTTTTTGATTCCGCCGTTTCGGTCTTTGGTTTCCCCGGAGAGACTTTGGAAAAAGATTTTGCGTTTCGAAAAAAGAGCCCACTTTTACAATCGATTCCCAAGACACGCATGGAAAACACCTCGCTCCATTCCTTTCTTTCCGGATTTATCGGATTTTCGAGCGCACTTTCGTTGTTATTCGTTTTGGGAGAACTTCCCTTAGCCTTTAAAAATCGAAGAAACCGAACCCTTTTGTATTTGTTCGTCGGGGTTTTTATCTTTCAGGCCCACGCGTATCTCTTAGTTTCCCAGCAAATCCGCCGATATCCTCATCTGTATGCGATACATCTTCCGGTTGCGGTTTTATTCGGACCTTTGTTGCGTTCTTATATTTCCTCTCTTTGGGAAGAGGAAGATTCGATTCCTTTATTTCGATGGTACGATTCGGTTCCTTTTTGCGGAATTTTGCTTTTCCTCGCTCCATTTTATCTTTCCTCCGCCGAAGAAAAATTGAAATGTCTGGAAACGGCCCAACAAGGCCATTTTTCCTGGGATTTACGTATCGGGATCGCGGGAATGTCCCTCACCCTTCTTTTTTATCTGGCCCATATCGTTTGGAATCTCGTTCACAGAGTCCGTTGGACGACGATCTGGGACAAACCGGAATTACGGATGATTCTATCGATTTTGTTCGTAGCGGCCGCCTCCTCCTTTTTGGGTTTATCCGGAAGCATTCAACAAATCAGTTTGAGTCGATTGGAACTCTCCTCCGCTTTGATCGCAGCTCTTCTCTGCGGTTTGTATGTGATTCGTCAAAGTCATCCCGAAATTTTCAGCGCGGTCAAACGGATCGTAGAAGAGGAAAAAAAATACAAAAACACCCAGCTGAAATCGGTGGATCTAAATAGTTTGGAAAATAAATTAAATATTCTTTTTGAAGAGAAAAAAATCTACAAAGAGGAGAATTTAGGGCTGGCCAGACTTTCGGAGGAATTGGGAATTTCCCCGCATCAACTTTCCGAATACCTCAACCTCCATCTCAAAAAGAATTTTTTTCAACTGGTCAACGGATATCGGATCCAGGAAGCCAAACGACTGTTGCTCCATTCCTCCGAAACCACGGTTTTATCCATAGCCTACGAAGTCGGTTTTCAATCCAAATCCTCCTTTAACGATTCCTTCCGCAAGGAAGTGGGTTTGAGTCCAACGGAATTCAGAAAAAAAACGCGTTCCAAGACCTAATTGATAAGTCAGGACTTTTTTTTACGACCGTTTCGAACCATTCGGACGATGGAACCTCTAAATCGGATACACTCGAATCGTATTCAAAAGGAGTGATATGAATCCAAACCACTGTGAACTAGTTCTAGACTGCGTCCAGAAAATCGGACTCTTTCAATTTACGATGAATGTCGTACGATATTACCCGATCGCGGGTCTGGCCTTTTTGATCTTCTACGTCTGGAAAAAGGATCTGTTTCACCGTTTTCGGATTCAATCGGCGTATCCAAAACTCGAAAAGATCAAAAACGAATTCAAACAATCCGCCGTGACACTTTTCGTATTCACGATCATCGCAACCACGAATATCGTTTCGGCGAGATTGGGTCTGATCCCCAACAACGTGTATTTCGGCGATTACTCCTCCCACGGAGGAATTCCGTATATGATCCTTTCCTTTCTGATGATCACGATCTGGCACGAGACCTGGTTTTATTGGGCGCACCGTTGGATGCATCATAAAAAGGTCTATTCCTACGTGCATTCGGTCCATCATCAATCCGTAAACCCTTCTCCGCTCGCCGCGTATCACTTCCACTTTTTAGAGGCGTTTTTGGAGGGGATTTACATCGTGTTTTTCGTATTGTTCATTCCGATCCACTTTCACGTCCTTTTGATACACACGATCTACGCCATGGTGATGAATATCTGGTGGCATCTCGGTTACGAATTTCTACCTAAATCCTGGACGCGTCATCCGATCCTCAAATGGGTGAACACTTCGACGCACCACAATCTGCATCACCAAAAATTCCACGGAAACTACAGTCTTTATTTCAATTTTTGGGATCGGATTATGGGAACCAACTTCCCGTATTACGAGGATTATTTCGAATCCTTGGCGGACAAACGCGCCCAGGGAAAGCGGAATTCCGAGACTTCCCCCGCCTGGTCCGCGACCGAAGCGGAAGGTTGAATTTTCCTTTTACTCAGCTTACGAACACACTCTGCCGCGCTTTCGGAACGGAAGGCGCGGCTTTTTGAAATATTAGAGTTTCTTTATCTTCAAAAAATCGAATATTTCCGCGGCCACGGATTCGGGAGCCTCCAGCGGAAGGAAATGCCCCGCTTTCGGAAGAACCTTGAACGAAACCCTGGAATAAAATTCGGATTCGAGTCCCTTATAAACGACGGGGGAGATACATTGGTCGGTTTCTCCGGCGAGAACGAGGGTCGGAACCGATATCTTTTTGAACACGAGTTCCCGGCTCGAATTCCAAAGCGCCAAGTTTCCGGGAGTCAAAAGCCCCCTGTAATATCCGAGCGCGGTCGCCAGATGCTCCGTGATCTTAAGATTTTCGGAGACCTCGCGGAACCGGTCCTCGGGAACCTTCCAATCCGGGCTCCAGTCCTCCCACAACCTCCGCAAAAGATCGTTTCTCAAAAGCGCCGATTCGGGAATTCCGCTCCTGAGCTGGAAGAAAAGGACGTACCAACTCCGGACGATCTGGGAAGGATAGAGTATCAGATTTTTTAGATAAGTAGGCAAAGGAGGAACGGACAAGGCGACTAACGTATCCAGACTTCCGGGAGCCAGATTGGCGAACGCATAGGAAGCGATCGCACCCCAATCGTGTCCTACGACCGTGGTCGTTTCGGCCCCGTGTTTTTCTTTCAGGGATTCCACGACGAATTTCAAATCCCCCGCCAGTTCCGCGACGCTCACCGTTGTCGAAAACGGAACGCTCGACCCGGGGGAATATCCCCGCATATACGGAGCGATACAATGAAACCCCTTTTCCGCGAACAGCTCCATCAACGGTTTCATCGAACCGGCGTCGTCCGGAAATCCATGAAAGAAAAAGACCAGATTTTTTCCCCGACCCGAACTCAGATATCTGTGTTCTCTTTCCCCGTTTTTGATGGAACTCGTCTTGATTTCGGACATGAAAACTCCCCTTGATTACCGTGCGGCGACGGAAACGTTCCTTTCGTAAAAGGAAAATCGTTCGATTGCGGCTTCCCACTTTTCGAATTCGGAATAAAATGTCAAAGTCGAAATGAAACGGACGAAGCCTCATTCGTCGGAAGGAAAACGCTTCTTTTTTGTCTAAGGACGTATTTTATAGTTCCATGCCCCGACTCGAATTTCAAACCGCTTCGGAACCCGATCTGAATTCCCCCGAATCCGTTTTGTATCACGCCGCTTCGGTCGCGTTACGCGCCTCTTCTCCCCGGGACTCCGTCCGCAAATTCCTACTCGAACACGATCTGACCGGAAATATCAGACTTCTATCAATCGGAAAAGCGGCGTATTCGATGGCGATCGCGGCCTCCGAAATTCTCGGAGAACAGATCCGACGCGCCTTGATCGTGACGAAATACGGACACGCCGCTTCCCTTCCGCAAGGATGGGAATGTATCGAAGCGGGACATCCGATTCCGGACGAACAAAGTCTGCGCGCGGGAAGAAGGACGGAGGAATTCTGTTCCGATCTCGAACCCGAAGATCTCGTTTTGGTTTTATTATCCGGCGGAGGTTCTTCCCTTTTGGAGATCCCCGCGAACGGATTGGAGTTGGAGGATTTGATCCGGTGGAATCGGATTTTATTGGAATGCGGAGCCGACATCTCCGAAATCAATTCCGTACGAATCCGTCTTTCCGGGATAAAAGGGGGAGGACTTCTGAAGAAAATCCTTCCCGCGCGTTCGGTGACGTTGGTTCTTTCGGACGTATTGGGAGACGATCTTTCCAAGGTGGCGTCCGGACCCATGACGCCCTCGGAAACGGAAACTGATTCCGTTTATAGAATATTCAAAAAATATAATTTAATACCGGACCGTAAAACGGAGCGGATTTTCTCCGCGAATAAATCTTCCGGGACGAATTCGGAACGCGATTCGGAAATCCGGGAATACACTTCGGATCGGAACACCATCTATTGTATCGGAAATCTGTCCCTCGCGTTAGACGCGATCGTCGGAGAATGGAATTCGCGGAGACTTCGGGCGTCCGTATTGACCTCCTTTTTGAATTGCGAGGCCAAGGAAGCGGGATCTTTTTTGGGTTCGATCGCGCTCGAATTCTCCCGAACCGTAAAGGAACCCGCCCTGCTTCTCTGCGGCGGAGAAACGATCGTCACGCACGACGGCAAAGGCAAGGGAGGAAGAAATCAGGAACTCGCCTTGGCCTTTGCCAAACGGATCCGCGGTAAGAAAGGGATTTTTCTTTTGTCCTTGGCGACGGACGGCAGCGACGGTCCCACCGACG
>NZ_NPEF01000160.1 GCF_002811955.1 Leptospira ellisii
CAGAACCTGGAGAACCCTGTTCCAAAGCATCGCTTCACCGGTGATATCGACTTCCTTATACTTCGTGGTATTCGGCTCGGCGATCGGCTCCAGAATCCAGGAAGTAAACGGAGTCGGCTATGGCTCCTTTATCGTTCCCGGTCTGATCATGTTGTCGCTTTTGACGGAAAGTATCTCCAATTCTTCGTTCGGAATTTATTTCCCGAAATTCACCGGAACCATCTACGAGATTCTGGCCGCGCCGATATCGACGATCGAAATCGTGATCGGTTTCGTGGGAGCCGCAGCAACCAAGTCCATGATTCTCGGAACCATCATGCTCGCGACCGCTTCGCTGTTCGTTCCGGTCACCATCGCACACCCGGTGATCATGGTGCTTTTTCTTCTGCTGACATCCGTATCGTTCAGCCTTTTCGGATTCATCATCGGAGTTTGGGCGGACAGTTTCGAAAAACTGCAGATCATTCCCTTGTTGATCGTGACCCCTCTCGTTTTTTTGGGCGGCAGCTTCTATTCCGCCAATATGCTACCTCCTTTTTGGCAGAAGGTCACGATGTTCAACCCGGTACTTTACTTGGTGAGCGGTTTCCGCTGGAGTTTTTACGAAATCGCGGACGTTAGCATAGGAATCAGTCTTACGATGATCACCCTCTTTCTGAGCGTTTGCCTCGCTCTGATTTGGTGGATCTTTAAGACGGGATATAAAATCAAAAAATGACCGCGAACAAAAGGCCGTCGAAGTACGAATCCAAGAAAGTATTTATTTCCGGAGGTTCCGCCGGAATGGGAAAAGGTTTCGCGCTCGCATTCGCGAAATTGGGGGCGGACGTGATCGTTTCGGCAAGAGGCAAAAAAGCCTTGGAGCGGACCGTAAGGGAATTGCGCGCTGTCGGAGCTCCGAACGCAAAATTAGACTTCGTGGTCACCGACGTTTCGGATTCCCGAGAGGTGAAAAATGCGGCGAAAAAAGCGTTAAAAATCCTCGGAGGCCTGGATCTTTTAATCTGTAACAGCGGTTATGCGAAAACGGGAACGGTGATCGAAACCGAAGAATCCGACTTCCGTTCTCTGATGGACGTCAATTACTTCGGACACGTGAACGTAGTCAAAGCCTTTCAGGAACATTTCATCTCGCAGGGATCCGGAGAAATCGTGCTCTTGTCGTCCATGCTCGCGACGTTCTCCATCTACGGTTACGGAGCCTATGCGGCGAGTAAATTCGCGATTACCGGTTTTGCGCAATCGCTACGGCAAGAGATGATGATGCATAACGTGCGCGTAAAACTTTTCCTTCCGCCCACGACCGACACACCAGGTTTGGAAAAGGAAAATCTCGATAAACCCGCTTTATCCAAAGAGGTCGAAATGGGCTCGTCTCTCAACGCGACCCATTCCGTGGACACCGTAGTTCGGGCGTTTTTGAAGTGGCTTCCGAAGCGCAGTTTCGTCGGATACGCTTCTTGGGATTCCTGGCTCCAATACTTTGTAGTGAGACATTTTCCAGAATTGGCATTGCTGATCGCCGACGGAGAATTGAAATCGGCTAAGAAGCGGTTGGATAAAAGAGCGAAAGCGTGATATGATCCGGCTTCTCCGGAAAATTCCGGAGAAGCCGGGAAAAAACTTCGGCGAACCGCTGTTAGCGGGAAAGCGCCGGTTGTTTATTCGACTTTTGAAAGCTCTTATAAAGTTTTTTATTTCCGCCAGGAGGCTTACCGATGTCTACCCCCGCCTTCAAAAGCTCCAGTCTCAATTCCTTACGGAACGCGTGATAATCCACCTCGACAGCGTGGCGTTGACCGCCCCCGAAGGTGAAATGCGGATGTTCAATCTCGTGCTGAATGGCCGCCTTCAAGTCTTTAGGTCTATGATATTTTCCTAATATTTCAAGACAAGCTAGTTTGGCCTGATAATCGGCCATGGGCCAGATGCAGCCGACCGGTTGGAATAGACCTATAAAATAAAGATTTTGATAATCGTCGTGCATCATCTTCCGAAACAAGGGAATCTTTTCGACGTGCTGGAAATCGATGAACGATTTGTCGAAAAACGGGAACGTCGTCCAAAAACCGGTGCAGGCGCAGATGATGTCGAAACTTTCCGTAGTCCCGTCCGTGAACTCCACTTTTTTTCCTTGGAAGGCCTTAATCGCGGGGCGGGGTTTGATTCTTCCGTGGCGGATAAAATCCAAAAGATCCGAGTTCAAAGTCGGATGATGACTCAACGCCAAAGTGGTGTTAAGCGGTAATCCGTAGCTTTTATAAGAACCTTGTAATATATTAAGCAGTTTGGTGAGCGCGAACTGTTTGATGATGGACGGAATCCATCCGGGAGTTTTGGCGGCAAACACGTCAGAAGGCATACCGAAAAGGAACTTAGGAAAAAACCACTGGGGACTTCTCATCGACAATTTGACGCTGTTGGCGACCCTCGCCGATTCCACCGCAACGTCGCAGGCGGAATTTCCCGCTCCGATTACGAGAACGTCCTTACCTTTCCACTCGTTCGTAACTCCTTTAAAGTCGTGCGAATGAAGGAACTTACCGGTGAACTTTCCCGGATATTCCGGAAACTTAGGATTCCAATGGTGACCGTTCGCGACCATAAGCACGTCGAACAGATCCGTCTTTTTTTTCTTGGAAGAATCCAGATATTCCACCTTCCAATCCCCTTCCGGGGTTCGGGTGATCTTTTGGATCGTATGATTGAATTTGATCTTATCGTATACGCCGAAGTGTTTCGCATATGATTCGAAATAAGACTGAAGCTGCTTATGATTGGGATATTCCGGATAATCGTCCGGCATCGGAAAGTCCTCGTATTCGGACCAGGCTTTGGAACTGATGATATGCGTGTTTTCATAGACGCTGGAATGCCCCGTCTTCGAGTTGAACACCCAATTGCCGCCGACCTTATCGTTCTTCTCGAAAACGACCACGTCCAATCCGTATTCCACGCAGTTTTTACCGGCTGCGATTCCGCTCGGTCCGGCTCCGACGACGCACACGCGCTTGTTTTGTTTCATCCGATTCTCCTCGAGCTGACGAACATTCGTTGACGAAAACCAAAATCCAACAAATGTTACATTTTTCGGGAGATCCTAATCGTGACGAACGGGAATGCAAGTAGTTTTTCGAGTGTCGTGCGTTTCGGAATATGATTCTTTTGGGATTCTCGATGTTTCTCCCGAGCAGGACTGCGTTTTCGAACGAGTTATAGACAAACGATGGTAAATACCCCTTCGGCAAAAAAACGTTTCAAAGACAAGACGTCCGTCGCCAAAACGCGAATCCGGATTCCTTCGCAGGAACGTTCCCAAAATCGTATGGCTTTAGTTTTGGACGCAGCCGAACGCTTGTTAGTCGAACTGGGTCCCGAAGAGACCTCCATCCCCGAAATCGCGAAAATATCCGGGGTGCCGAGAGCGAGTATCTATCAATTTTTTCCCGATAAATACGCATTATTCACGCGTTTGGCGGAAAAACATCTGACTCGAGTCGGGGAAATTCTCCGGGATAAGGGTTCCAAAAACGGAAATTTAACCTGGCGAAAACTCGTGCGTTTACTCGTGAACGCCGCTTCGGATTATTACGATTCCAATCCCGTTGCCAGCATACTCGTGTTAGGCGGACCATTCAGCAGAAACGCGTATCTCGCTCAGGAGATTACGATCGACCACATAGGGGCCGGAGTTAGAATCCAGCTTTCCCGCTTAAAGGAGCCGCTCTACGTTTCCAAAAAACCGGACGTGGCCACGTTGGGCGTGGAAATCGCCTTCGCTTGTATGAAACGAGGATACTATCTGGAGAATAGAATCTCGAAAACGATGCGTAATCAAGCCGCAAACGCGGTCATCGCCTACTTTGAAAGTCGGATCTAAGGTTTTTATTTAGAAAAAAATATTCTCCTAATTATCGAACCGCATTGTTCTGATTTTCCGGTTTGCAGGAACAATCTACGGAACAAGCGTGCGAATTTTTTCGTTTTAAAAACCAGACGATCGCCAAAAGACCCGCCAGAGATAAACTGAACATTCCGATCTTTTCGGAAATTCCGAACCACCAAGACAACGCTGAAACGCCGGTCAATGCGATCACTAACGGGGCGAGACAACAGATTCCGCAGAGACCGATTCCCAATACGGTAAATCGCGTCGCCCAAGCGAGAATCGGATTCTTATTTTTTGACATTAAATTCTCCTAAATCATGAATTTCACCCAGTCTAAACCGTGGACCATACTCCACTGTCAAGGTCCGAACCGAAAAAAACGGAGAATTTATGCTGATTCGGGACTTAGTAAAAAAAACGGGATTCTCCCGGGATACGATTCGATTTTATGAAAAGGAAGGCTTATTGGACGATTGTCTGATTTTGCGAAGGGAAAATAACTATAAGGAATATTCTACCGACGTTTTGGAACAATTGGTTTGGATTAAAACTTTGCGGAAGTTCTCCTTTTCGCTCGAAGATATAAAAAAGCTGAACAAATGCGGTAAAGATTCCACTCAAGAATGCAAACCCTTAATTCGATCCGTAGAGGAAAAACTAAAACGAATCGACGAGGAGATCCTACAATTACAACGCATCAAGTTACAACTTGGTAAAGTAAGAGAAGAATGTGGCCCCTCATGTACTTTTGAAGAAAGAGTTCCTACTTGTTTGCGTTGTTGAAAATTCAGAAACCGAAGGAAATGAATGATATTTCGTTTCATTATTACCGTTCCGTACTATTTCGTGTAGGACCTCCTAAAAAACATCGTTCCCGGATCCGATCACAGCGGAGAGTTCCCGCAATCGATCGTAAACTGTTCCTAAATCGAAAAACTAGGAGATCCTACATTCGTATACTTTACCAACAAATGCCACCTCCCTCTTGAAAACGTAAGAGTTCCCACACCACGCCTTCCAATCTCGATATACGCAAAGATAAAAACGACTGACCTCTTTTTGTGATCCGAACATCCGCTCTATGAAAACTAAAAAAAGAAGGGCGTTGTCACAAAACAAAACCTCTTGCGTCTTCTTTTTATAAATAAGGAGCCAAAATGAAACGTAGAATGAATTACGCTAAGGTATATCCGGCGGCCTACCAAACGATGATAAAACTGGAGGAATTCTCAAAACAAGGAGGGATCGAGCCGATCCTTTACGAGCTGATTAAGATCCGCGTATCTCAAATCAACGGTTGCGCCTTTTGCATCCAAATGCATACGAGAGATCTACGCGCGATGGGAGAGGACGAAAAAAGAATCTACTTGTTGAACGCCTGGAAAGAAGCCGATTATTATTCCGACAAAGAAAAAGCTGCGCTGGAATTGGCGGAAACGATCACGAAAATCTCCGAAAACGGAGTCCCCGATACGATCTATCAAAAGACGCGGGAGCATTTCGAAGAAAAGGAATTCGTCGCGTTGGTCGTCCTGATCAACACGATCAATTCATGGAACCGGATTGCGATCTCGACCGGAATGCGCGCCGAATAGATTCGCATAACAAAAATATTAAAGCGAAATAAATTATTCTGCCTGACGTAGATAAATTTTTTCGTTTTAATATTCTTCGTCGGACCAGCCTACGTCCTTCAAGAAGTCGTCGTAGGAACCGTCGAAAACCCGGACCGTGTCGTTGTCAAAGACGATCAATTTTGTGGCGACCGCTCGAAGGTGCATCTCGTTGTGGGTGACCATAATCACGGAGCCGTCGAATTCGTCGATCGCTTCGATCAGGGAATCGCAGGACTGCATATCCAGGTGATTCGTAGGTTCGTCCAGATAAAGCGTATGACACGGAGTCACTAAAATTTTACCGAGAAGCACCCTGCTCTTTTCGCCCCCCGACAAGACCTTGATCTTTTTCAAGGATTGATCCTCGGAAAACATCAAACCGCCGGCGATGGTTCTCGCTTGATATTCGGTACAGGACGGGTCGGAACTCATGATTTCTTCCGTGATCGTGAAATTTTCGTTTAACGCCAGTTTGTTGGTCTGGCCGAAATAACCTTCTTTTAAAACTGGATGTTTTTTTACGGTGCCTTTGGAAGGTTCCAATTCGCCTGCGAGCATCTTTAAAAGGGTGGATTTCCCCTTTCCGTTTTTTCCTATGATGCAGATCCGATCCCGATTTCCGACACTGATCGAAAAATCCAGGATGAGAAAAGGATCTTGCCCCGAATAAGAAAAGGACAACTCTTCCGCGGACAACATCTGACTCGCGGAAAACGGGGCGCTGTTGAAAAAAAGCTCCAAGTCCTGAATTTTTTCCAGAGCCTTCATCTCGTCCTGTTTCTCCAGTTTTTTCACCCTCGACTGGGCCCGACTCGCGAAACTCGCCTTCGCCTTAAATTTTGCGATGAAAATCTCCTCCTGTTTTCTTTTCTTCGCTTCGTTCAAACGCGTCTTTTCGTAGATTTCCTCGGATTGATTGATCTGATTGTAGAGTTTGTCGGTGTCGCCTTGGACTTTGATCGCCTTGGTCCGGTGAATGGCCACGGTGTGAGTGACGACTGCGTCCATAAAACTTCTATCATGAGTTACTAATATGATTTCACCTTCCCATTCGCGCAGAAATTCTTCTAGCCAACGGATCGTAACGATGTCCAGATAATTGTTCGGCTCGTCTAACATGAGCATATCGGGACCGGAGACGAGAAGTTTCGCAAGGTTCATCCGAATCTGATATCCTCCGGAGAACTCGTTCGGATTGCGCTCCATATCCTTTTCGGAAAAACCCAAACCGGAGAGGACTTTCTCCACTTGCCAAGTTTCGTATTCCTCGCCTTCGGGAAGCCCTAAAGCGCACTCTTCGAGAACCGTCGGTTTTGTGAAATGAAGATGTTGTTGAAGATGGCCGATACGATAACCCTTCGGAACCGAGATAGAACCGGAGTCCGCCTCTGCATTTCCTAAAATCATCTGAAACAGCGTAGACTTGCCGTGTCCGTTACGGCCTACAAGGCCTACCTTTTCGCCGCGGTTGACGCTCAAATTCAAATCGTCGAACAAAACCTTGGAGTTAAATGCCTTATGCAGGTTGGAAATTTTAATCATCGGCGAATACTCGTTCCTTTAAAACCAAATTCGGAGAAGGACGCAGAAAGACCATTCTAAATATGCCTTTTACGGACCGAAAACGGAATCGTCCGCGCATCGTTTTTTTGCCGGATGACAAATATAAAAATGGAAAAACCAGCGGATCGAATATAATTCATCCCGATATGATCCGGGCCCTCGAATATTGTATGGAAAATCCTTCGACCGTACTCGAACGCGTACCGGATGATTTCGAAACGATCAAAACGGAATTGCTGAATCGGAAACGAAAGGACATAGCTCGTTATTTCGGCTTCGATCCGGAATCCCTTCACGCTTTGGAAAGAATTTCAGAGAAGGCGCTGATCGCCGGACATCACGTTTCATTTCGAACGTTGTATTCGTTTTCGGATTATCGGAAAGTTTTCCGCCATCTTCCCTCGTTGAACGTTTTTCTGTTCGAATTTCTACTCTGTGCATATCGCAAGGGATGGAACGGAAAGTGGGATATGCCGTTATTAAGCGACATCGCGTCGCGTTTCCCCGACGAAAACAGAGGGGAAACCGAGCCCGTCACGGTTTTTTCGATCTACGATGAATTAAAACGCAGAACCCCCGAAAGGAAGATATCCTCGTTGGAGGCGCTCTATCGCGCCGAAAAGGAAAGGGTAGCGCGGATTTCGGAAAAAGGATTTACCGGAACGGATCAAAGTTATCCTCCGCCGCCTGCGGAGAGTCGGGGGTGGATGATTCCGATCGAAACGAGAAGAGAATTATTCCTCGAATCCGTATCGCAGCATAACTGCGTTTTCGATTACGACGTCGATATAATGGAAGGAAAATATTATATTTATAGAATATATCTTCCTGAACGATGTACACTTTCCCTGTTCCAAATCAACGGGGATTGGTACATGGATCAGGTAGCTGGAGCGTTCAATAGGGAAGTGGGATTCGAAACCAGGAAGAGGATAGAAACCTGGCGTATGCAGAACGGGATTTTCAGTTTCGGAGACGTTTTTCGTTTGGGAATTCCGCCCGCTTGGGTTTATAACCGATGAGTTGCGGAAAAATGCCGGTCGTTTACGGATGGGCGTTCCCCGCGTGCGAATTTCATTTCCGATTAAAATAAAAACTAATAATACGAAATTCTATTCCGAAACCGCGCGGGTCGGGCTTCTACGGACTTCGCTTCGCTCCGGACGCCGCGGAACGGATTCAAAAAGGCGAAATTCAACTAAGACCGCGGGGTCCGCTTCGCGTCCTTCCCATCCCTAACGCGAGTAAAAAAGAAAATGCGACTTGCGATCAATCCCGCAAAGACGCGAAACGAGTCCAAAGGTCCGCGTTTGACGCGGACCAGAAAATCGAACTTACTATGAGCAGGCTTACTCGATTCTCAAGGCACCTTCCCACCGTCACCGAAACAAAACATACGGTGATAAAATGCTTTTGCATATCGTAAGGCGTCGATAAAAGTTTCTCCGGGAAAACATTGTGCCGGCGGATGTTTCGTTTCCATGGGCCCCCCATCTTCCGGAAAAACCGTAACCTCGCAAAGCAAAGGTTTCCCCGTTGGAGGACAAAGCAGAAGGTCGAACGACTGACAGGTGGTTACACAATCTGCCAAAGGAACATTCTTTTCAGAATTAACGAATTGCCGTCGGGTATTTTCGGACGTCTTCAAACTTTGGACAATCTGCACTTCGTTTGACCTATTTATTGTATTAACATCGACGACCTTTTCCGGCGCAACCAGAGCCAAAATCGTTCCTTTCATTCCTTCCCTATCTTCGGAGCTCATCGTCCCGGAATCGCATCGCACGAAAACCAAGGGAAGAACGGTTAAAGCCGCACACAACGACTTCCTCAATCCGATCATAAATCACCTCTCAATCATTTAAAATTATCAACATCGTTCCGCGAAATAGGACAACGTCGATGCGACATCAAAAGCGGCATCCGCAACACAACCGCAATGTGGACGATTGGCTCCGGTGCGACACCCTTTCGACAAGTCGTTGAAGATTTCGCAAATCAATCATCATGTTACCTTCCCATAGTTTTTAAATTTATTAAAATCTAATAAACCATACAAAGACGCAACCATCTCGCTTTTGACACGATTATTACGGAAGAGGAGAAAAGTCGAACTAGTTTTATTTTCAGAACCTCGGCCGGAAGGAAACCTTCCCAAGAGAACATAAAAATTTTATAATTTATTATTTATTCCTCATCAAAAT
>NZ_NPEF01000161.1 GCF_002811955.1 Leptospira ellisii
AATTCCAGATAAAGCGCTCCCACCGGGAGCCAAGTCGCGGAGAGGATTTTGAAGGACCAGGTCATCCATTCCTCCTTCCGATTTCTGATCTATTTTTTCCGGGGAATTTCCCTCGTCTCTTTTCTCGTATCGATCGGAACAGACCTGGTGATCGCAGGGTCTTCCCGTTCGTATTGGGGAGACGTGATCGTATCGGGTCCGTTATATCTTCCGATCAGCAACTTCGTGGTCGGCATTCCTACGTTAGGCGGTTGTCTCGTTCTGATCGCGAAAAGTTTCCGTTCCTCCAATCCCCTGCTTAAAAAACAGTCGAGATTGGTCGCCTACGGAACTGTGATCACGTATCTTTTCAGCTTCGCCACAACCCTGCTTCCCAGATATTTCAACGCCTCCCTCACCTTTCCTCCGTTAAGCGGAAGCGCCGCGCTGCTTCAGTCGATTTCCATCTTCATCGCCATCCAAAAATACGGCTTTATGGATCTGAAACTCGAACACATCGCGCTCAAACTTTATTCCGAGATCCGGGAAGGAGTGATCCTTCTTTCCTCCAAAGGTACGCTTCTTTTTTCCAATCTCTCCGCGCGGCGTATGTTATCGCTGCCCGAAGACGTCGCTACGGGAACCTCGATCGATCTGCGGAATTATCTGGACGAGTTTCCCGCCGATTCCTATTTTGAAAGAAAGGAATTCGCCAACTTAAAGGTCGCCCAGACCGGGAACGGGGAGTTTTCCCACGAAGAATTCCCGCACATCCCCGACTACAAATACCTCGAAGTCTCCTCTTCCTCCATCCCCCTTTCGGGAAATAAGGGCGGCAAGGTGTATATCCTGCGCGACATCACCGAAAAGAAGGAATCGCTTGAGAAAATTAGAAAATTATTATATAGGCTCGATTTGGATCTCGACCTCGCCCGTCACATCCAGGAGATGATCACGACGAGGGACTTTCCGGATTCGCCCCATTACAAGATACATTCGCACTTTCAGCCCTACGTAAAGGTGGGGGGCGATATCCTGAACGTGAAAAAGGAGTCGGACGAAAGCCTTCATATCCTGTTCGGGGACGTTTCCGGACACGGAATCTCCGCAGCGATGGTGGCGGCCATGACCTCGATCGCGTTCGGAGCGGCGACGGGCAGGACGAAATACACCGATGAAAACCTTCTGTTTATGCACAGGTTGCTGAAGGACACGATCACGTTGCACTTCCTTTCCTCCGTATATCTGCGTTACGTTCCATCCGAAAGAAAATTAGAATATAGTTATGGAGGACATCATCCGGGACTTTTGCTACGCGACGGGAAGTGCAGCGCGATGGAGGGATCGGGAGGGATCCTTTTTGCGATCGCCTCTCCGAAAATCCAAAGATACGAACTCCAACTGCAAAAGGGGGATCGTATCCTTCTTTATTCGGACGGGCTTTTCGAAGTTCGCAACGGAGAGGGGAACATATTGGGAAGAAACCAGTTTTTGGAGGCGGTCAAATCGTTGATAAGCGAAGACACTCCTTCGATGATCCGTTCGCTTCTCTCCTACTCCGGTTCCTACGGAGCGGGAGAGATGTCCGACGACGTGACCGTTTTTTGTTTGGAAATTTTTTAATACAAGTAAGGACGGATTCCTCCGAACTTTCCCGAATTCAAAACAAAAAACAATTTAATCTTAATATTCTAATTTTTTAAAACTTCACACAAACCAAATCGCAACCTATGGAGCGTCGCAATAGCGATCATCCAATGTCGGCCTTTTCCTTTCTGGTTTGATTATTAAATCCACAGGTAACAAAATCGTATCCATAATAAACGACAAGGGCACATTGAGAATGACGAAAGGTACAGGAACATAAAAAAGAATGGAGGAAAGTTCCACAAGACACAGAAAGCTCGTTATAGAAATTTGCGTACCTACATACGGATGCCCCAATTATTTATTTCTGCGCCATGCTCCTGAACCGAAGAACAACGAAGTACAATTGCGAGTAACATAGCATAGATAGATTACGTTTCATTTGTTCTTTTAAGAAATTTTTTCCCGAATCAACTTCAAAAAAGGCAGAAATTCGTCCAGCGCGTTCGGTAGTTCGTATTCGATCGAATCCCCGGCGCGTATGATGTCCTTTTCCTCCAGAGCGACGGCGATCGCCGCGAGAATTTCGTTGAGTTCCCCCGTCTTTTCCTCGAAGCCGATTCCGTCGATCTTGATCTCGGAAAAATCCAGATCCGGTTTTCTCAACTTCAAAGTGATGAACGAAGTCAAAAGAACGTTGATCTGCGATACGGCCTGAGTCAGAAGTTCCGAAGCGACCTCGTCTTTTCCGGATTGATACGCTTCGTTCACCTTTATAAAACTTTCCTTAAGCGCGCCCACGTTGCCGATGAATGTGTTCAGGATTTCCTTAAGCGTCGGCAGATCCAGATCGAGAACCTGCGTCCTCGCGACGAGATCCATGATGAAAAGTTTCAAATCGCGCAGATGTTCCAAAAACGTTTCGATGTTGTCCGTGTTGTCGAGAGTCGTGCTGAGATTCGAAACTTCGGAAACGATGACCTCGACGCTGTTCCCCGTTCCCATCGGTTTGATCTGATCCAATTTCAAATGCAGCAGGTTGGACGCGGAATGAAGTACGTTCTGAATCCATCGAACCCCGTCCGACAATTCCTTCGTCTCCTTTTCGGTGAGGGAATCCCTTCCGAACAAAGTGGTTCCGACCTTGTCCACGTAAAGATCCAGTTCGTGCAGAGTGGAAACGAGAAAGTCCATCTCCTCTCCCACGAAAAATTCCATTTTACCCGCGGACTCGATTCCCTGATCGTTCATCGTGGAGGATTGAAACTCGATCCCGTCCACGGTGCAGCCGAGGAGATATTTCCCCTTCGATTCCACCCACTTGGAGATTTCCCCGAAAACCTCTCCGAGTTTTTTTTCGTCCTCGAGAGAACTGTCTAACAGATGTTCGTTGATGTAGATTTCCATTTTATTCCCCTACCCGCGTTATTCGCTCTTTGCGCCTTTAAGATTGTTGTTGAGATAGGCGCCCACGGCCTTGTTCTTGCCCACGCCCTGCTCCATATAAAGGAATTTCGATTTCAGTTTCTTCTCGTAACTCACGAGATGGTTTTCGAATTCCTTGATCTTCTTATTGTTGTCCGCCACTTGTTCTTCGAGCATCTTAACCTTGCCCGAAACGAAACCGCCCGCGTATTGTGTGTACGGTTTTATGTGCTCCAGAAGATCCACCGCGACTCCCGTATCCATCCTTGCGTCCGCGTTGGTATCGATTGCGAAAAGACCGCGCACCGCGTCCGGATTTTCCGCGAGTTTAACCCTCAGTTTTTCCTCGTCCAAAACCAGAAATCCGTCCTGAATATCGGCCCATTTGCTTCCGACGGAACCCGTGCTGATTCCGATGTCGCTTAACATTCTGATCGCGTTTTCTCCGCCCACCGGATACGACGAACTGGCCGCGGTTTTCATGCCCGCTATCAGACGAAGCACCGTATGTTCTCCGGATAAAAGACCGGTTTTGGTTTTACCTTCCCAAAAGGTCTGTCCGATCTCCCCTCCGTCCTCTTTGGCGTCCTTGACTTGGGCGTTTTTATCGACCGCGGTGGAATCCTTGGAATATTTGAGAACCGTGTTGTAGGCCGCGACGAATTCCTTGATCATCTCCAGCCCTTTGTCCGAATCCGTTTTGATATCCACGTTAACCGGTCCTTCGGTTTTTTTATGAAGGTTGAGGGAAACTCCGTCGAGGACGTCCGTAAGACCTTCGTTTTTGGGACGATTGACTTCGATTCCGTCGACGAGAAAGACCGCGTCCTTGGCTTCCACGATTTCTTTGGCCGGTTTCGCGCCTCGAAATTCCCCCGGAACCACGATCCGGAACGAATCCACGTTAACCGTCTTACCGCTCGCGTTCGCTAAAAGGATCTTATGCGCCTTTTGACCGGAAGGGAAATTCTTCAGATGAAGTACGAGTTTTCCCTCCTGTTTGGAGGGACTTTCGAAGATCATCTTTTCCTTGTCGTTTTCTTTATAAAGAATTCCTAATTCTAGTTTGTCTTCGGGAGCGAACGCGACCTGCGTGAGAATTTCTATCCTCGCGTTTTTTTTCAGTTCCGTGGTGGGGATTCCGAATTGGAAGGAATTGGAGGTCGCTATTTCGAGGAATTTTTTTCCTCCCTCTTCCTTGACGAGAGGTTTGGAATCCGCGGCCGCTCCGTATTTTTCCGCCTGAAAAACGGAGATCTGGTCCGCTTCCGGAAAAAGATCGATCGACTTCGGAGGATCCGCGGGTTCGGTGGCTCCGACCAAACCCGCGGCCTGCAACACTCCCGCGTTGTCTTCGAATTTTAATTTATGATCCTTGCCGGACAAAGCCGCGATCAAAGTAAGAACGTAATTCTCCCCGTCGACTTTCACAAGTCCCGTGTTGACGAGTCCCGCGGCGGAAATTTTGATGAAGGAAGCCAGATCGCGGATCGTACCGCCGGAAAATTCGATCTCCTTTTCGGCGTCTCCGGAATGGATCTTAAAACTTCCGGCGGGAATCTGTTTGTTGACGTCGACTTTATCGCCCGAGATCTGATGAAAGGTGGCGAGTTCCTTGATTTCGATCTTGCGTTTACCGGCGCTCGCCGAACGGGATGCGTCTCCGCTGACCACTCCTTCCGGTTCCGAAACGATACTTTTCATCGCAAAAGGCGCGGTAAAGGAGATGAGCGCCCTCGTCTTATTTTGGAGGTCGGTCGTCACCGTTTTAAGATCGCCCCACGCTTTCACCTGAGCCTTGTTATACGAATTCTGCTGCTCAAGCCGGCGAATGGGTTTCGCTTCCAATTCCACCAGTTTTTTTACGATCAAATTGGTGTCCTGACCGGAGCTGAGTCCGGGAATCGTAAATGCGGGCATCTTGTCCTCCTAAGTTCTTCATCGGACGAATCGCAAAAAAGATAAGGGAAAATGAAAAAAACCGAAGCGATAAAAACCGATTGCCGATCCTAGAATTCCGTGGATTTTAGTCCCCAATTTCGTAGGGGGAAGGAATGACATCGCCTGTTTTCGGGGAATTTTTAGGGACCTTCGTATTGATCCTTTTGGGCAACGGAGTGGTCGCCGGCGTATTGTTGGAAAAAAGCAAATCCAAAGACGGGGGATGGATCGTCATCACCGCCGGTTGGGCTTTCGCCGTCATTTTAGGAATTTTCACTTCGAACGCGTTCGGAAGTTCGGACGCGCACCTCAATCCTGCGGTGACGCTCGCATTCGCGGTGCAAAGCGGGGATTTTTCCAAACTTCTTCTTTACGTTCCCGCCCAGATCGCGGGCGCTTTCTGCGGAGCCGTGGTCAACTATCTGCATTATCTTCCGCACTGGAAGGAAACCCGGGACAAGGAAAAAATCCTGGCCGTGTTTTCCACGGATCCGGCGATTCCCCGTCCTGCCTCTAATTTTTTCAGCGAGTTTTTGGGGACCTTTCTTCTCATACTCGGAATCGTTTCCATCTTCTCGACGAAGATGCAGGGATTGCAGACTCATTTCGGCGCGTTTTTGGTGGGAATTCTCGTATGGAGTATCGGACTTTCCATGGGCGGAACGACGGGATACGCGATCAATCCGGCCAGGGATCTCGGACCGAGGCTCGCGCACTTTCTTCTCCCTATTCCGGGCAAGGGGCCTTCGAATTGGAGATACGCTTGGTTACCGGTTGTGGCCCCTCTTGCCGGCGCTGCGGCGGCCGGATTATTCATTAGAATTTTATAATAAAATAGAAACGGTATATTTGAAATCGGAAAAAAGAATGATTGCACGGGGATTCCGCACCGGAAGGGTTTTGTATGATGGATAGGGCGTTTCGAATCTTCCTCTACGCGATGATCGCGGCGGCGTTATCGCGTTGTTATTCGAGTCCGCGTTATCTGCTCCGCGAACCGGTGGACGGGATTCCGAAAGGTCTCGTCGTCTACGGAATTTTTCTCTACGAGGAGAAGGAGATTCCGATTGTCGGCAAGCGGTACGAATATCTCATACCCTTTCCGGTCTACACGACCCTAAAAAGGATCTGTAAAAAGGATTCCGGGACAACGGAACCCTGCGGAGTCAATTTGGTGCGCGACGACGAAGGACCGGAATTCGCTTTGGATTCGGAGAACGTATTTCGGCTTGCGAATCGGACCGGCTTGTCCTCCGACGGAAGATATTTCCCGTATCACGTGTTAGGCGATATGGACGGTTCCTTTCATTACGAAATCATAAACATAGGATCCTACTCCACTTCGAGCCGCGTCGGCACGGACGGAATTCGGAGGAGTGAAAGCAGTTATACGGATTATACGATATCGAATCCCGAAAGTTACCCGATCGTTCCTCCGGAACGGAAGATCGACTTTCGGGGAATTTACGCCTATCGCGCGACTCACATCGACGAGGCTCCGTATTGGATCGGAAATCTGGAGGACGGAATTCCTATTTTAAAAAAGTTGAATATCCCGAAATTGAACCGGCATTTTTTCAACGAAAAGGAACCCAGTCTCGAGAACGCCAGGGAATACGCGCTCGAACTTCTCCGGAAGGATCAATCCAAAGGATATTGGGGAAAACAATGAGGGTATAACGCAGCGCAGCCCCTAAGTAGCAGAACACCACCGTCGCAGGGGGAGGTATTCTTATAATCGATCATTTCGAGATTTCCGCTTTTAGAAATTAAAATTAAACTCTGCGGTTTTCGACTCTAAAGAAAGTATCATAGTACGAATCATATTCCTTCTACTTGATGATGCGAAATTGGATTGCAATGAACTTTCGTAAGAAATATAATCCTCTCTATTTTTATCAAAACGATATTATTTAGCATCAGCTTTAAACCGTTTCGCATGCATTCAAATGAACGGAAAATTCTTCCGCATCTTGCCATATTTATTTATCAACATAGTCGTTTTGATCCGATCTTGTTCGTCATTTTGAGCATTGTGATTGCGCGGATTGAAGTCTGGTCTTCATAGACATTCGTCTTTTTGAGTTCAATCATGACAAAAGAGGTTACTTATTTGAAAGTATTGGCATTTTTAGATTCGGCAAAATGGATTTGGTCAGGGTTTTTGATAGTTATACTGGTCATAGGTTGCAAACCTGGAGATGGAGACAAAAACGGAGATAGATCTCTCGAAACAGTCTTGGTTACCTCGGCCTATAGCAGTTTACATGCGAATTCAAATAGCAATGGTAATACAGACGGAAATACTATCCCTACTTGCGCGACTACCGGGCATTGCATAATTTTCGCTACTACAAACGTATCTGGAATGACGAAAAACGGCGGTATCGCAGGCATAGACAACGACTGCGCTGCGGATCCCAATAAGCCATCCGGAGGTGGAACATATAAAGCCTTGGTTTCCGACGGAGTAAACCGTCGGGCATGTACGACAGCTTCCTGTAGCAATGGAATCTCTGAGAACTTAAACTGGATACTGAAACCTAACAAAGAATACCGTCGAAAAGACGGGACAACCGTCATTGGCACTACAAACGCAAGCGGCATATTTTCCTTTCCGCTTACGAATTCGCCTGAAACCTTAGCCAACCTTGTAGTTACAAACGGCATTGCGACCGGGTTTAATGCCGATTGGACGAGCAACACGAATGACTGCGCAGACTGGAGCACGAACTTAGCCGGCACGAGTTCGACAGTGGGGACCTGGGATTCAACGGATTCAGGCTTAATAGGCGGGGGTGGTACAAGCGGTTGTAGCAATACTCATATGACACTCTGCGTTGAACAGTAAGGTGCGTTGTGATAGTATCTATCTGACAGCTCCATCCAAAGCAGTGGTCACGATTTCTTCTGATAGCAAAAAAGAGATCTCGTGAAGTTTCATACCGGTTCACTATTGTGAACCGGATTCATATGTCTCACCCGGAATGTGCTGGGTTCGTGAGCTGGTGCCAAGCTCCGGAAAACGCTCCTTGGATATTGTCCCATAACGTAGGTTCACCCTCTCTACCACCCAAGTTGTAACCCAAACCGTCCATGATATTCAAGAACAGATTCCCTTGATTCTGTTGCGTGTTCTTCTGAGCATTCTTCGCGGCTTCCTTAGCCATCTGTTCCTTCGTCAAAAGATTGTAAGATATTGACCCGTTAAAGCCGTTCTCTTCCGACCACGTAAGCGAGCTCGTCATCTTTAAATTCGTATCTCCGAACATCGCACTCGCTGCACGCAAACTCGCCGAGTAGCCAGATAAATTGTCATAGTTCACTTCCAAGGCGCCCAACTGAGCCTGCCAGCCATGGCTCGCCCTTACATCCCCCTTACCGAAGTTCTCCGTATACATCAATGACACTCCGTCTGCAGCAACTCCTGCGCTCACTCCAAAGCCGCTCTTCTCGTTGTAGCTTACTCCCGCTGCAAGACCCTCTCCTACGTTCACACCCACTCCAAAACCTCCCGCATAGCTGTAGCTCAGGTTCACGTTCACAGCTCCTAAGCTCGCTTTCTCCGGCCGCGTCCCTGCGAAGCCGATCCGTAGAGACGCGAAGCACTGAGTTGCGCCGGGTCGCGCTCTCCGCTTCGGTCAAGTTATTGCATACTGCTTTTGGAATATTCATTTTCCATAATACCAATAACTTGACCACGCATCGATCGCTCGCGGGGTTCTGTGCACATACACTGCACTTCCCCATTTTCATACCAGTCACAACAGGATTTGCAACGTTCAGCGTAGGTCTTATTGCACAAACTTTAAACATGCTTCAATGATCCTTTGCGGCTTGTGTTAACCGTTTTTCGAGAGTCCGGATTTCCGGACTTTCGAATTTGGGTTTCACGGAGAAGGTGCTTGGGGCGAAGGAAAAGTCTGTGTAGTGATAGTATTCGCCTGACAGTCGGGTAAAAATCAGTGGTCCCGATTTCTTCTGAAAGTAAAAATGATTTTACCACAAATTATTTAAACTCAGGAGAAACCGATGACCACCAACACCAATGCAGTAGAAAAAGCAAAAAGAAGAAAGCTAAATTTGTTAGAGCTTGCGAATGAATTAGAAAATGTAAGCAAAGCCTGCAAAATCATGGGATATTCCCGTCAGCAGTTCTATGAGATACGAAGAAACTTCCAAACCTACGGAGCGGAAGGGCTCTTAGATCGAATTCCAGGTGCAAACGGACCGCATCCCAACAGAGTCAGCGAAGAAATCGAGAAAGAAGTATTA
>NZ_NPEF01000162.1 GCF_002811955.1 Leptospira ellisii
GGATCACGTCATTCCCCGCAGTCGTTGGGCGGACGTTCCCAAAAAAGACAGGCCCAATAAAAAAATACCAAAGGAAGTAGAAGTAGGATCGAAAACCGTTTCAAAAAGAAATATACTCCCGCCAGCCGAACTTTTCCGCCTGCTGATCCGATATTGAGAAGAGTGGGAAGCGCAGCTTGGGTGTCACCCGATTTTCTTCGGGAAGGTTCCACTTCAGTTCCGCAAGTAGTTTGTTTCCTTTTCTCGTGTTGCAGTGTTTGCAGGCGGCGACCAGATTCTCCCAAGAGTTGAATTCCTTGGGCCTGTCTTTTTTGGGAACGTCCGCCCAACGACTGCGGGGAATGACGTGATCCAAAGTCAGTTTCGAACCTGGAAATTTTTTGCCGCAATAGACGCAGTGATAGTTGTCCCGTTGGAATATATTCTCCCGAGAGACGCGGTCCTTTCTCGGAGGAACCTTATAATAATCCCGAAGCAGGATGATCCGAGGCGCGGTGAATTTGAGTTTTTCGGAACGGATGACGAAATTTTCGTCGTCCTTAACGAGTTGGGCTTTTTCCAGAATGATCAAAAAGAGGGCGTCCTTGACCGACCGGATCCCGATAGGGACGTAACCGGCATTCAGCACAAGCACCGGCTGCGCAAGAATGTCCATAACTGGTCATACAATAACCCACGCTCGGAAGCTGTAAAGAAATTCTCAAGCCCCGGAACGCTTCTTCCGGATGAAATAGAAAACCGCGAAAAATAGAATCGCGATTCCCAAAAGAACGAGGACCGTTAGCTGACCTTGGTGGACCCAAGTCATCAGAGTGTCGAAGTTATGGGCCCCGAAATAACCCAGATACACCCAGACCGGAACGGAAATGATCGCGGCCAAAAAATCCAGAGCGACAAAACGATAAAAGGAAATTCGATCCGAAGTACCGGCAGTCAGATAAATCGGCATCCGTAAACCGGGCATAAACCGAGCCATAAACGTTACCCAGTTTCCGTATTTGGAAATTTTATCCTGAACTTTGGAGAATCGTTCGGGGGTTACGATTCTCGCGAAAAAGGGAATCCGCAATACGCGGACTCCGTAGATTCTGCCGACGAGAAATACGGCCGCGTCTCCGAGAAGGACGCCCGCCATTCCGACGAGAAACATGAGATGCGGATCCGCTTTTCCCAAACCGGCGATCACACCTCCCGAAACCAGAGAAATGTCTTCCGGAACGGGAAGGCCGAAACCGCAGAGGATCAGCACTAGAAAAACGGCGATATAACCGTATTCCGAAAATATATGAACCAGTAAATTTAAGAATTCCATTTCCGATACAACCGGTCTGTCGGATCTCGAACCAGTAAAAAACAACTCCGTTAAAATAGCAGTAAACAAAACGAAAAAAGTGGGAAGACTTTTGGGAAAAGTTTCCGAATTTTGTGAAACGTGCACTTTTCCAGAGACGATTTGATTCAAAAAGAGGAATCCAGCCTCGCTCCTTACGCGGTTTCAAGCGCGAATTACGGAGGTCGCGTCTACGAAGAAGAGGAACATTCGTATCGTCTTCCGTTTCAAAGGGACAGAGACCGTATTCTTCACTCGAGCGCCTTCAAACGTCTTCAATACAAAACACAGGTTTTTATTTTTTCCGTAGGGGAAAATTATAGAAACCGAATGACGCATACTTTGGAGGTAGCCGGTCTTTCGAGAACGATGGCCTCCGCTTTAGGACTCAATTCGCATCTTTCCGAATCGATCGCGCTCGCGCACGACCTCGGTCATACTCCGTTCGGACACGCGGGGCAGGACGTATTGTCCGGTCTGATGAGGGACCACGGAGGATTCGAACACAACAAACAATCCCTGCGCATCGTCACTTCGATCGAAAAAAAATATCCCGGTTTTCCGGGACTCAATCTGTGTAAGGAAACGTTAAAGGGATTGATGAAACACGGGGCCGAATACGAACCTTCCGAATTTTCCTGGGAACGCAAAGAAGACGGTCCCTCTTTGGAAGGAATGATCGCCGATCGTGCGGATGAGATCGCGTATACGAGTCATGACATCGAAGACGGTTGGGAAATGGGATATCTTCACTTAGGGGATCTTTCCCAAAATCCCTTTTGGAAAAACGTCTACGAGGAATGCAGACGCAAGTATCCTAACACGGGAGAAAAAATCCTGATACGGACCGCGATTCGAACCCTTATGAATTCCCTCGTTTCCGATCTGATTTCCGCGATCTCGGAAAATCTGGAAAAAAATGGGATCCGTTCCCAAGAGGATCTAAAACGGGTTTGGAAAAAAGGAATCCGTATCGCTTCGTATTCGGAGGAAACGAATTCCTATTTTCGGGAATTAAAAAATTTCCTCTACGAGAAGTTATATCGTCACGAGGATCTCGTGAGGATGAGCGATTACGGAAAAAAAATCATCGAATCCCTGTTCGATCACTTTCTGAAACATCCGGAAAAAATTCCGGAAACGTATAAGGAACGTATCGGAGAAGAATCCCTGCATCGGGTCGTAAGCGACTACGTCGCGGGTATGACCGATCGGTATGCGGAAAAGATCTATCAATCGCTTCCTTAATATTCTAAAAATCGAAACTGTTTTTTTATTCGACGGGATCCGCTTTTGCTAATACGGGCTAACGTCCAAAAGCGAATCTTTGTCTTTGAGGGCGGGTTGGGAACAATAGTTCGCGACGATTAAAATCGGAATCGTGTTGTTCGGGCAATAGTTGACGACTCCGAATTGAAGTTCTTCTTTGTATGTTCCCGAATTGAGGATTCCGAAACTTATAGTGGAATCGTCTTCCTTTCGGTTTCGGAAATTACTTTCCGTTCGGAAGTTGATCAATCCGAAGTTTGCGGCATTCCCTTCGTGCAAATTGAAAAGTCCGAGATTGAAACCTTCTCCGCCGTTAAAAAGTCCGAGATTGAATTTTCCGCTAAAAAAATTGACGATACCGATCGAAAGACTCAGTGCTTTCTCGGTTTGATTTTTATTTTCCCGTTCGGCGTCCGTCGGTCTCGGTATTCTTTCTCTATCCAGGAAAAAATCGAAGTTGAAAAGACCGATCTTCAGAGCGACCCGCTTCGGCGTAGAATTATTGATCCAGCCGATTTGTACTCCGCTCGCATTTTCCGCGACGTTGATCATTCCGATCTGAGCCCCGATGAGACGATCGACGGAATTCATCACGCCTACATTGATTCCGTAGAGACGTCTCGCATCGCCCGAAAGCAGATTGAGCCGAAACACTTCCGTTTCGGTTTGAGGCGGAATTTTTACGGTCATCCGGGGAACCAAGGCGACCCCGCAGTCGGCGACCGACATAAAAACGAGGAGAGGAAAAAGAAACTTGAATCGGACTCGATCTGTTCCCATCTTAACCGGTCGTTATTTGACTGTCGTGGTTTTGATCTCCGTCTTCTCTTCGGGCGTTTCCGCCTTATAACAATAATTGGCCACGATCATGATCGGGAACGGACCGTTGGAACCTCGGTTGTAGCCGCCGATCTGAATTCCGGCTCCTCCGTCCGAGACTCGATTGATGCCTCCCACTTGGATCGAAAATCCGCCCTTTTTCGCGGAATTGTAAACCGCAAGTTGGGCTCCGTAGGTTTTTCCCTCCGAAAGATTGGCGAGTCCGACCTGCGCTCCCGCGAATTGTTCGGATACAAGGTTGATGGATCCGACGTTGATTCCGTATAATTTATTGACCTCTCCGTAGAGTAGGTTGAATCGAAGCACTTCCGTTTCGGTTTTGACCGGGACCCGTACGAAAGCCTTTTCCCCCCTTAGGCCTCCTACGCCGCAGTCCAACAACGCTGACACGGCGATCGAGAGAAGCGCCGATCGAAAAAAGAATATTTGAATATTGGAATGATTGAATGTCATATTCATTTGCAATAGTTGAATCCGATCATCACCGGAAATCTGCCCTTCCCGCAAAAATTCAAAAGTCCGAACTGCATCGTGGGCGGTTCGGACTCGTCCTCGCCCGCGGCGTTGATCAAACCTATATGGATTCCCGATCCGCCGTTTAGGATTCCCACGCTGATCCCGTTGCTTTGGAGATTGACGGCGCCGACGTTCAGTCCGCTCGAGTTTTCGTTCCAACCTCCCACGTTCACTCCGTGCGAGGAAATATTGAAGGCGCCCACCACGAATCCTGTTGTTTTGTAATTTCCGGCGCCGATCGTAAGATCATAACCGTTTTTGTTTTCCCCTATATTGACGATGCCTGCCTGTATTCCGTTGGAGTTTCCGGAGGCGTAGTTGACCACTCCGGCTTGGATTCCCAATCCTTTGTTTTTGGCGGCGTTGACGACGGCCAATTGTAATCCGTAACTTTTGCCGTCGGCGAAATTTACGATCGCGATCTGGCCTCCGTACGAATCGTGTTCCGCTAAGTTCACGATTCCTACCTGACCTCCGTAAGAATTGTTCAACACCGAATTGACTACGCCCAAGTTGAGTCCGGCGAGGGTTTGGACTTCCCCGTACAAAAGATTAAACCGGAACACTTCGGTTTCTGCTTTTGGAGGAATCTTAGTCGTTATCTTAGGAGTCAACGCAAAGCCGCAGTTGAAGACGAATATACAGCTTAGGAAAATCGGAACGTAAAACGGAGGTTTAAAATCGTATAACATGGATTTGTTCTGAAAGCCAGGGTGAGGGTAGCGCAAAAGAAAACCTTGTCAACAAAGTTTTGACAAAGGAAACATTCCCGCAGGATCGCGAGCGCTTTCCTACCGGTATTGCGGAATGAAACCCGATCCGTCCGAAATGAACACGGTTCGAGTTCGTATTAATTCGATCGATGAACTAAGGGAATCGATATTCAATCAGAAAGAGCGTGCAGGACTTCGGAGATTTTTTCGCAAAGTTCCTCCACTTCGTCTTCTGTGGTGAACCAACCCGTGGAAATTCGAATCGCGCGTAACGCTTCCTCTTCGGAATATTCCATGGATAAAAGGGACGCGGCCGGTTCTCTCGATCTGGACTTACAGGAAGAGCCCGTGGAGACTACGAAACCGGCTTCCTCCATTCCCATCATAAAAAAATCCACGTCGTCCGTGGGAAGGATACAAAAGGAGGTATTGGGAGCACGCGGGGATTCCTTTCCCACGATTTCGCAGCCGGCCGTTTCCAGAACGGTTTCGATACGGGTTTGATAGGTTCGCAACAGTTCGTTCTTTCTTGTTTGCAGCGGTTTGCGGAATTTAAGAACCTCAGCAAGAGCCAAAATGGAAGGGGAGTTTTCGGTTCCTGCACGATGATTGTTCTCCTGATTTCCTCCTCGGAAGATGGAGAATTCCTTTCCGTTCGCAAAGTCGGGTCGGATCCAAGTCCCGGAACTTCCCATTCCGGCTCCGATTTTATGACCCGAAAAGGAGAACCCGTCCAAACGTGCATAAGGAATTTCTAATTTACCAAAGGACTGCATCAGATCCGAAAACAGAGGGACTCCGAACTCTCCGCATAGGAGCGCGATCTCGTCCAAGGGTTGGATAACGCCCGATTCGTTGGCCACGTGAATCAAGAACACAGGCGCGGGCATTTCGTTTAACAAAATACGGAGGTGTTCCGTGTCCACGGTTCCGTTTCGAAGGGAACGGATCTTTCGATATGAAAAATCCGCGAATTCGAGCGCGGAATAAAGGGAAGGGTGTTCCAACGAGGACACGATCGCGTTTCCGTCGGAACGTTTTTCGATTCCGTACGCGAGAAGATGATTGGCTTCCGTTCCCGTGGAGGAGAATACGAATTCTTTCGCGGGTTTACCCGTAAATTCCTCCAAAACCTTACGCGCCGATTCTATCTTTCCCTGTCTCGCCAGGGAAAATCTGGTCGCACCCGAAGGATTGTAAAAATCTTCTACGTAATCCTTTTGTGCGGAAAGTAGGATTTCTGCGAAAGGCGGATGGGTGGCGTTATAATCAAAATAACGGATCTTCTTCGACATAAAGTTCGTCCGCTTCCTCGTATCTTCCCTTTTTTCTCAGAACGTATTTCAACAGTTTTTTTCTGTCCTCTACGAGATCGCTTCTTCCGGCTCCCGTCACGCGATACGCTTTGTCGACGGTATACAGTTCCGTTTCCAGACGTTGCAGTTCCAGGAGAGCTTCGTCGAATTTCTGTTTTCGAATCATGGTTCGAACGATCATGAGTTTGGATTCGAACAAGGAACCCTGATCGAGGAATTTGGATTGGGAAACCTCCCGGAAGTAAAACGTCGCTTTGTTAAAAAAGAACGGGTCCCGTTTGCCGAGTTGATAATTGAGCATTCCCCGTTTTAAAAGCAGCTCGTCGTATTCGACGGTGCCGGGATCGGAAAAGAAAAGTAATTTCTCCAAAACCCCGTCGGCTTCCAGAGGGGATATGGAATTGAGTCCCGTCCTATAAATTCCGAAGGCCAAAAGATGGAGCGCCTTTTTAAAATCGTTCGCATTGACCCGGATGTTTTGGTCGCGATCGATCACGAACGAATTGGATTTGATCTGGGACCAAACCCTCATTTGGTTCTGCTTTTCCGTAAGAACGTCCGCTGTTTCCTCCGATTTGCAGGAGAAAAAGGGACGTTCGGGTTTTTCGGCGTCCATCGCCGCACGCACCGCTTCCTCCGTGTTGCGAACGTAATCCGCATAAGCCAGCAAAACTTCCTCCGGACGGCAAACGGCTAACGCCGATTTTTCGATCCGTTTCGGAACCGAAAAATCGGGACCTGAAAAATTCAAGGCCCGTTTGTAATAATCCAAGGCTTCCAAAACGGCGGGCGCCGCTGACTTCCAATATTCTCCGGGATGAAGCGTGCCCGTGATCGGGGTTCTGGATCTGGTTTTGGAAGAAAGTTTTTTCTCCGACGTTTCGGAATCGATCCCCGATTCGCGGAATCTCCAGATCGACATCGAATCGCTCCAAGAAGGTTTGTAGAGCACCGTGTCCCTTCCGCTTAAGGAATCGTAATACAGACAGGCCTGCCGCATCAAATCCAAATCCGGAATCCGCTCGCCTTGGTCTTGATACGAAAGTTCGCGTCGCAGAATCGCGTCGCCCTTTTCTACGAATTCCGCCGCGGTTTTAGGATGATAACCCGGCGCTTGAACGATCAATGCCAATCGGCTGAGAAGACGATAACGATTGGGAAGAATCCAAACCGTTCCGAGGATCCAAGCGGATACGAGAAAGAATACGAATTTCTTATTTTCCCGAATGTAAGTCAGCAAAACTGCGGTCTCCGAAGCGGGGGAAAATTGAATCGACTCCGGAACGGATCGCGCGCAGAATGAAATTCCGGACCTGTTGACGGGATGGTTCCTGAGTGCGGGAACATTCTTTTCAAATCTGTCCCGTTACCCGAATGAATCAAGCAAATAAAAAAAACGGACGCGTTCCGTCCTTTGTTTCTCCGGTTTTGTTGTTACTCGCGTCTCTTTTCGTTTTTCCGAACGGGTTGTTTGCCCAAAACGATTGCGAAACTTCGGAAGCAAAAACGCTCCCTCCTTCGTTCTTTCTTTCCTTGGCAAAACAGATCGAAGCGACTCGGATTCAACCTTTGGAAAAAACCAAAACCTCGAATGAGGAAGCGATCGCCTATTTCGAAAGATATTTCCTCTGTTCCCAAACACTCAAACAGCCCGTTTCTCCCGTATCCAGAGGGGCAAAGGGAGAAGTGTATTTCCGATTGGGTCAATTCGAAGCGGCGGAACGTGAGGCGGACGCTGCGATGGCGATCGATCCGAATTTCAGGGACGCCTATATTTTGAAAGCCAGGATATTCATACGAACCGGGGAATTCCAAAAGGCGAGCGATTATCTGGAATCGAACCTGAGTCGTTTTCCGGACGATTCCGAATTTCTATTTCTTCTGGGTTCCCTCAATCAGGAACTCAAAAACGCGCCTCGAGCCATTTTGTATCTGACTTCCTTAAGCGATTCGATCCGGAACCGGGAGGGAAATCAGAAATACAGATCTTACGTGGATAAATCCTTGGGCGAATTGTATTTCTCCGGAGGTCAGACGAAAAAGGCGCTGTATTACGTGAATTCCTATCTGGCGCAAAATCCGGGAGATATTTCCCTCCGTTTGACCTTGGCGCGGATTTGGAATCAGTTGGGCAAGTTCGCTTCGGCCAGAAAGGAATTAAACAAGCAACTCAAGGTCAAAAAGAATCTCTCCTCCGTCGAACACCTTCTTGCGGAGATGTATTTCATCGAAAGTAGATCATCCGCATTCGAATATTTTAATGTTCTTAATCAGCAGGGCAAAATTCCCCAGGGAAGCGTCGTAGAAGGGTTGTATTTCGTGCTTTTGGGAAGATATTCCGAGGCAAAACGGCTTTTACTTCCGGTGAAGGAAAAATTTCCGGCGCGTCTCGCGGTTCGTCTGGGGATGTTGGACGTTTATGAGAGGGAAAAAGATTCGGCTTTATACAGGAAGGAACTGCGCGAAGTCGCCGAACTCGTTTACGGAATGCAGCAGTACGAATTGGCGGAACGTACCGCACAACGCGCTTTGCTGATTCCAACGCAAAACGAAGTATGGTCCGCGCCGGAAATATACGATTTCCTGGCTTCCTGCAACGAACAAAACGGATCCTTATATCGCGCGATTTTGATGTCTCGAAAGGCGGTCGAGTCCTCCGAAAACGACGGCGCGCGTTTGAAATTCCAACTGCATTTGGCGTATCTTTTGCGCGGGGATCCTCCCGGAAAAAAAGAGGAGGCGGAGCGGATCATCCGTTCCGTTTTGGAAGTGCAACCCGCGATGTCGTATGCCCGTTATCTTTTAGGAATCGTTCTCGCTTCCAGAGACCGGTTTCCGGAGGCGTTGAAGGAATTCGACGCGGCGATCGAAACCGATCCGGAAAACGGCACCTATTATTTCTACCGGGCCTCCGTGTTCGAAAAGTTGGATCGACAGGAGGAAATGGAAAAGGATTTGAAACGTTCCATTTCCATCGATCCCGGAAACCGGACTTTTGAGGTCGTGTACGGCGATTCTTAGAATCTCCTCCTTGTTCGCGGTTTCCTTCT
>NZ_NPEF01000163.1 GCF_002811955.1 Leptospira ellisii
GATCGAATCCAGGCTCCGAGCGGATCGGGTTACGCGCTTGAAAATCGGATCGTACTCTCGCGTATCTTTCCTTCGATCTACCGCGATTCGCAGGTGCATCGCGTCGCTTTGTATTTCCGAAGTTTAAGAAAGGCGCTTCAATCCTTGTCCAAGGTTCAGGACAGGGAACCGGTGATCGTTCTGTTGACTCCCGGCGCGGGGAACGAGACTTACTTCGAACACGCGTATCTCGCCGGATATCTGGGATTCACCCTCGCACAGGCGGAGGATCTCACCGTACGGAACAACTTCGTATTCATCAAGACGGTCGAAGGTCTGCAACAAGTGGACGTGATTTTCCGAAGGGTGGTGGATTCCTACATGGATCCGCTCGAACTCAAAGGGGATTCGTTGTTGGGTGTACCAGGAATTTTGAATGTGATTCGCGAAGGAAACGTGCGCGTCGCTAACCCGGTCGGCTCGGGGTTTCTGGAGAATCGGGCCCTTCATCCTTTTCTGTCTTCACTTTGCAGATATTATCTTTCGGAGGATTTGATCCTGCCGAATGTGCGCACGCTGTGGATGGGGAATCCGGAATCGATCCAGGAGGTCTTCGACCGCCCGGAACGGTTCGTATTCAAACCCGCGGTGCGGGATCCTTTGGAACCGGGCGTTTTCCTTTCCTCTCTTCCCAAAAGCGAGCTGGAGGAGATCCGAAAAAAAGTCTCCCTCCGCCCGGAACGTTATGTGGCACAGGAGATCGTAAACGGATCCACGTGTCCGGTGCTTTCGGGCGAGAAACTGATCCAAGGCAGATCCGTTTTCCGCGCCTTTACCGCGCTTTCGGAGAACGGATATATGACGATGTCCGGAGGACTCGTGCGAGTCACCGAAAACGTCGAGGATCTGATCGTCACAAACCAGACCGGCGCCGTTTCCAAGGACTTGTGGATTCTCGCTTCCGAGGAGAAGAAGGACGTCAGTCTTCTTCCGGGAAAAACGGAAAGGATGCAGATCCGCCGTTCTGGAGCGGGAATTCCGAGCCGGGTCGCGGACAATATGTTCTGGATGGGACGTTATGCGGAACGTTCGGAAAATCAGGCGAGGATGTTGCGCGAAGTGATCCTCAACATCATCCACATGGAGGAATCCTACGATCAGGGTTTGGTGCGGCTTCTGTTGCAGACGGCCACGCACGTCACCGCCACTTATCCAGGATTTTTACAGCTCGATCTCGCGGATCCGTTGACGAACGCGAGAAAACAGATGTTCGACCAGGTTTTCTCCCATCAGCTAACGGGGAGTATACGATCGGATCTGAACGCCTACGTCCGCGCCTCCAAATCGGTAAGGGACCGTCTTTCGGAGGACAGCCGTTATATATTGTCCATGATGGAAACGGACGAGTCGCATCAGGTCGGCTCCTACGACGAGATACTCGAATATCTCATTCTCTTGATCACGCGTCTGGCCTCCCTTTCCGGATTGGGGATCGAAAGTATGTCCCGGGAAGCCGGATGGTATTTTATGAATATAGGAAAAAGGATCGAACGCGCCTCTTATACGATCCGTCTCGTAACCTCGGTTCTCAACCTTTCCACGCTTTACAATAAGAGCATGTTCGAATCTCTTTTGAACATCAACGACATCAAAATCACGTATCGGAGAAGATACAGATATAGGATCGAAGCCGATTCCGTACTCGACATCCTGCTTTTCGACGAAACCAATCCGAGATCCCTCGCGTATCAGCTTCGTAAACTCGGGGAATACGTATCCTATCTTCCCCATTCCGAAAAAGAGGAACCTACCGCGGAGGAAAGGATCGTCTCCGAGATCCGGAACCGATTCGCACAGGAGGACGCAAAACGTTTATTCGAATACGTGAATCCTGCTCTGAGCATCAACCGCTGGTTGAACGACATCAATTATCAGATCGCTTCCCTGTCCGATTCCATATCGGCCCGATATTTCCGTTATTTGGAGGAACAAATCCAATTGGGGGATTATAATGGCTGAATATACGGTTAAACACGTTACGCGCTACAGCTATCAGGAGGAGGTTTCGCACTGTCATAATATGGCGCATATGTGTCCTACTAACAACCGTCATCAGGACTGCAGCGATCTTAAACTTAGGGTTCTACCGGGACCTTCGGTGTCCGGTTATCGGAAGGATTATTTCGGAAATCTAGTGTATTCCTTTTCCGTTGAGGATCCCCACAAGGTGTTGGAAATCGTTTCGGAAAGCAGGGTCAGCACGCATCCGATCGACTACGGGGATCTGACTCATTCGCCCAAGGTTTCGGAGATACCGCAGCTTCTCAAATCCTCATATTTGAAGGAGGATGTGGACGCGCTCGAATATCTCGCCGATTCCAACTTCATACACAAGGATTCCAGATTCGCGGGCTTCGCCAGGGAGATGATCGATTTCGACAAACCGCTGTTGCAGGCGGTTATGGATTATACTTTAAAATTTTATAATACGTTCGAATTTAAGGCGGGAGCTACCACGATCCACACCCCTCCGGCGCAGGTTTTAAAAAGCAGAAAAGGCGTCTGTCAGGACTTTACGCACTTATCCATCGCGGCTTTGAGAAGCGTTGGAATTCCTTGCCGTTACGTTTCCGGGTATATCGAAACGTTTCCTCCGCCCGGACAGAAAAAACTGCAGGGATCGGACGCGTCGCACGCCTGGTTCGGAATTTATTCTCCCGGAATCGGATGGGTCGACTACGATCCGACCAACGGAAAAATGTTAAGCGAAGAGTATATCTTCACCTCCGTGGGCAGGGATTTCGCCGACGTTTCCCCTCTGAAAGGAATCCTGTTCGGAGGAGGGAAACATAAGTTGAAGGTGGAAGTGGACGTGATCCGCGAGGATCACGTCGTTTGACGGAATACGTCGATTCAATATCGTTATTCTTCGGAAAAATATTCCGTATAACAGTATTTACCCGCGCCGGATCCCCAACACACGGTTCGTTTTCTCGTGCGCGGAGGTTTCGGCAACGCCGATTCGATTCCCTCCAGTAATCCGGCCGCGTCCTTTTTGTCTTTGTCGTAGTTGAAACGTTCGACGATGACGTAAGAGTTTTGCGGATCCTCGATTCGGGTTCTCAGAGCGGAAAGCGCCTTGATCTTATCGGCGGAAAAGCTGAACAAATCCATGACTTCCGCCACTTGATCCGAAGTGAACGTATTTCTGGGAGCCGCGCTTCGGATCACGGAAAACTTGCTGTCGCTAAAACCTTCGCGCTCGATCCGATCCTTCAGTTGGTTGAAACTTCCCGAATCCATTCCGTAAACCGAAAACGTCGCCGCGACTGAAAATAAAAAAGTTTTCATCGCCGTTCTTAAAATCTTAACCAGTTGCGTCGAATTGTATTTTTTCGCGATCATTCTACTTTAGCCTTTCCGTTTTGAATCACGATCTTATCGCTTCCCGCAGCTTGAACGGTTCCGATCCCTTGGATGTAAACCTCGCATTCTCCGCAGATGCTGCTGTTCTTTTTGCCCGCGTTTAGGATCTCGTTATGTTCGGTTCCCGCGTCGTTGTATCTAATCCGGTAGGTTTGGCTGTCCTTGTTGACGATGTCCACGGAAAAGGCGGCGGTCGACACGCAGAATAATATTAGAAAAATTGAAATCTTAATTCTCATCTCTTGATCCTCTTATAAATTTTGCATACTAGACGAGGCGCCATGGTTTAAAGTCAAGAATTAAATTATTTATATCCTTTTGAAGGTTATGAATTTTGATACGTATACGTTCGATTTATAATTTTTACTTACGATGATATGAGATTCGTTTTTCATGTCCTGCGAAATGATTTTGATTCCGGAATGAACCGATTCTCTTTAGTTCGATTTTAAAATTAATTTTTGAATGAATTTTTAAGAAAGGAACGAGATTTTATTTTTTGAAAATTAATTCTTTCCGTTTGATCCGAATAGGGTGGTTTTTCGGGAAGATCGGATTTTTGGGTCGGAGAATTTATGGAACGGAACGAGCGAGGAAGACGAGAGATCTTTAAACCAACTTTCTAAAGCGAACGTAAAACGGATCGTAACCCATGGACTTCCAAAAGGAAACGGCGTTTTCGTTTTCGGAGATGGCCCGCAGCTCCACGCTTTTAAAACCCTGTTCTTTCGCCCAGGATTCGCAAAACAGAACCAAGGGTTTCATAAAACCGGATTTTTGTTTGCCGCGTTTCGTAACCGCAAGATCGATAAAAAGGGTTTTTTCCTCTTCGAGATAGGGTTTGTCTTCGGTGCGTGCGATGAGAAGGGAAACCAATTCCTGTCCTAAAAAACCGCCTAACAAAAGCACTTTGCCGGTTCCCCGGAGTTTCAGATAAACGTCCACCATCTTCGTCGCGGCGCGCGGTCGTATTTTAAAAACGCCGTCCAACCCGAACGAATTTACGAGACGGAAGAACTGATTGACGAGTTCTATGGCGCTTTCCCTGTGTTCGGGAAGAAGATTGGCGATTTGAAACCGAAGGGGATCCGTTTTGGGTTTTGGCATACTTCGAAAATCCGTCATTGAATAGTAAAATTCGTCCTTCGCTTTTGACTATTTCTTTTCCGTTCGGATCTATTCTGTTTTTATAAACACGATCTTCCGATTTCCGAAACGGACGAGCGTTTCTTTCGGGCGAATTCGATTCCCTTTTTGATTCGGAAAAAACGGAAATGATTGATCGGAATCGAAAGATTCCGTATATAAGTCAAATTCGAGAGGGAAAAAACGGTATGAATAAATTAAATCAAATCATGTTATACGTCAACGATCAGGAAAAGATCGCCGATTTTTGGGTGAGTCTTTTCGGATTTAAGGTGGAAGGAAGGGAGGAATACGGAAAATCCTTCGCGATCATTCTGACCGACGGACGTCCCGATGCGACGAAACTCGTGTTACAAAATAAAGCGACGGTCGCCGCCGCCAATCCGGAGATGAATTTGGGAACGCCCTCGATTCTACTGACGACGGACGACATCGAAGGTTTGTATCTGAAGCTCAAGGAGCGGAAAATCACGGTTGGGGAAAAGGTGAATTTTCCCAACGGGAAAAAAGTCTTTAATTTTGCGGACTTCGAAGGGAATTATTTCGCGATCATAGAGGAATGATCATCTCTGTTTCCCCGGGGGAGCCGAACTGAACTTAGATCGAAAGCGAGGATTCTCGAAACGGGTTTTTCGTATTGCGAAGATATTGTTCCTAACGTAAAGCGGTGAGACGTCGACGACGCGCGGGAAAAGTTCTTTTTCCCCGCGCGAATACGTTCAGTTCATGTCGTCTATTTTGAGATCGTCAGGCGCGGGTCGTCCTTCTCCCACTTCGATTAGATTTTTCAAGCTGAGCAAGAACGTAGCCCATTTCATGCTGCAATGCGCGGTGAATTCGCTTTCCCGTTTCCAATCCTGATGCCGAAAGTGAATTTTGTTTTTCTTTCCGACTTCGTCGCTAAAGACGCGTTTTAATCCTTCGTGCCGAAACGTTCGTTCAGACCTTCGAGTATGCTCGTCCATCCGTGATCGTGCGCTTTGATCCGGTATTCCCCCTCCAAACGTTCGTGGATCAAGGTCACCAAGGTCTGCGGTTTTTCGTCCTTCGCAGAATTCTTGTTAGTCGAGTTATCCAGAACCGTAAACGTGACGGTCACCAGCGTATCCTTGTGTTCGGTCATATGGGATCTCCAGGTGAAGACGAGTTTCGTCGGCTCTTCGATCACCAGTACTCTCCCTCGTGCGGAAGGATGTTTCCGTCGAGGGACATGTCGATGCGGAATCTTCCTCCGGGACGCGGATCGATCGAAACGGATTCTATCCCTACGCCTTCCCCCGATAAGAACCAATTCGAAAATTCTTCGGGATTCAACCAGGCGCAAAAACGTATCTATAGTCTCAACCGCTCCGGAATCGACGAAATGGAAAACTGGGTCTTCGACGTTAAGAACTTATGGAATAAACGTTTGGATAAGTCGGAGAAATATCTTTTAAAGGTGAAGAAGGAGAGGGCTCATGATAAAAAATGACGTGGAAACGGTCATACTAGGAAACAAGGTCGTTTATAAAAGATATTTCGACGTTTCCGTCGATCTGCTCTTCGAAGTCTGGTCGTCTCGGAAACATCTTGAGGAATGGTGGGGACCGGACGGATTTACGGTGACGACCAACAGTTTGGATTTTTCGGACGGAGGCATCTGGGACTTCGTCATGCACGGTCCCGATGGACGCGATTATAAGAATAGGATCCAATTCTTAAAAATCGAAAGGCCTCGTTCCATCTTTTACAAACATCTCGGGAACGGAGAAGGGGAAAAGGACGTGGATTTCGAATCTAAGATCCTCTTCGAAGAGACCGGGGAAGGGGTCAACCTCACGATGGAGCAGATTTTTCCGAATCAGGAGGAATTGGAACGCGTGAATCGAAAATACGGCGCGATCGAAGGCGGAAAACAACACGTCGGCAATCTCGTGAAATACCTATCGTCCTTGAAGTAGCGCATAACGCGGGAATTTCAGAACGCGTTCGGTTTCCGTTTTTGCGCGTCCCGATACGCGGCGCGTATCAATTCCGCAAGGGCGTCCTCGTCGACGAAAAGATCCGGTCGAAGTTTGACGTGGCGCATTCTTTTTCCCGTTCCCTGCAGAAGTTCGGCCGGATCGCGTAGGTTCGCGCCGTTGAAAAAGCCCACATTGACGTGGGCGGTAAATACGTTTACATAGCCGAAGGCCACGTCGTAAACGCAGACGGTCGGATGCCCGTCGTGCAACAATTCGCGAACGTCTCCGCCGCAGTCTCTCATACGGGCAAACCAGCGTTCCGCGATCGTCCGTAAAACGTCGGGTCGGTGGAAAAACCAGGCGTCTATTTCTGTGGAATTTTTTACCCCTCCCGTAAATCGTAGAACATCGTCCAACATATGCGTTTTCCGGAATACGATTCCTTTCCCGACTACCAGCGTTCCAACGGACTTGAGTAGGCGACTAAAATGAGTCCGTCCAGTTTTCGTTCGAAGTCGCGGAGAATCCGCAGGGAATCCTTTTCTAATTTAGCGTATTTGAAAGTGGTACACAATCCTTTATTCCTTTCTTACATTTCGCACACCGCCAAATCCCAGCTCCAATCCGTTTCTTCGCAACGTCCTCGGAGCGGAGATTTCCACGGCTCTTGTAAGAAGTGAATACTTACAATATTCACCACGTCGTTCGTCTTCCAAATCGCCTAAGTCTAAATCACTTACAGCCAAAGATCGCTTTAACCTAAAATTTCCTCACTTAAACACTGACTATTATACTCAGATCACTAAGAATCTATTATCTACTCTCTATCCTAAACACTGTCCTGCCTGTAAGGTTCCTCTGACTAAAGAAGTATCAACGAGAGAAAACGTAATTCGTTGTCCAGAGTGCAATCGTTTAGATTCGAGAACGACTGGAACTCCTTTAGAACATTTGAAACTACCGTTATGGGTGTTTTCGTATTTACTGATTGAATCGATCGAACTGTTTCCATTAGGTCTTTCTGCTTCAGCTATTTGTAGAAAGTTATCCGTTTCGAAAAATACAGGAACGTTACTTAAAAGAAGACTTCAGATATTTTGCAGTGATTTGATTCCATTGATTCAGGAAGAGATGGTGAAAGATCTAAAGAAGTCTTGGAAAGGTAAGAATCTGCCAGAATCAGGCGATTTAAAGGATTCTATTGAAGGCAAGCCTGTTGTCCATACGGATACATTGGCTTTATTTTCTGCTTCTCAACGTGCGAATGGATATCGAAAGAGATTTAAGCACAAAGGACAGACTGCTTCTATCTACTTAACGGATTCAGTCGCTGAAGAGAAAGGAAAGTATCAGATCGGAACTCTTTGTCATACACTTGCGATCAAAGGTGGTCCTGTGATCCTTTCTTCGGTTCCCGATCAAAAACAAAAAAGTCTTCAACCATTGTTCGATTTCTTACCGGAAAATGTTCCATTGTTTGCAGATGAGGGAATTCCATGGATGGAACGATACAACAAGAACTTTCGAAGTATCAATCATTCGGCACGTGCTAAAGACGGTAAGAGAAACGTGTGGGCGCGGAATCGTTGGTGTAAAGACGGAGTTCACAATCAAGTGAGTGAAGGAAATCAGAGGATCATTAAATATTCTTTCTTAGCTTCTTACAGTTACTTCAAACCGGAGAACAGCACTTTATATCTGAATGAATATTCCGCTTTGAAAGCGATTCGAGTTTATGGATTCGAAAAACTCGTTGGAAAGAAAACGTTAAAGAAATTGTGGAATGTAGGGAAGGGATATAGGGTTCCTAAAAAGTTCCGTAGAATTGACCAGAAACCAATAAACCTTCTTAAAAACCGTCAAAATCTCCTCTATCCATTGCCAACAATTTTCACGCGCTTTCATTCCGATCGAAGTAGAAGTAGGAAGAGCATTTCTAAAAAATATCGATTCTTACTTGATCAAAATCATCTATTTTCTTTGAAACAGGCTCACATCGACTACTTGGATTTTATGGAATCCGGTCCGCAACAAAGAAAGCAAAAAGAAAAGTTCTATAACTCGATCGCGTATTCAATCTGGAATCAATTGAGATCTGATAACGACTATCATCTATTGCAACGAGACTTTAAAGAGTTAACAACACAGACGCCGATGATTCGAATCATACAAAGATGGGCAAAACTCGGAATTGCAGAAATTAAACAAGTTGGGAAGAACCAATACGAAAGAAAGCAGTTCATAGTGAAGAAACTTATACCAGAGTTGCCGGATGTTTTGTATACGTTCGATCGAATTCAATATGAGAATAACGATCGCATTGATGAAAATGTAGAAATCGTTTTCGAGAACCCGATGTATGGCGGGAAGAATAAGCATGGAATTAATAAGAAAAGAATGTACAGTAACAGTATTCACCTGACACTTTCTCTGAAAGAAATTGACTAATCTTCTGAAGTTAGCTCCTTGTTCT
>NZ_NPEF01000164.1 GCF_002811955.1 Leptospira ellisii
TGATTCCGAAACCGTTCGATAAACGGGTTTTGTTTCACGTAGCTCCCGCGGTGGCGGAGGCGGCCGTTGCAAGCGGTTCCGCGCGAATTCCCTACCCAGGCCGGGAAAAATACCTCGGTTTTTTGGAAGGAATTATCCGTAGCTGATTTTTTTTCCGAAGTTCCAAGACCGATATTAATAACGATAAGTCAATTCCGTAAAGTCCCATATGTTTCCTCCGAAACGGGCCGCGGTGTTCCTCCGTTTGGAAACTTATTATTGAATATTTTTCGGGAACGGAAATCCGGTTTTGGGACAAACAGTATTCGACTTTTCCGATTTTCCGAAGTCTCTTAACAATATGCCCGTCCGGGTCGGGATAAATTATGTCCAAATCTGAAAATCAAATTCCCACCCCAGAAACTTTTACCGCGGCTCAGGAAGAGACGCAGGATATGATTTCGGATCAGGAGCTTAAAGTCATCATGCTCCAATTCAATCCCGGAGCGTTTAAGGACGTCGATTTGGTGGAAAAGGGAGTGGAAAATTATTTCCTTTTTAATCATTCTCCGTTCGCGCTTACGAAACTCGAACAACTTCAACATCTTAAGCTGAACGATCTGAAGTTTCTGGAGGAACGAAGGGGAATCCAATCCTATCAGTATCTTCTTTTTCAAAAGGAAACCCGCGAACTTCAGATCGCGAACGTGATCGTACGTCCGGCTTCTCTCAAAGCGGACCAGATCGTAAAGGTAAAACGCGGTTGTCTTTTACAGAGTGCGGCCGCCGTTCTGGAAATGGTTCACGCGAGGGATCAATTCATTCTGAGCGTTTCCAAAAATTCCGAACTCGAGGACTGGGTTCATCAGAATTACGTGAACGTGGACGACAAAGGAATGCCGATCAATCTTGCAGATTCTAAATTTCTGGAAAAGTCCATGCAAAATTTGGAATCCCTTTCCCTGGAAGCGGCTTTGGAGCGTCTTCAAGTGCGGGGCGATCTATTCAGCAACATCTTTCAACTTCTCGATCAAAAGCCCGGCGAGATTCTGAATCAGCTTTCCCTGATCAAAACCGAATCCGAGGTTCTTCCCGTTTTGGAAAAAAGGGGATCGCGTTCCCCTTTGCTGCAGCTTCATCCTAGATTTCATCTCTTTCAACCTTCGCTCGAGGAATTGTTGAGTTTCAGAAACGCGACCAAAGAGGAGGAGGCGAAAAAGACGGAACTCGAGATCGTGTTCGATCTTTTTACGGTGATCGCTCGTAAGATTCTTCTTCAGATTCTTCCGGGCGAAAGTTCCTCCTGGATAGAACTGACCGGAAACGCACAGGCGGAACGTTACGCACAAGAATTGAAAAAACATCCCGCGTTCACATCCGGAAAAAGTTGGAACGGAGGCGGAGACTTCATCAAAGCCTACGAGGTTCTCATACAAACGATCCGCGCGCTTTCCAATCTGAAAAAGGAATCCTTGATCAATCTCATTACGGGGGAAAATCTACTTCGTTTTAAGGAATCGAAAGAACCGGTTCAATTCGATCTTTCCAACTTCGAAGCGGACGACGGCGCCGTAAAAAGCGCGGGTATGAGTCGGCTCGAACTTTTTAAGGAAGTGCTCGAACGCGTCCGTGCGCGGGAAGATTTTTTGAAAAAGGAGCGGAAAGGACAAGGAGGAGACACGATCGGACTTTTGATTTTGGCGAAGAATATGATTCTACGCTCCTTTATCGAGGTCCGTCCGAGGAGAACCGCGGTGCACAATTTAATCCGACAAAACGGATATACACGCGGGATATACGAATTTTTGCGGGAAGTCTCCGACGCGAAAGACGGTCAAATCGCAGTGGACGAACAGATCCGTCTCAGCAAGGCCATAGCGGAATGGGAAGAGGACGTGGAAAAGGAACGGATCCGCGCGGAACGAGCTTCCAAATCCATTCTCGAAAGAATCATAGAATTCATATTGGGACTTTTCGGAATTTCGACGGCTTCGAAGGAAAGGGAAACGGTCTCCAAATCCTCAGTAAAAAAGGAATCGAAATCCTACGCGGAGAACAACTCCGCCGAAACGATTAAACCGAAAAAGAAAGCCTCGTTGGGCGTGATCGTAGGTCCCAAGGAAAAGGAGCTGATCGTGCCCGCCCGCCTGCAAAAGGCGATCGATTACGTGGATCGCAAAAACAACGGGTTGATCTGGTTGGACGAAGTGGTGGCCGCCGTGTCTTCCCCCGAATTCGGAAAAGACAAAGTGGCCGACCTCATGTACTATGACCAGAAGCGGAGATTTCTGGAAATCAGGGCGATGAACCAGGTTCGACACGTTTTTATCAGAAGGGAATTGGAATCCGAACCGACTTGGATTCAATCCACTCTGGATTACCTCGATAACGTTTCCGCTAAAAAGCCGGAGTTCTCCGCGTTGGCGGACACTCTGAGACGATTCCAAGACGAATGACGTAATCCGAAAATTCTAACGTATCAAAATACATTAGAATTTTCTAATTCAATGTCCGTTCCGTTTTGGGTCATAACATCTTAATCACGAATAAATTTTCGGAGGATTCATGAAAACCAGAATCGAAACGGATTCAATGGGCGAAATCGCCGTAGACGATTCCAAATATTGGGGAGCGCAGACCGAAAGATCGTTGCATCATTTCCATATCGGAAACGATCGATTTCCTAGGGAAATGATCCGCGCGCTCGGCGTTTTAAAAAAATCGGCGGCTATCGTAAACGCGGAACTCGGACTGTTGAGCGCCGAAAAGAAAACCCTCATCGTTCAAGCCGCGGACGAGGTGATTTCCGGAAAATTGGACGAACACTTTCCTCTTTCGGTATGGCAGACGGGTTCCGGAACCCAAACCAACATGAATTCCAACGAGGTGATCTCGAATCGTGCGATCGAAATCGCCGGCGGAGTTATGGGTTCCAAAAAACCGATCCATCCGAACGACGACGTGAATAAGGCCCAATCCTCCAACGATACGTTTCCTACGGCGATGCATATCGCGGCAGCGGAGCAGTTGAATCGGAAGTTAATTCCTGCTTTGACCCAATTAAAAAACACCCTGAAAAAGAAAGCCGACGAATTCCAAAACATAATCAAGATCGGAAGGACGCACCTTCAGGACGCCACTCCCCTGACTTTGGGACAGGAGTTTTCCGGATATGTGCAACAATTGGAATATAATATCTCCAGAGTAAACGCTTCCTTGCCGGCTGTTTACAGACTTGCGTTAGGCGGGACCGCAGTCGGGACCGGTTTGAACACTCATCCGGAATTCGCGGTGAAAGCGGCGGCTCAAATATCCAAAGAGACCGGTCTGCCTTTCGTAAGCGCGGAGAATAAATTCGAAGCGCTCGCGGCGCACGATTCCTTGGTCGAGGTGAGCGGAGTTTTAAAAACCATCGCCGCTTCCCTGATGAAGATCGCGAACGACGTACGTTGGCTTTCCTCCGGACCCCGCTGCGGAATCGGCGAAATCAGCATTCCCGAAAACGAACCGGGTTCCTCCATTATGCCGGGAAAGGTGAATCCCACCCAATCGGAGCAGATGACGATGGTCGCCGCGCAGGTGATCGCCAACGATGTCGCCGTAAACATCGGAGGAGCGTCCGGAAACTTCGAATTGAACGTTTTTAAACCGTTGATCATCCATAACGTCCTGAATTCGATCCGGCTTCTTTCCGATTCCTGCGTCTCCTTCGAGGAACATTGCGCGCGCGGAATCACTCCGAATCTCGAACAACTCAAGGAACATTTGAACAATTCTTTGATGTTGGTCACCGCTCTCAATCCTCATATCGGATACGATAACGCCGCTAAAATCGCAAAGAACGCGCATAAGAAAGGGACTACTCTGAAAGAATCCGGGATCGAGCTCGGCTTATTGACGAGCGAGCAGTTTGATCAGTGGGTTCTTCCGGAAAAGATGATTTCTCCTTCCGTGGACTGAAACGTTTTCGTTGAGGAAAGATTCCCCTTTCGTTCACAAAAGACGTAAGCGGAGTCGAAAGCCCGTTCGTAAGAGCGGGCTTTTTTATTACCGCCGGAAGTCTATGATCTCGCCGTGGCGCTTTTGATCTTGATGATTCTACTTTCGATTGAAGAATGCGGGGGAGGATCGAAAAAAGTCCGCTGCGGCCGCGGTTGAAACGATCCCTAAGCGACAAAAAAGGCGATGATTTCTCATCGCCCTTTTGAATCAGATTTCTGATTGATCGTTTTCGGCTTACTGTTGTGGGGCGGAAGTCGCAAAACGGAAGGTTACTCTTCTGTTTTTAGCGTCTTTAGCGTCCAAACCGGAAACCGGTTCGGAAGATCCTGCACCTTTCGTAACGATACGATTTGCGGGAATTCCTTGTTTGATCAGAGCTTGTTTCACGGCATTGGCGCGCAGTTCGGAATAATAGATATTTCCTTTTTTATCGCCTTCCGCTTGCTCGGGACCCACCGCATCGGTATGACCAGTGATTTCAATAGCGAAACTGTCCGGAAGTTTTCCAAGACCTTCTTTGATTACGGGAGTATTGACTTTCGCCCATTCGCTGAAATCGCCGGCGTTCACATCCGCTTTTTTGTAGCTGAATCCGGGGCGAGTTAGTCCGTCCGGATATCTGAAATCCTTCAATTTGTCGTTGAAAGAATCTGCGATCGCTTGCGGAGAACCTACGTCCACACTTCTGTTCGCTGCGGCAGATTGCTCATTTTGAGAAGGCTCCGGAGCGGATTCTTCTTTTTTGTCGGCAGAGGAGCAAAGAGTGAATGAAAATGCAATTGCACCGAGCAGAATCAGATTCAAAATTTTTTTGACCATGTTTCTTTCCTTCCTTAGATCTAAGGGGTTGGGTTTCAATGTGTCATATTAAGTCGTAGGAATGAAAATGGAAACCGTTTTTTTAGAGTGCTAAAATTGCTCTCGATAAAAATCTGGGATCTTCCCCGTATTTCCGATGAACTTGGAACTGAAAGCAGAGGTCTTAGAAGAATTTTCGGGAAACCGTCTAGATCGATTTCTCAAACTGTCGTTCGGCGACGAGGTTTCCCGGGCCTCGATTCAAAAGTGGATCGAATCCGGATTCGTTCGTAATCAAGACGATAAAATTCAGGACAAAAGTTCGATCAAAGTAAAAGCGGGGGATCGGTATTCCGTTTCCGTTCCTCCTCGTCCCCCTCTTAATTTGGAACCGGTGCCTATGGATCTGCCGGTGATTTTGGATCGGGAGAATTATCTGATTCTACATAAACCCGCCGGAATCGCGAGTCACAGCGGTCCCGGAGATCGTTCCCCTAGTTTGGTCAACGGCTTGCTCTATCACTTTAAGGAATTGTCCAAGGCGGGCGGAGAATCCAGACCGGGAATCGTACATCGATTGGACAAACCCACCGAAGGTTTGATTCTCATAGCGAAGAATGATCGGGCACACGGAAAGTTATCCGAACTGTTTCGAAAACGGGAAATTCAGAAAAAATATTACGCTTGGGTACAGGGGCATCCTCCGGAAGAAGAGGGGACCATCGATCTTCCCATCGCACGCCACCCGGTCGAACGTTTGAAAATGACGATTTCTCCGAAAGGAAGACGTTCGGTAACCCATTACAAAGTTCTAAAATACATCAATTCCCGTTCCGGGAGAAAATTCAGTTTTCTGGATATAGGTCTGGAAACGGGGAGAACACACCAAATCCGCGTTCATTTTCAGAGCCAGAGATGTCCCGTCGTCGGGGATCTGTTGTATTCGAGGGCGGGGGCTCAGTTCGAATCGTACGGGTTGCAGCTTTTGTCCTATTTTTTAAAATTTAAGGATCCGTTTACGGGGGAATCGATCGAAGCGAATCTTCCCTTGACCGAACGTTTTCTCAGGTTCGAGAAGAACGCTCCGCTACTCTGACTTTGATGCTTTCCGGATCTCTTCGGTCCGATAGAACCGGAAAATTTTCCCGGTATTCTGCGATCTTTTTTTTATCCGCCTTATAGAACAGAACCGTTTCCTCGTTTTCCCCTACGTCCGTAAAATCGCCGTTCGGTTCGACCGCCAGCGAATGCCCGTTATGCGGAACGCTTTTGTTGTAACCGGCGATTCCGATCCGGTTGACTCCGAAAACGTAGGCCTGGTTTTCCACCGCTCTGGTTTTTAGGATCAATTCCCAGTGATGAATTCTCGGGACGGGCCAGTTCGCGTGAATCGTAAAGATATCCGTTTCTCCCGCCAGTTTTCGGAAGATTTCCGGAAAACGGATGTCGTAGCAGATGAACGGAGTGATTCGAAATCCGTTCAGATCGTAACTCAGGATTTCCGAACCTGCCTCGTAATGACGATTTTCCCCGCCGAACGTAAACGGATGTATTTTAGAATATCTTACTATGATTTCGCCGTCGGGAGCGACGACGCTGAGCGTGTTGAACGGTTTTCCCGCGGGATTTTTTCGGATCCAACCCGCGCAGATATGCGCGTTCGTTTCGTTCGCGATTTTTTTAAGAAAGATTTCGGTGGGGCCTCCGTCCGGCTCCGCGATCCGTTCCGAACGCATCGTAAATCCGGTGGCGAACGTTTCCGGTAAAAGGATAAGATCCGGTTTTTCGGAGGCGGTTTTAAGCGAATTCTTAAGAAGGTTTTCCACGTGTTCGTAGTTGGCTTCCTGATTTTCCCAGGATAAATCGCACTGTACGAGCGCGACGTTCAATTCGTTCGGATTCATCGTTGCTTTCCTTCGGTTTCCCGCTCCGTTTCCGAATTTCGATTTTTTCTTTGAATCGGTTTTTTGGAAATTCTGTGATATCTGGGACGAACGGTGATCTCCATAAAACCGGAATTCTCCCTTCCCGAAAACGCGAACTCGAATGCGTTTAAAACGTCCGATACGTTCAGATACGAACCCGGATCGGGATCCTTTTCGAAATCCAGTGTTTCGTAGAATTCGGTATCCACAATATCCGGATTGACGCTTATCAGTTTGACTCCTGATTTTCGGATTTCTTCGAATAAATTCAGACCGAAGTGCCGCAGTCCGGCCTTACTTCCGGCGTAGGCGGCGCCGCGGACCGATTCTTTCAACGCGGCGACCGAGTGGATTTGGAAAATCCAACCTTCGTTCTTTTTTAGATCCCGAAGGAACAACCGGGTCAAAAGAACCGGTGTCACGAAATTCAAGATCAACATCCGTTCCAGCTCGGAAACCGGAATTTCCTCGTGGGGAGCGAACGTCCCGATTCCGGCGTTGTTCACCAAGACCTTTATCGGCGGTTCTTCCTTTAGAATATTATAAATTTCAGATGTAATTTTTCCCGTATCCGACAGGTCGCAATGAATGTGACGGTATCCTTCAGGATTCAGGAGAGGCGCGGATTTAGGAGCGGTTCTGGAAATTCCGATCACCTTATATCCCTGCGATACGAGGAACTCCGATATCGCAAGACCGATTCCGCGGGAGGAACCGGTTACTATCGCGGAAGCGTTTTGGACCGTTCGGTTTTCGTTCATAAAGGCGGACTCTGTTTTCGCGTTTTCAGACCGTTTCGTTCGCGATCAGTCTGTGAATCTTTTCTTTCGGAACGAAGGATTCCAATTCTTTTTCCACGACCGAAAACATTTCTTTTTCCAATTCCTCCGGATAGGATTTTACGGAGGAGCGGGTTTCCATGGGCAGATAATAAAGGTAGGAATTCGATCTTCTTTTTTTCGAATTCTTAAAATACTCCGAATTCATCCGGAACACGCCTAAGCTGATCTCCCTAAGTTTATCTCCGGGGATTTCCCGAAAGACGTCGCCGACGAATTCGCGGTAGATCGTTTTCCAATCGGGAACGTTCAGGATCGGATCCAGACAGAGACGCACCTGCCATCCGGCTTCCAGAGCCTGTTTTACGTTCTTAAGACGGGATGCGAGTCTGGGTGTCAGCGGTTCGTGTTCTTTTATCACGGATTCCGGCGATAAAGTCCAGGCGAGAATCACGTTAGGCGCCGGTTTTAGGGAGGCGATCGATTTGAAGTTGGCGCTTTTCGTCCTGAGTTCCACGATCAAATCCGGACGGGAACGGGCGAATTCGATCCATTCTTTACAATATCCTAATATACTTTCCAACGCGAGCAGATCCGTGTCGTAGGAGATGCAGAGATACAGCGGTTTGGAAAGTTTCAGACGTTCGTCCGTTTCCCGGAAATAATCCCCGTTGTTTACGAAAACCACCACGTTCGCGGAAGAATACATCCCTTGGAGATAACAATAGGAGCAGTTGTAAAGACAGTTCAGAACCAGGGCATTGTAATAAAAATGACGATAACCGAAATCGGGGGCGATTCCCGATCCGGAATACAGAAACTGATCCTTCCTTTCGGCGAGTATTAGTTTCGGGCTTCTTTTTTGGGCCTGAAAATTCTGAGCGGAGGGGTTAAAGACCTCTTTGTAGGAGTCGATCGAAACCACGGAAGATTCCGGGAACTTGGACAAAATTTCCGAAGTTTTCGGATGATTTTCCGCCGATCGTTCGACGTAAATATGCGAAAATCGTTTAGGACTGATAAAATTTTCGGAGCGCATTCAATCCCTTTTTCCCCTCTTCTCTCGTGCGTACCGTTTCGCAGGAGGGATCTACGATCGGATTCGTTCTTAAAGATTCCGCGGCGCGGTTCGGCGAAAGTCCGGTACGAATCTTATATCCCAACATCCAATCCTTGAGGCGGATGGTTTCCGTTTCGGATAAGCGGAACGATTTCGTGAAAAAACGGAGCGTTTCGATTTCTTCTGGTGAAAGCTCCGGACCCTCGTCGTCGGGATTTGGAATCGTCAACACCGATAGGATTTCCGGAAGGGAAGCCGTGACCGTTTCGGAAATTTTTTCCATCACGTTCGATCCTTCGGTCGTTTCCATCCTTTCGAAATGATCGGATACGGTCTTTACGATCCGAATCCGTTCGGAGGAAAAGAACTTTCGCGAAGTTTGAAAAAAGCCGGACGCTTCCATGTCGACTAACGCGTTCG
>NZ_NPEF01000165.1 GCF_002811955.1 Leptospira ellisii
TTTGGAAAGAAGGGACGGATATGGGCGGATACATTCATTTTGAAATGACCGGAAGAGAGGAGAATTCCTGGGTTCGAATCGAAATGAAAGAAAGCAGCTTCGGAATGAAAGGATTTTGGGATTATAGATTGCAGCCGGACGGAAATAGGACAAAAATATCCGTTCACGAGGTTTCGGAAATCTCAAATATTCCGATTCGGGCGATTTTTATGATCGTCGGAAAAGACGCGAATCTCAAGAAGGAAATCGAAATCTTAAACGAAGTATTTCCGTTTTAATCCGATTTTTTATCCTTACGATTCATCTCGTAGAGTTTGATATACTTTAGAAAATTATAATAAAATCCGAAGATCGCCAGGATGAATCCCTGTTTTCCGTCCAAAAAACCGAAGCGAATCGTATACATCCAGAAGGCCTTGTAAAATCCCTCCCAAAACGCGTGGAATAGTCCGCTCGTTTTTCCCGCCTTGTGTTTTTCCTGCGCGGTCAATTCCGAATAGGCGTTGATGAACCGGATATGATCTCCGATGTTCTTGTACGAATAGTGATGCACGGGAGCATTCAGTTTTTTGCATGTACCTCGGAGTTGCACCGTTTCGTGCACGAGACCCCCTCCGAATTCCCCTTTGGATTTTTGAAACAGGCGGATTCTTCGGTTGGGATACCAGCCTCCGTGCCGGATCCACTTTCCCAAATACCAGGTCAATCTGGGAGTGGAATATCCGTCGGCCGAAGGTTCTCCGTTTCGAAACAACTCTTCGATTTCCCGTTTTAGTTCCGGAGAAACCTCCTCGTCCGCGTCGAGAGTGAGAATCCATCGGTTTTTGACGAGGGATAAGGCGTAATTTTTCTGACTTACGTAGTCGTCGAATTTGCGTTCGTGAACCTTCGCCTTGTATCGTTTCGCGATCTCCACGGTTTTGTCCTTGGAACCGGAATCCACGATCACGATTTCGGACGCGAAGTCCAGCGGCTTGAGGCAACGTTCGAGATTGTCCTCTTCGTTGAGGGTGATGATACAAACGGATAAGGGAAGCGGCATCTAATTTTTACGGTCTAATTTTCGAATGCTTTGAAAGTCCGGCGTGAGCGGAATTTCCAATCTCGCGATGGTGACGTCCTCGCGGATAATGATCCGAAAGTAGGAAGGATCGATTCCTTCCCCTTTCAGCATGATGAGAATGAGGGCGAGTCCTATACCGGCGCCTTCCGTGTTGTCCGCGTTGTCCAAATAAAACTGTGCGATGTCGTTGTAACGCATTCCCTTTTCGAGTTTTTCGCGGAGGGATTTTTCCTCCTGCGAAGTGACGGGCGCGTTATTGATCACTTCGATCCGGATTCCGTCGAAGGAATAATAAAAACTGATCAGGCAGTAGTAACCTTCCTTCTTCGCCTTTTGTCCGTAACGTTCGGACATCGCTTCGCTGAATATTTTCTTATATTCCAGCACGCCCGTTTCGTAATCGGAGGCGTTGTTGAGATCCAGACCTTTTTCTTCGAAAAAAATCCTTTTTTGGTTTGCTTTGCAGGCGTTGATCGCCAACTCTTTTATTATTGTATAAACCGTAGGAACCAGAGTAGGATGAGTCACCTTATCCAGAATCAGTCCGACTGCCTCCTGGATATGCTCTTCGACAGAATGAGTCATCCTGTGGGTTTTTAGAGACAGGATTTTTCCGTTCTCGATCGTTAACCTGATATTGTCGGATATATCTCGGATTTCCTGCCCCATCATCCATGAACATTCCTGAATCTGTTTTGTTTGTCAAGAGAGTGATTTTTAGAAAGGGAAAAAAGAAGCATCTTTCCGAATTCGAATTCTTGCGCTTCGTTTTTAAGCCGTTTGCGTTTTCTTTCATTCTATTGTTTACGTTCGCGTCCCTTCGATCCGAAAATTCCGTGTTGAACGGAGTGCGTTATCTGCTTCCCGGTAAAAAAGAATATTCCGACGTTTCCGAAATTCGAATCGAAAACGGTCGAATCGTTTCGATCAAAAAAACGAATTCGTACTCAGGAAAAATCTCATTCGCCCTTCCCGGTTTTTGTGACGCGAATGTAACCCTCTCCGCGGATTCTCTCGGCGGTCAAAAGGATCGGGCAGGCGTTTATCTTTCCTTACAGTCCTTTTTGGCTCACGGTTTTTCTTCGGTCTTTTCCGTGGGAGATCCTACCTGGGTGGGAACTTTGTGGAAGGACGCGCAGAAGGCGGGCAAGTATTCCCCTTGGATCAAAAAGTCTTCTCCTCCTTGGATCGCCGAAAGTTCGGAAACGAAAAATTTAGGAACTCTTCCGGGGTATCAAGTGATCCGTTCCTCCCAGGACGCGTTATCCAAGATCAAAAAAGGATCGGATTCTCCTCTTCATCTTTTTTCGAGATTTCAGGAAGGGGAAACGTTCGTGTTCGACGGACCGTTCCTCTATCAGTTGAAGAAGGCCGCGGACGGCGCCGGGATCGCGCTTGCGTTATCCGCATTCGGAGACGAATTCAGCATTCTCGAAGGAATCAACGCGGGAGTTCCCACGTTGTTTCATCCGATTCCGGATTCGATTTCGGGAAGGGTCGCTCCGGGAATTTTTCGGAACTTGAACTGGGGACCGATGTTGTCCGTGTATTTTTATCAGAAAATTGCGGGAACTCCCGAATGGGAAACGGATCTGACAGGTCTGAAGGATTGGAGTTCCTACTTTTCCAAAAACATAGCGCCCGAACCGGAGTTCGCCGGAAAACTTTCCAATTTGAAGGAAGAGGAACGCAAAAACGCCGACGCGGAATTCAAATCCTATCTTGCGTTCCTAAAAAAACAAAGGAATCTCAGTCAGGGAATTCTGCTCGCGTCGGGAACCGGTTATCTGCACGTTCATCCGGGAATCGGAGGTTGGAAAGAAATGGAACTTCTCGCTTCCGTTCTGGGCAACGAAGAAACGATCCGCATCGCGACCGAATCCACCTGTTCCTTTCTCGAAGCTCCTCACGAAGGAAAAATCCGGGAAGGTAAACCCGCATTCATAAACGTTTTTACGGAAGATCCTCTCGTCGACTTAAAGAATTTGAAATCCCTTCGTAAGGTCATTGTCGGGGAGATTTCCTATCCGTCCGAAAAAAGAGAGCCGACTTCCAGTCCAAAAAAAAGAGGAAAAAGATGAAAGAATCCGAAAAAGAACTCTTCGAAAAAATGTTAGACGCTTCCTTTAAGAAGAAACGCGCGATGGAAGCGGGAACCAGAGTCGCGGCGGTCGTCAACGCGGCCAAAAAGGATTTCGTTTTCGTAACGGCAAAGGAGGCAAATCTGCAGGGAATCATCTCTTCGGAGGAATTCGCGGATTCTCCGCTTCCGAATCCGGGAGACGAGATCGAGGCGTATTTTCTCCGGGAAGACCACGGGGACGTCCATTTCACAACCTGTCTGAGTCCGGACGTATTAAATAAGGATTTATTAGAAATCGCTAAAAGAGCGGAGATTCCGGTGCTCGGTCAATTTATTTCCGAAGGTGAATCCGGCGCCGAGGTGAAGATGGGCGAATTTCCGGCGTTTTGTCCCTTTTCCCAGATCGATCCCGAATTCAAAAAATCGGGGTTAGTCGGTAAACGAGTCAAGTTTCTCATCCAGGATATAGGAACCAGGGGGAAACTCGTGGTTTCCCAAAAGCGGATTTCGGATCGGGCCAAGGAAGCGAAACTCGGAGTTCTCAAACAGGAACTTAAGGAAGGTATGTTCGTAACTTGCAAGGTCAAATCCATCCAGAACTTCGGATTGATCGTGGAGATGGACGGTCTTTCCGCTCTGATTCCGATCTCCGAAGCAACGTATAAAAAAAATCCGGAATTGGATAAGGAGTTCCAAGTCGGTCAGACGTTACGCGCGCGCGTTCTCCGCATCGATTGGGAGAACCAGAAGTTCGCCTTAACGGTTAAGGATTTTCTAAAGGACCCTTGGGCGCAGACGGTTCCGTTTAAGGAAGGCGATATCGTAAAGGGTACGATCGATTCCCTGAAACCGTTCGGACTTTTCGTAAAGTTGGACGATCACTTCAACGGACTCGTGCCGGGACGGGAAACCGGCATTCCGAATCGGATTCCGCTCAACCAAAGTTTCAAACAGGGAGACGCGGTGGAGGTTTTCGTGATGGAAGTCAATCCGGAACGAAAGCAGATTTCGCTTTCGATTCAAAAGGCGAAGGAGATCCAGGAACGTTTGGATTACAGCGGTTACCTAAGTACGGATGCGAGCGGTTCCACGAGTTCTTTCGGCGCGATCCTGCAGAATTCGCTCAACAAAAACAGGAATTCTTCCAAAGAGGAAAAACATTCCTCGAAGAAGAGAAAATGACGCGGGACGCGTTCGGAATTCTCCATGTCGCTGCACATCGGTTTGTATCGCCCCGAAATTCCGCCGAACACCGGTAATATCGCGAGGCTCTGCGTCGCCCTCGGCGCGGAACTTCATATCGTCGGACAGGCGGCTTTCGATCTTTCGGAGAAGGCAGCCCGAAGGGCGGGTTTGGATTATTGGGATAAGGTTAGAATTTCACAACATTCTTCTTTAGAAGATTATAAAGCTGCGTTGCCCTCCGATTCCGATCTATATCTGATTTCGGTTTACGGATCCAGGTCGTACACTTCGGTGCGTTATAAGGACGGGGACGCTTTTCTTTTCGGAAGCGAAACTTCGGGAGTTCCGGAAGAGATGAAAAAATCCTGGAATGCGGAGCGGATCTTAAAAATTCCGATGGAAGATTCCTCCCGTTGTCTGAATTTGAGCAATTCGGTGGCGGTGATTTCATACGAGGCGATGCGTCAAATCCGCTCCTGGTAAAAACGGATTTACACGTTCTTAATTCCGCATCTAAATGGATAAAGTATGAGCTTCCACCTCACCCGGGATGAAATCGAAAAGCAGATTCAGTCGATGCTCTCTCAAGGGTTGACCGGAGCGACGGGCGATTTTTTCGCCTGGATCCGTATGGAAACTCTCCGTAAATTCAAGGACGAGCCCGGCGTCGAAAATTCCGCGGTAGCCGAAATCCTGGAATCCCTGACAGCTTCGGGTTATGCGAAACAGAGCAAGTTCAATCAGAAGGAATTCCACATTCATCCGGATCTGATCGCCGGAAAAAAATTTCCGGCCAAGGACCACTACGTTCTTCTCGGCAAGATCGAATTTCAACCGATGCAATACGTTCGCAGCAGGCTCGAGTTTTTCCTGAAAAGCCAGGACACTCCCGAGGAGATCGTCATGGATCTTTGTATCGGAACGCTCGAAGCCGTCGAAAACGCCGTCAAATACGGAGACGGCACCGAAGTGGAAGTGGAATATTCGATCGACCGCAATCAAACCCTTTCCATCAAGATGGTCAATAATCTGAAGGAACTCAATCTCGAACAGGATATCGAACGGGGAAAATTCTCCTCCACTGCGACTCTGATGCGCGGCATGATGGTGATGCAGAAACTGTTCGACGAATTGGATCTGGAAATCCTCGAAGGAAGAAAGCAGGCCCAATTCACCGCTAAGAAAAAAATCTCCTAACGTTTTTATGTCCGCCATTTTTAAGATTCATTCCGCTTACGCGCCCGCCGGCGATCAGGTCAACGCGATCGATCAGATCGCTTCCTCGTTTCAGAAGGGAGAGCAGAAGGTGACGTTGATCGGAGTCACCGGTTCCGGAAAAACCTTTACGATGGCCCAGGTCATCCAAAAACTCGGACTTCCCACACTCGTTCTTTCGCATAACAAGACTTTGGCGGCGCAGCTTTTCCGGGAGTTCAAGGAATTTTTTCCCGAAAACGCCGTGGAATACTTCGTGTCGTATTACGATTATTATCAACCGGAGGCGTACGTTCCTTCCTCCGATACGTTCATAGAAAAGGACAGTTCGATCAACGACGAAATTGACAAGCTGCGTCTGCGCGCGACTTCCTCCCTTTTGGAACGGGACGACGTGGTCATCGTAAGTTCCGTTTCCTGCATCTACGGTTTGGGTTCTCCGGAAGAATACACCAACTCCGTGGTTTCGTTAAAGGTGGGGGATACGATCGAACGGGACGCGGTGATCCGCAAGCTTCTTCACATCCAGTATAACCGGAACGACATCGATTTTTCGAGGGGGAATTTCCGGGTACGCGGGGATTCGATCGAAATTTATCCGGCGTATCATACGGACGGAATTCGGATCGAATTTTTCGGAGACGAGATCGATTCTATCAGTAGAATCAATCCGGTCACGGCGCAAACGATTCTTAAATTAGAAAGAGCTTATATATATCCTGCCAAACACTTCATCACTTCCGGTCCGAAGGTGAAGGAAGCCGTCGAAAATATCCGTGCCGAAGTGGAGGCGCAGGTCGATTTTTTCCGAAAGAACGGAAAACTTCTCGAGGCGGAACGCATTCTCTCCAGAACCAATTACGATATGGAAATGCTGCAGGAAATGGGTTACTGCAACGGGATCGAAAATTATTCCAGACATCTTACGGGCAGAAAGGCAGGAGAACGCCCCGCCTGTCTGATCGATTATTTCCGCGGAGATTTCCTTTTGATCGTGGACGAGTCGCATACTACGATTCCCCAAATCGGGGGTATGTTCGCGGGGGATAAAGCCCGCAAACAGACGTTAGTCGACTTCGGCTTTCGCCTCCCGAGCGCCTTGGACAACAGGCCCCTCAATTTCGACGAGTTCGAGGCGCTTACTCCGAGGACGTTGTACGTTTCCGCGACCCCCGCCGAATACGAATTAGAGAAAAGTCCGCACAAGGTGGAACAGATCATTCGTCCTACGGGCCTCTTGGATCCGCTCGTGGAGGTGCGTCCCACGAAAAACCAGATCGAGGATCTTTTGGTGGAGATCCGCAAACGTATCGACGCGGGAGAACGGGTTCTCGTCACGACGCTTACCAAAAAGATGTCCGAAGATCTCACCGACTATTACGAAGAAATCGGTTTGAAGGTCGCCTATCTTCATTCCGAAGTGGAGACGCTGGACCGCGTGGCGATCATACGCGATCTCCGCAAAGGAATCTACGACGTTTTGATCGGAATCAACCTGCTTCGGGAGGGTTTGGATATCCCCGAGGTTTCCCTCGTCGCGATTTTGGACGCGGATAAGGAAGGTTTTTTAAGAAATTATAAATCTCTTATACAGACGATCGGCCGCGCCGCGAGGAACGTGAACGGAACCGCGATCCTTTACGCGGATAAGGTCACCGATTCCATGACTGCGGCGATCGAGGAAACCAAACGAAGAAGGGTGATCCAATCGGATCACAACGAGAAGTTCGGAATCTCCCCGCAGACCATCAAAAAGGAAGTGGCGGATATCATCGAACGGGAAGAAAAGGAGCAGACTTCGGAGGATCTGATCCTCGAAGACGTGGAGAAGAAATTCAATCCTAAGAAGTTCGCGAATAAAGAGGAGCTAAAGGATAAACTCCGCGAAGAGATGATGAAAGCCGCCAAAGAATTGGATTTCGAAAGGGCGGCGATTTTGCGGGACAAGATGATGTCGATCCAAACGGACGAAACGGATTCCGCCCCGACCGAAAAATAGGATTTAAGGAAATTCGATTTGATCACGATATTGATTGTTTTAGTCACGGCGGGTTTGAGTATTTGGGCGTTTTCTTCGGAGGATAAACTTTATAAATTCATCCTGACGCCGTATCGTTTGAACAGGGATAAAAATTATTACACCTTATTGACCTCGGGTTTTATTCACGCCGATTGGATGCATCTTCTGTTCAACATGATCGCGTTCTATTCCTTCGGCAGAAATCTGGAATATACGGTAGGTCCGATACGTTTTCTCCTTTTTTATCTCGGGACGATCCTGATTACGAGCGTGATTTCCTGGAGGAAAAATCTGGACAATTCGTATTATAGGACGTTGGGCGCTTCAGGAGGCGTGTGCGGAGTGTTGTTCGCGACGATCCTGTTTTATCCCGGAATGTCCTTGTATATGATGTTTATCCCGATTCCGATACCCGGGGTCGTTTACGCGGTCTTGTATCTGTTGTATACGTTTTACGCCTCTAGAAATTCGGAGACGAGCGGAATCAACCACGACGCGCACCTTTGGGGTGCGTTATGCGGCGTTGCCTTTGCGCTCGTGTTGGATCCGCGGATTTTGAGCCGGGTGTTGGGAAGAATTCTCGGAGGAGAATAGCTCTTCCGCGCGGGTGTCAGCCCGCTTTGTCGATTTTGTTTTTGATGAACTTGCGATAATTGTCCGATCCGAAACTCACGTCCATCTTGATGATTTCCGGCGCGAGATAGGGATGGTGTTTCATGATGTATTCCTCGATTTTAGGATATTGATCGGATCTGGCTTTGATCATGATTTTATTCTCCGTATCCATGGCGATTTTCCCGTCCCATTGATACATCAGAGTGACTTCCGGGAAGATGGTTCCCGATATGATGATTCCGTCCTGTAACATTTCGGAAATTTGAATTTCCGCGAGGTCTCGATCGCTTAAGGTCGTAAATACGATGATTTCACTATAATCTGCCATGTTCTTCTCCGGAAGGAAAAGAATGGACTCATCATATAACATGGCAAGAAATTTTCGTACGGGATGGAAGAAAGATCGGAATCTTTTGTAGGAACTGCTTTTTTCTATTTCGGAGGATCTTCGCTATTGATGTGTTAGGCGGATTCCGCGCGGGAACTCCTCAATAATAACTTTGCGGTGCAGGAATGGTCGGAGTGGTTCTTGTTTCTCCCGAGAGGATTCTACTCGGCATCGGAACGTTGCAGAATTGGTTGCATCGATCCATACACTGGAGCTGTTTCGCGTATCGATACGCGATGGTCGGAACGAAAATGGAAGTATACGGATACCATTCCTCCATACAATTCGCCTGACATTTGGAAAGAAGTTGAGTGCAGAGCTTTTCGAAGGAACGACTTGTTTCTCCCTGATGGACCAGTTCCATTC
>NZ_NPEF01000166.1:0-7272 GCF_002811955.1 Leptospira ellisii
TCCCGAAACCTCGTCGAAATCCACGGAAATATCTTTCGAAACGTGTGTAACGTATGTCTACGCGAGCCCCCGGAGCGCGCGTATCATTCGGAGGAACTGCCTCCCGTTTGCCCGAGTTGCTCGTCCCTACTCCGACCCGGCGTGGTCTGGTTCGGCGAATCGTACGACGAAGCCGATTTAAACGTCTGCCTTCGGCGTATGAACGAAACGGATCTGCTTTTAATCGTCGGCACTTCCGGAGCGGTAACGATGCCCGTCTCTCTGGCGCAAATGGCGCGTAACGCGGGTGCTCTGTTAGTGGAAGTGAATCCGGAGCCGACTTCGTTTTCCTCGTCCGTGGATCTTTTTTTACGCGGTAAATCGGGGGAGGTTCTTCCCGAACTCGTGAAGGAACTGAACAAGGATCGACGATGAGGAAAATAAACCGACTTTCTTTCCCGAAAATTCCCCACCCTCGTCTCAATTGCCTCGGTATTATAAGTTCGAGAGAATTCCAATAAAAAAGGAATATACTTTCCCGACTTTCTTTCCTATTTCGAATTCGATTCTAAAATTTATTTCCTTATTTTGGAAAAAAATTTCGGATTCCAATCAGAGACAAGGAATTAAAAAGATGGGACTATTTTCGAAAATTTTCAGATCGGGGCAAACCGAGGAAGCACAATCCCCGGAGGAAGTGGACGACCGCGGCTGGTCGGCGATAGACGAAATCACGGACCAAATCTACCCCTCGCAACGTCTTCCTTCCGCGATCAGTCCTAAAATTTATCCGAACCACGATGCCACCGGTAAACACGTGTTATATCAGGCTTCGGTATTCGATCTTCCCGACCAATGGCTTTACGTTAGTTACGGTTGTTCGGAACTTTTCGAAAAGGAATGGTCCGATCCGAACGTAAGCGGACTCGGTTACGAACTTACCTTCCGTCTATCCAAAAAAAACGCCCCGAATCCGCCCGTATGGCCGATGGTGCTCATGAACGATATCGCTTATTACGGCATGGAAGGAGCGCTTCTCGGTCCGGGTCATAGCCTGAACTTCGGAAGACCCATAGACGAAAACGAAACGACCCTTCTCACCGGAATCCTTTTGGCTACCGATCCGGAATTGCCGTCGATAGAAACTCCGAACGGAAAACTCTATTTTCTTCTGCTATACGGAATCGACGAAGGGACTCTTACGAAAATAAAACGGAACGGTTCTTCACAATCGATCGTCTCCGAGGTTTCCCTGAAGAACAAGGACTGGATCACGGAGATCGAATAACGGCGTTTAACGTTCGAAAACGGCTTTTTATTTCGGCAATCGGGTGAAGATGAAATCCGCGTAATCGTTGAAACAGCTCGGAGACATGTGCCCCGGATCGCTGAAGTCGTCGCAGCTGTACTTCGGATCCTCGTTCATGTTCCAGAACGGAGTGTTCGTCGAATGATGCAATTTTTCTAATCTAGGAATCATAATTTCGTAAGGGGTTTTCTCTTCCTTTCCGCCGGTCGAAACCTTTTTCGTCTTATAAAGTTCGAAATACGGTCTTGCAACGCGCACCCAGATCGTCGCGTAGGGGACGCCGATTTCGCGTATGATACGGATCGCGTCCTCCTCGTTGGCTAGCATTTTCGGATTGAAGGTAAAGGGAGTGAGATAGGATTTAAAATCGGTATTGGATCTTTTTTTCAGCAATTCCGAAGCCAAAACGATCCGTGGACTCGCGTCCGAAGTGGCGCTTCCCCTTTGTTTACGAAGGTTCTCCCCGATTTCGGATCTGAGTCTACTGTATCCTTTGGCTAAAAACCCGCCGTCTTTGGCTCGAGCGCGGATGACGTTCAGTCGGGGTCGGTTTTTAAGCGTATGAAATAACTTCTTTCCGATGAATCCGGTCAAATCCGAAGAAGAATAACGATCCGCATGACGCAGAACGAACCAAGGACTGAGACCGTAAAAAAGAACCTCGTCCAGCGTCAAAACGGAGGAAGAATTGAAAATTTCGATCGACTCGTCCATCAGGATAAAATCGGGTTTTACGCCTTCGTTACGAAACCGTTCCAACCAAAAAAGATAGTAATCCGGAGAACCTCCCGGAACGGAAAAATTATATAGGATCCAATCCGGATATTTTTTTTCTATGTAATCGTTCCGGAATAGAAGCGCGCGCGAATTTCCGAAATATACGAGAACCTTTTTTCTTTCGGGCGACTTTAGATAATCCTTAAGTTCCGCGAACAAAGTCTCCTTATGACGGAAATTGAGATCGGAAAGGGTGAGTGAATAATACGGTTCGAGCGTCTCGGAACTGACGATCTTATCTATACAAAACGCCAGGATGAAAATCACGAAAGGAACGAGTAGAAATCTGTTACGAAACATTCTAATTTCCTAAAACTTATAATAGATGAACGCCCCCGAATCCTCGGAAAAAAGCGCCAACAAGAACACAGTTACGACCCCCACCGCCGTCAAAAGCCAAGGATCGTATTTTCGGAATCGTTTCCAAAAATCGGGGACATACTGAGTCCAGTTGAAGAACACGAGTGCAAGAAACAGATAAAAGAACTTCTCCACGTTCTCCATTTCCTTGAGAAGAAACAGGGAAGAACCGTCCACCATCCTGCCCGCCTCGGACAGCCAAACATAGGAGCCGGAGACCAATTCGGTTTCCATCCTTTGCGGAGAATTGAACAACAAACCCCGGAGATGTTGCAACATAGTCTTCGCGTTATCCGCTCGAAACAAAATCGCGCTGAAGGAAAAAAGGAGAAACACGATGCAGGCTTTCAGAACTTTCAGAATCGCGCTTTTTTCCGGGGTCAATTTCCAACCCAAAGAGGTTTCCAAATAACGTTCTCCCGCGAGCAACACACCCCAGTAAAATCCCCAAGCGATAAAGGTGTAATCCGCTCCGTGCCAAAATCCTCCGATCGTCATGGTGAGGATCAGATTCAGATGCGTGCGCCAAGCCGCGGTCCTGCTTCCTCCGAGGGAAAAATAGATGTAGTCTCGGAGCCAAAAGGATAACGTTATGTGCCACCGCTGCCATAGTTCCCTTCCGCTTAGAGAGAAAAACGGGGCCTTGAAGTTTTCGGGAAGATAAAAACCGAGCATGGCCCCCACTCCTCGTGCCATATCGGTCAAACCGGAAAAATCGCAGAACACCTGGATCGAATATCCTATTCCGGCCAACACGAGCGAGGTGGAATCGTAAACTTCCGGATTGGAAAAAATCGGAGAGATCAACCCCGACGCGGGATCGGCGATCAAAACCTTTTTGATCAGACCGCTGATCATCAAATAACAACCGTTATAGATTTTGTCCCGATCCGGTTCCAAATCCTTCAGATTCGGAAAAAAATCCCCCGTCCTCATGATCGGCCCCGCGATCAACACCGGAAAAAAGAGGACGAACAAAAAGTAATTCTTCAGCGAAATCGTTTCCCCTTGGGGATTCCGTTTTGCGTCCACGGCAGCCGCGATCATCTGAAAACTGTAGAAGCTGATCGCGAGCGGAAGTACGATCTTAATCATTCCCTGGATTTCCTGAAAGAAAGGATAACCGGTTAAATCCGCGAGCACTCGGGAGAAAAAATAGAAGTATTTAAAAAAACCTATATTGACGCAGTTTAAAACGACGGCTGCCCCCATCCATTTGCCGGAACCTTCCGCGGAGGTTTTGATTTTTCGATATATAAAATAATTGAGAAAAACGACCGCGACGAAATGAAGAAAGAAGATCCAGGAAAACCAAACGTAAAAAAAGGCGCTGGAAAGAATGAGGAAATCGGGTCGATTCCGTTTCGGAATATTCCAATAAACGATATAAACGACTGCAAAAAAAATCGCGAACGTAACCGAATTAAACAGCACTGTTTGTTATCTGCCTTATTTAAAAAGATTTTTCTAATATTCCAATTCGCCGGAACTCAGTCTGCGGTCCTTCGCATTTTCTTCGTCGATTTCCGGATCCGAAGGCGCGAGTTCCTTCGTCATAAACGCGGCGAATTCCTCGGAAGTGATCGGATGAGCGCCCCATTTTTTTGCGTGAAAAAAAATCTCTTTGTCCGAACTGACCACTTGCACGTCCGAAGGACGGACTCGGGTGCGTACGAATTCCTTGATCAGATCGTCCGCCTTGCGATCGCGACTGAAATAGACGTTCAATCTTCCGAACGTTTCCTGAAGCACTTCGCTCCCCACCTCTTTTTTTCCGTCGAAAAAAACGTGAAAGTCCTGTTTTTTCTTTTTTTTAGAATAGGAATCCAACAACTCCAACAAACCTTGTCTCGCGCTTTTCAATTGGTTCTGATACATACGATCTTCCAAATCGGGAAACTTGTAGATCAGGTTGAAACCGTCGATCGCCACGAGAGAAGACATGGAATTGTAGTGACCAGAATCCCATTCTCATAAATGCTGTAAACCAACCTTTCCAGGGGGATTACGAGTAAAATGGCTGATTCCGAACGTTTACCGGTGCGGGTCAACAAATTTAACGTCCGACACTTTTATCTTTGGTTTCGAGCCTTACCCGGTTCGGGAAGGGATTTATTCCTTCTTGTATTCGCGGCCTTGGATGTGCTCTTGCTTCTGATCTACAATTCCTATAAGGAATTCCTTACCAAAGATATATATGCGTATGTGATCGGTTTCGACTTTCTCGTACTCGCGGTTTGGGGCGTGGAGCTGATCACCAAATTCCGCAGAAGCAAGGATCCCGCCGAATATTTTTCCAGAAACTGGTACGAAGTGATCGGCGTGATCCCGTTTTATTTTCTGCGTCCTTTTCTTCTTTTGCGGGGAATGAAAATCCTCATCGCGTTTTACAAACTCGGTCAATCCGGACAGAATCTCAGCGACATCGTCACGAGGGAAATCACGTTCCGATTTCGGGACATCATCGTGGATACGATCGCGGATGCGGTATTTCTTCATTCCTTAGAGCGTGTGGAGGAAGTGATGTTACGACTGGATTACAGCCGACTGGCCAAAAAGGCTTTCGAAAAACATCAAAACACGTTCAACGCAAAGGTGAACGAATCCCTGCAAACCAAATTCCTGTTAGGCGAACTTTCCAGGATTCCGTTTATGGGCGAAATTTCAAGACGACTCGGAGAGGACATCAGTTCCATGATCACGGACGTTTTGGAAAACGAGGTCACTGGCGACATCATGAAACAGATCACCGAAGCGATCCTGAAAGAGATGGCCAATCACGTAAAAAAACTTCCGATCGAACGGATCACGAGACCTTTGGAATCGGAAACCGATCGGAACAAAAAAGAAACGGAGAACGAAGTCGAAACGAACGGGAATCGTTCCGAAGAGTAACGGAGCTACCGGGCCCGCCTTCGTTTTTGGATTTTATTCCGTCGGTTCGATAAAAAACACTTGCGATTATATTTCGAACGTTTAAAATTTTTAGAGGAAGGAGTGTTTCCATGAAATCCGTAACTACTTGGTTCGACGAATATGCAGAAAGTCACCGGAATCCGATCAACAAAAACATTCATTGGATCTGCGTTCCCCTAATTTACTTCACCGTAATCGGTTTATTTTGGTCCATCCCGGTGCCTTCCTTCTTCGGCTCCGTTCCTTACTTAAACTTTGCGACGATCGCCCTTGTTCTGGCGTTGGGATTTTATATCCGTCTTTCCCCTACGCTCGCGTTGGGAATGTTGATCCTCAGTTCTTTGATGATTTATCTGATCATCCTATTACAATCCACGGTTCTTCCGATCACAATCGGATCGTATTCCTACGGAATTTCGGATCTTTCGGTTACGATATTCGTTTTGGCTTGGATCGGACAATTTATCGGTCACAAGATAGAAGGAAAAAAACCGTCCTTTTTCAAAGATCTTCAGTTCCTGATGATCGGCCCGATCTGGCTATTGGGTTTCGTTTATCAAAAACTGAAAATTTCCTATTGAAACTTTCAAAGGCAGGAGTTTCCGGTTCGTCGTTTTGGCCCTCGAATCGGACCTGAGCCTTCGATCCTATAAAATCAAAAAAGAATAGAGAGGGAATCCCGATGCCGAAGATAGTCAATCACGAGAAATACAAATTGGAAATCCTTTCGAAATGCGTGGACATTCTCGCCAGGAGAGGGTATTCGGCCGTATCCATGCGGGAAATCGCGACCGAGCTGGACGTTTCCACGGGAACGCTCTATCATTATTTTGCGACGAAAGAGGATATATTCAAGGAACTCGTAAAATTCGTCCTAAGCAAGGATATAGAGGAACTGCAACTTTATTCCAAAGGAAACCCGGCCCAAACCCTGGAACTCCGTGTGGAATCCCTGTTTCAGATGATCCAGGCCCGGGAATCCTACTTTCAGAATCTTCTTTATATCATCTGCGACGTTTCCAGACTCAAAAATCACGACGAGGAAAAGGCCCTGATCGCCGACGCGATGAAGGAATACGTGGACATCATCACCAAACACCTCGGAGTGACCAACCCCACGCTCAACCGAATTCTGATCAGCGTGATTTTAGGAACCGTTGTGCAGAGGATCGTCGACGGCGATTCGATCAGCCTTTCCGACACGTCGGAAATCATCAAGGACTTCATGTCTTTGATACTTTCCAACTCGTTTACATTTTAGAATATTAGAAAATTCTATATCGTTCCTTCACGGATTGTGTCTCTTTTTTGACCGCGGCCGCGTTCCAACGCAGCTGTTTTCCCAAAGAGTTTACGATCCGTAAAGTCTCCCTTTCCTCCGGCATCCCCGGAACCCCTACCCCGGATCTGCGGAAGAAAAAATCGGAGGCGAACCGGATATCCTCCCGTTTTGCGATGAAGCGAAGTTCGCATTCGTAGAACGTTTCCCCGTTTTGCAGAAGATAACTTTCCTCCTGTGCCGAAGAATGTTCCAAAATCGAAAACGCCTGAGAACCGTATCTACCGGAAAGAAGTTCTAGTTTGGCTCCGTCGATCTTAGGATATCGTCTCGATAAATCCTGTATGAGGGACGCAAGATCCGAATAATCCCCCGTGGAAGTGGGAACCAGATGTGTTTCGCAGGAACGGAAATTTCCGGGAAGAAAATCGGCGACCCGATTCACGACCTCTTCCGCTACGGCGCGGCTCGTCGTGTATTTACCTCCCATCGCCGTAAAAAATCCCGGAAAACCTCCGTCCTTGTGGTCGAAAATTTCCGTCTTACGGGAGGCGTTGTATGTGGAAGTCTTTTGCCCCGGATCCTCCACCAAGGGACGCAATCCCCCGTAATAAAAATCCACGTCCTCCAAGGTAAGATCGGTATATCCGAA
>NZ_NPEF01000166.1:7282-8930 GCF_002811955.1 Leptospira ellisii
GTTAAACGAAATCAATTCCTCTTTCGATATCCCGTTTGGTGACGCGGAAACGATCCGGGCTATCGGGATATTCCGTATCCGTAGTTCCGATGATCGTTTTGTTTCTCCAGGGAATGATAAAAATATGAGTCCCGTCCCTCTTTTTGGAAACCACGGTTTTATCACCGCAGATTTTTCGGGTGATTACGTGGATTCCTTTGGAACGGACCAGGTGTTTGTCCGCGGGAACTCCCGCCAAAGATTCCACGAAATCCGCCCAAGGACCGGCGGCGTTTACGATCGCCTTGGTTTTGTATTCGGTTTCCTTTCCCGTGACTTTATCCTTTGCGATTACCCGGTAAATCCCGTCCTCTTCGGGGCGAATGGAGGTAACCTCCGTATAATTTCTGGATTCGGCGCCCTTTTCTCTTGCGGAAAAGATAAATTCGCAGGTATGACGTTCCGGATTTACGTTGAGATAATCGTAGTAAAGATACGCCCCTTTCAGATTTTCCCGGGCAAGCGTCGGGGATTCCAAAATCATCTGCTCCCGGGAAAGATAACTGTATTTCGGAATCAGACGATCCTCGCAGATATTCCGATTGCGGTCGTAGGAAAGCGCGTTGTACATCTCCATTCCGACCTTTAACACGAACTTTTCGGACAAAGAATAAATCGGAGTCAAAAACCCCATCGTCTGAACCGCGTTGGGCGTAATTCTGGCCAGGGTGGCGCGCTCCCGCAGGGATTCCCGCACCAAACCCAATTCGAAATTTTTGAGATATCGCAATCCCCCGTGGATCATTTTGGAGGTGGCTTGGCTCGTGCCCGACGCGTAGTCGTTTTTTTCCAAAAGAACGGACTTCATTCCGCGAAGCGTCGAATCCCAGAGGATGTTCGCCCCCGTAATTCCTCCCCCTACAATCAATAAATCATATGTTGAGTTCGAAGATTCGGACGGGTCCGTCTTCCGTTTTTTTAGCGATGAGAGGATCCAAAAGCAGGGAGGTCAGAAAATAATCCCCGTCCTGTTTTTCCTTTAAACTTTGGATCTGTTCCATGTTTTCTGAAATCTCCCGGTTCTTTTCCAGGATCTTATAGTGACTCAAAAAATTGGAGAATCGGTAGCGTTCCACGATAAAACCGCTGAAGAACGCGAGAATATAACTGATCGCGAGATTCTGCATCGAATACGAGGCTTGGCTTGTGGAAAGATTCGGACGGTAAATCAGTACCGAAGTTAAAAAAAAGAAAATCGAAAGCGAATACAGACTAAAAAGCGCCCGGCGCGGAAACGGCATAAACACCATGGACATTATCACGATCTGAAGACCGGAGACGTAGTTCGGGTCGTCCGCGATTCTTCCCGTAAAAAACGCGGTCGCATTGAGTAGATACAAAAAGAGGAGATACGCCCATTCCAAACCTTTGCCTCGGAATTTGGTTCCTTGGAAACGATCGATCAAAAGCAGAGCTAAAAACAGGGTACAAATGAGACTCAATCCGATTCGAAAGTAAAAAAGTTCGGGAAACTCCGGATGCAATTTGCGATCGGTGTCTAACGCGAATCCCAGCCAAACAAAAATACCGAGGATGGATCCCGGGAACGAACGGATCCGGGAACTCCGCAGACTTTTGTCCTAACGGCCGCTTCGGAATTCTGTTGCGG
>NZ_NPEF01000167.1 GCF_002811955.1 Leptospira ellisii
TTGACGGCAAGAAACGTTCTCGAAGAGATCTTATACAAACGGGCGGCGCGTACTCTCGTGGAAACGATCCAGGCCGAAACCGAAGCCGCAGTCGAACGACTTCATCTCGAAGGAAAATTGGATTCGGAAAACGGAGGCGAAAATTCGGAGTTCGAAACCGCTAAAAAACAGGTGATCTCGAAGATCTCCGATTCGTTGGCCGACAGTTCCGGCAAACTCGAAACGTATATGGGAAGGGCGATGTCCATCGAAAACAACATGTTCAAACGGATGAAGGATCTTCCTCCCGAGGAATTCGAGCCGATCCTGCGCTCCGCGTTCCAAGAGGACGAATACGTACTCATTCTCATCGGATCCGTGTTGGGCGCGTTGGTCGGCCTCTTTCAAGGCGTCTATATGCTTTACGTTTCTTGAATATAACGGGAGTATAACGTGAAAACGATCCGCCTAAACGACGATTCCCCCGAGACGTTCTTGAAAAAGATGAAAAAGGCGCTCGGAAACGGAGAGCTCGGATCCATCGTAAATTTCGATCTCGACGAGGAAAAACTGACGATCCGTTTTACGGGTTTGGGAGAATCGAAACTTTGGTATTCGATTCGAAAATCGGAGGACGGGTTCGAAGCGGTCAAACTTGGGGAAAGGATCGCTTTTACCCACTTCGCGTTTCGCTCCGGAATCGAAACGGAATTAAGAGGCTTGATGGAAAGATTCGGAGGGAAAATATCGGACGAATGAAGAAAGTCAGATCCGGACCGAACACGAATAATATTACGAAATCGTTACGGATCCCGATCGGAGACGGATTGGCGATATCCGCGGAGGTCTACGGACCGTTTCCGACTCCAAAGGGTTCCCCCGCTCCGGTTCTGTGCATCCACGGGCTTACGGGGAATCTGAAAAACTTCGCCCCGCTCGCAAAAAATTTAATGCGACATGGCCTGACCGTGATCGCGTATGATCTACGGGGAAGGGGAAATTCCTCCAAACCGGACTCGGATTATTCCCGCGAGGTCCACGCCGAAGACATACGGAAAATACTGGATCATCTAAAACTTCCGAAAATCAATCTGCTTGCGCATTCCTTGGGATGTTGGATTTCGTTCGAATTCGCGAAACGTTTTCCGGACCGAACCGGAAAACTGTGCCTCATAGACGGAGGCGGACAACTTTCCGTATTCCGCAAACTCTCGAACCTACGAATGATCCAGACTTCCCTACAACGCCTCGGTCGCAATTTCGCCTCTACGGAGGAATATCTGAAAATGGCCGAAAATTCCCCCATCCTCGGTTCCTGGAACGGAGACGTGGAGGCGTTTCTGCGTTACGAACTCGAGGAAACACGGAACGGATCCGGTGCGACCGTCTACCGCTGCAATATCCCTCCCTCCGTCATCCGATCCGAACTTATCAACATGGGAGGAGAAATGACGTTGGCGGACATTCCCCTTCGTTTTCTAAAAAATCCGATTTCCAGTTTTCGAATATTCCAAAAAAATAAAACGCTTCCGTATAAGTCCGTCTTATCCCCCGTATTGATCGTGCGGGCCGGAAAATCGAACTTCAAAAAAGGGGATGAATTGTTGCCGGACTCAGCGCTTTCCGTTTTCGCGAGAGAATTAAAACGGCCGACCTTCCTGACCCTGCCCGACAAAAATCATTACGAAACGATCCTACTTCCGGATTTAAAACGGGACGAAACGATCGTATGGTTTTTTCGAAATTTCGAAGGTTAAGAAAAGTTCTGACGGTTCACGGACGGACGATTCTATAATTAAAACGAGGAACCAAAATCCTAAAGCGAAATCGTATTCTCCTCTTTTTGATCGGACAACGTGATCCAAGCGGAGAATTTCCAAATCAAAACCAGGAGCAAAATCCAGAAACAACCCGAAAGCCATCGATTCCTTTTTTTTTGAAAGATCAGATCGGACGAGCCCGGTAACGGAATCCTTCCCGGAGAATACCGCATCTTAAATTGATTCGAGATCGATTCGATTCCGCTTACGTGAAGAACGGGAACTTTCGTTCGAAGAAAGGATTTCAAAATCGAATCGGGAAGTTCGGAAAATTCTCCGCCGGACAAAACCACACCTTTGGGAATTTTCTTTTTTCCAAGACTTGTTCCCGAGGAAACCGTTCCGCCTCCGATATTGACGTACAGGAAAACCCTTCCCTCTTGATAAACGTTCCATCTTTTTACGAGAGAATCCTCGAAAGAATCCGCTGACAAAAAGGTATATCCGTTTTTTCGAATGGAAGCGAGGATCAAATCCTTTCCCTCTTTACCGATTCCGATTCCCGCATCGGAAACGCCTCCGATCGACATATAAACGGATTTTCGTAATATAATTTTTTCTAGATATAGATACCGTTCCATATCCGGCCACAGGAATTCCGGACGATTGGCCCCGTACTGAGAGGAAGAAACGCTCGCGATCGAAATCACGTTCAATTGCATCTTATCGGCTGCGATCAACAACGCGATATTCAAAGCCGGAAAAGATCCAGACATTCCGACAGCGACGGTATCCCCTTCCTCCAATCCGGCTTGGCGGAACTGGTCCATAAACCAAGCCGCAAAATCCGGATGAATCGACGCCAGCTTGGAAGAAAGTTTTCCGGCGGAGCTCGTAACCGAAGAAATATCGGGACCGATCAATCCCGTGTCAGAAGAATCCGTTTGAGGATCGATCGTAAGATTTTGAGAAAGTATTTTTTCTCGAATTTTGTTAAACGCATCGTACGTCCTTTGGCTTGCCTGCATTTTTCTATCCGCATCGGCCGTAGATACGGTCGAAGGAATAAATTCTATCCAACCCGCAAAGATCAGGGAAATTAAACTCAAAACATAGACGGAAATCGAGGAACGTTTCGGCAAAAACCGGGTTTTCATGGATATACGATTTCCCCGAGAACAAGGATCAAAAACAATCGGACCAATACGGAACAAATCAAGATCGAGGAAAAGGTTCTCGGAATTCCCTGTTTTTCCGCGGAAAGAACGATCAATCCCGGAACGATATGACCGATCGTTATCGTTCCGGATTTGAATTCACTTATAGACCCGAAATAAAGAAATACGAAATAATCCGCGACCGTAGAAACCAAAATCGAAAGGAGTAGAATAAAAACCGTCTTTCTTTGACCGAAACTTAAAAAATGAAATTCCGAAATCTTATAAAGGATTAGAGTAAGAATCGAACTCAAAACCAAGATACCCACGATCCAAGGCTGAAACAAAAAAAGAGAAACATAACCGGGAACGACCCAACCTCCCGGATAAAGTCCCGTTTTTTCCCAGAGTAAAAATCCGAAGAGGATTCCCAAGCCGATCGATAAGGTTACGATTTCCATTGTCTCTTATCCATTATTAACGGTTTGCGTCCTCTAAAAGTTCATTCAAACGAACCCTACCCGGTCCTTGGTAATTACCCGCGCCGATCCAAAGATAGGAACCGAGTTTCAATTCGTGCGTATAAAACCGAAAATCGTTTTTACAAAAAATCAACTCTGCGTTTCCGCGATAGAAGGATTTGAATAAGTTTCTCCAAACTCCGAAAAAGTAAATTTTGGAAAATTCTTTTCTTTCGGAAAAGGATTTAGCGAACTCGACCGTTCGAAGCGGTCTTTCCCGTTTGGAATTAAAAACGACGATCGCGGAATCGAAACCTTTCCCTTCGTCATTCGCGGTTTTCATAGTTTCCTGCAGAATACGGTTCCAAGAAACCGTATCGTTCGCCGCAAAAGCGAACACGAATCTTTGTATTTTTCCTTCCACCTTCGTTTCCGAAATCCTCAGCGCGCCCGGGTCGGGAATCGTTTTTCGAATACCGGACAAAATCGAATCCGGCGTTACGCCTAACGTTTCACAGAGGCAAGCTGCGATCTCCGCATTCTCCCGATGTTCCGGATAACGCAGGGAATCGAGCGCGGCTCGGATCGACTCCGACGAAATTTTTGTCTCCTCACTCCAGGTAACCGCGCTCACGAGTTTAGTTCGATTCCACCGAGCCTTTTCCTCAAAATATCGAGCGTCGTCCGAATTGAAAACGGATCTACCGAGAATAAGGGTTCCTTCTTTCGGAATCGTTTCAGAAAATCCTTTCCGAATTTCCCGTTCGGATTTCGTCCATTCTCCGTGATCGGGTCGGACGTTCGTGACGATCGTATGCGTAGCTCGAACGAGAACGTCCTCGGATTCTTTTTGATAACGGGGTTGAACGGCCATACATTCGAGAACTACCGCCTGAGCGTTGTTAGATGAAGCGTAACGCAAAAAGGCCCCCTGTTCTCCAATGGAAATCTTGTTTCGAAAGATTCTTTTTTCGGTCCGATCGGGAAACAAAAGACTCGGAGCCGATCCGGTCGTCTTCGAAAAGACGATCCAACCTTCCTCCGCTAAGATGGAATGGATCAAACGCGTCACGGAGGATTTTCCCCGCGTTCCGTTTACGTGAATTCGAATCGGCACCGCGTCTATATCCGCGGACCTGCGCCGTTTTTCCAGGACGAGAAGGAGTAAAAAGACGAAAAATGAGAGCGATAAAATGATAAACGACATCGGATCAATCGGGAGAATTTAAGGATATCAAAAGAGCGGTTATGTCGTCTTGAATTTTTTGTCCTCCGAGATGATCCATAAGGGCCTGTAAAATCGCGGGAATGGTCTCTTCCATCGGCTCGTCGAACTTTTCGGCGAGAATTCTCTGTACCGACAGTTCGCCGAACTGCTGTTTGTCGGAGTTGAATTCCTCGTAGATCCCGTCCGTGAGAAGGAACAAGCGGTCTCCGTATTGATACGTCAGGGAAAAAATCCCGTATCGATTGTCCGAATCCAAACCCAAAAGGGAACCGGTCCGATCCAGACCCATCACCAAATCCTTGGAAAGAAAAAATTGAGGCGGATGTCCGCCGGAGGAATACACGATCCGTCTTTGAACGGTGTCGATGTCGGCGAGAAAACAGGAAAAGAACATTCCGATGTTTCCGAAATTACGGCAGTATTCGTAGTTGAACTCGGTCAGGATTTCGCCGGGATCGACCTCTTTCTTTTTTAAGGATTCCAAAATTCCCTTGATCGTCATCGTCAAAAGCGCCGCCTGAACTCCGTGCCCCGTCGCATCGGCCACGAATACGCGCAGAACCCCCGGGCGGATTTCGAAAAAATCGTACAGGTCTCCCCCGACTTCCATCATGGGAAGATAAGCGGAGTGGACCTGGATCCCGGAAACGGAGGGCATTTCGGAAAGGATCTCCGTTTGCAGACGTTTGGCGAGGCTCAATTCTTCCTTCATAACCTTGTAATAATTCGCGAGAAGCCTGGATCTCTGACGGACCTTCTCTTCGAGCCGTTCCAGCAACTCCTCCTTTTCGCGGTCCATCCGCTTGAGGGTTTGGTTCGCTCGCTTCAATTCCATTAGAATTCTATGTTTTTCTGATATATCACGGATGATGACGTGGTATTGAAGATCCTCCTCCGGTCCGGTTACGGAAACCGAAACCTCCGAGATCAGCACGGTTTTGTCTTTTCGGATCAAACGGATGGGACCGAAGGGTTTTTGTCTTTTTTTATCGGGAAGTTTGGCGACGTTTTTCAGAATCCTATAAAACCGGTTTCTGATACGAAGGGGAAACTGTTGTTCGATGGTTTTGCCGATCAGTTCGGAAGCGAGATATCCCGACATACGTTCCGCGGCCGGATTGATGAGAAACACTCGGAAATTCCGGTCCAGGGAAACGATCGCGTCGATCGCGGAGTGGAATAAGATCGAATATCGTTCCTCTGGGTCGTACAATTCGGATTGGGATCGCGCGGGACCGGTCATAAACGTTATCGAAAGGAGTCTATTAGAATAAGATAAACCTTCCCGAAGTCAAGAATCTTTCAGAAACATTCCGGAAGATCGACGTAAAAGCGGGTTTTTCCGTTTTCGTTTTGAAACGAAAGTTCTCCTCCCATTTCCAAAACGAGGTTATAGGAAACGGTAAGCCCCAAACCCGTTCCCTTACCGATCTCCTTCGTGGTGTAAAACGGATCGAATAATTTATGACGGTTTTCTTCGGGAATTCCGATCCCCGTATCCTCCACGACGGTCCGTATGAAAGACCTGCCTTTCTTTTTCACGGGAATCCATTCCACGGTAAGATGTTTCGGCTTTTTAGGATCGGTCTGCAGATCCATCGCATCCTTGGCGTTCGTGAGAAGATTGAGATACACCTGTCTCAAACGACCCGCGGAGCAAACGGCGTAAACGGGAACGTCCAAAGGAGGAACGACGATTTCGATTCCCGATTTTCGGAACCCGTTTTTCAAAAGCCCGAAGGTGGAACAGAAGATCGCGGTCAAATCGTGCAACTTCGCCTCCTCCTTTTCCAAACGGGTGAATGTGAGCATATCCTTGACGATTTCTGAGATTCGATTGCTTTCCTGAAGGATGATGCCGGCGTATTTACGAAGCGGATTGCCGGATTCGATTCCGTTAAAGACAAGTTCCGCGTAATTGATCACTCCCATCAAAGGATTGTTGATCTCGTGCGCCACTCCCGCGGACAAGGTTCCGATGGCCTCCAATTTCTGTTTTTGCACCCAGGAATCGGCCGGTTTTTCGGGATCATTTCCGATTTCCGCGGAACCGACCGAACGGAACCGGGAAACGCCCGGGGTTTCGTAGGTCCGAACGGATTCCAAATATGCAAAAATTTGCATATCTTCGAAATCGAATGCAAAGGAAACCGAATATTCCCGCGAGGAAAAACCGCTCTTTCGGACGGAAATCGTATAAGAAGGCGGATCGGAAACGAGATCCGGTTCGGGCCAAAGGGAAGGATCGGAGAAATCGGGAATCGCGCCGGAGAATTCGAAAATTTCCCCCCAAGACGTTTCGCCTTCCAATTCCTTTTTGGAAAAACCGAAGGTTTTGCAAAACGCGGAGTTCGCCCGTTTGATGCGAAAGGACGGATCTAAGATGCAGCCTGGTACGGGTGAAAGTTCGAAAAAGTTATAGGACATCCGGTTTAAGCTATCGGTAAGAAGGCTTTCCTCACTGATAGATTAGAACCGGATTCGGCTTAGAATCTAACGTCAGAATCCGGTAAATTCTGTTTCAAAAAATAGAATCTTCAGTACACTTTCAGTAATTCTACTTCAAAAATGAGAGTCGAATTGGGAGGAATGGAAGCTCCCGCTCCCCGGGATCCATATCCCAATTCCGGGGGAATGGTGAGTTTGCGGATTCCGCCTTCCTTCATTCCGCGGACGCCCCGATCCCAACCTTTGATCACTTCTCCCGCACCCAAGTTGAACGTAAACGGGGCTCTTCGGTCCCGGGAACTGTCGAATTTCTTTCCGTTTGTGAGAGTTCCCACATAATGAACGGTGACGTTGGAACCGGAAAAGGCTTCCTTTCCCGTTCCCACACGGATGTCCTTGATGATCAGATCCCCTTCCGCAAACGCGGAGACGTTCGCCCAGAGAATGACCGCCGTTACCATAAGATATACTCGTTTCATTTTCCTCTTCCTCCGGTCCTTCTGACCCCTGCTCCGGAAAATCCTCCGGACTTGGACTGACTTCCGTGAATTTTTCCGGAACCCGCCCCTCCGCCCTTCAGGGATTGTTTTTTCTCGAATTCTTTTTTGAGTTCTTCCGAATCCACAACGGCGATCTGTTTGCCTTGGATTTCTTTTTTGTTCAGAGCCTCGATCGCTTTGGCTCCGGCCGAATCTTCCATATCCACGGATCCATAGGATAAGGAACGGCCGGTGGTTTTATCTTTTTTAATATGCGCTTCCTGAACGGTCCCGAATTCCGAAAAAATCTTTTTCAATTCCTCTTCGGTCAGTTCCTGGGGCAAATTACCTACTGATATCTTCATGATTTTTCCTTCTTAAGGAATCAATTTGTAAAATCCGATTCTATTGAAAACCAAATTCCAAACGTGTACGAGAGAATGAGCCGTTTTTGTCTTGGAGGAAAACGAAACGAACGAATCCTGGAAGGGAATGGCCGATTTTTTTCAACTCCATCCCGGAGAAATTCTCACCCTGGCCGAAGCCGCAGGGTATGAACCGTCGGGACATTGTATGGCGCTCAATAGTTTGGAAAATCGGGTATTCGATCTTCGTTTGGAAGACGGTTCCCATATCATTTCCAAATTTTACCGTCCGGGACGTTGGACCCGGGAGCAAATTCTGGAAGAACACCGTTTTTTGGAGGATTTGCGGTCGGAAGAAATTCCGGTCTGTGCTCCGCTCCGTTTTCCCGACGGAAACACGTTGGCCTCGTTTCAAAACGGAATGTATTATTCGTTTTGGCCCCGGGTCGGAGGTCGTTCTCCCGACGAATTGAATGCGGAAGAACTCCGGATTTTGGGAAGACTGCTCGCAAGGATCCACAACGTGGGGGCGTCCCAACCGATGAAACACAGAATCACTCTGAATTCCGAGACCTATGGAACCGAACCCCTGGAAACCTTACTCGCAGGAGAATGGATTCCCCCGGGCTGCAAAAAAGAATATCAAGAGATCGTAAACCGAATTTTGGATCTGTATCTACAGTCGATCGATTCGGTTCCGTTCCACAGAATCCACGGAGATTGCCACAAGGGAAACCTGCTCTTCGGAAATGAAGGTTGGTTTTTCGTGGATTTCGACGACAGCCTTTCCGGACCGGCGGTCCAGGATTTTTGGATGCTCCTTTCCCGAGGACAGGATTCCGTCGGGGAACGGGGAAAAATTTTAGAAGGTTATCGAGAATTCCGGGAATTCGACGAACGCTGGTTTCGACT
>NZ_NPEF01000168.1:0-4782 GCF_002811955.1 Leptospira ellisii
CCGACGAAAAAAGAAAAGCCTTGTCGATCGCTCAAGCCGAATTGGAGAACGCGCGTAAACGTTTCGACGAAGCGAAACAACTTCAAATTCTGGTTCTGAATAATTCCCCCGAGTTCTTAGGAAGTATAGGCTCGCTCAATACGGACGCGGCGACCTATGATCCCAATAAACCGAACAGCGGAATCAAATACGAAATCTATCAGGCCGACCTTCAGATCGCGGAAGCGCGTGAAAAATTAAAGGACAACGAGAAGGTTTACTTCTCCAAAAACTACGATCGGACGAACGCCGCGAGAACGGAGGATTTCTTCGGGGATTTGTGGAACCGGATTCAATCCTTCGAAACGAGCAAGGAAAAACTGAGTCTTTTGGAAGGCGCTGTCTCGGGAACGGGAAAAACGCTTTTGGAGAAGGTGAACGATCTTTTAAAACCGGATAACACCGTTTTGGTGACCGTTTTCGGAAATCAAGGCGCTGCGCAGATCAAGGCGCAACTACAGGGATTGACCGACGCTCTGGGAAAGAAGGTCAAGGACGAACAGAACAACAACGTAGAAAAGGAGAAACTTCCGTACGCGATCGAAAAATACGCCGCGAGTCTTGATCCTATATTAGCGAAATCGGATGAACTTTTGGTCGATTTCGAGGACGCGGATAAGAATCAATACCAGCAATACGTAAACGGAATCGGAAACATTTCCTCCTTTTTGACTTCGTTCGCGAGCACCTACAATCTGGACGGAAATTATCTGGAGATCGGGAATTTCAACATCTGGAAGACTGGACTTTCCGACGCGTTGGGCGATTGGAACGAAAATCTCACCGCGTTTCAGACGGCAAAAACCGAATTCTCGCAGGCTTTGTCGACTTACAAGACTTATGCGGCGGCGCATCCGAACACGGAATCGACTTTGGAATATCAGATGGAGATTCAAAAATTGACCGCGGCCTTTTCGAAGTATCAGGAAAAGACGGCCGATCTCGAGGAATACTGGGACGATTTATCGACCAGATCGCAACATTTGAAATACGAGGCTTTGGATCGTATTCAAAGAGCGAAAACCCTCGTCGACATGTCCACTTTGGATTTGACTACGAGGAAAAATCTGAAAACGCAATTGGACGGTTTTAACAGTCTTTTCGTCAAAAAGGATTCTTCCGGAAAGGAGATTCCGGACGATATGAGCGCTTTGATCACCGCGACGGGAAATAAATTCGGCACGTTGGGAAATACGTTTTCGGATTATTCGAACCGCTATTCGTATTATAGAAACACGATCGACGAACGGAGTGCGATCGTGGACGGAATGACTTCCGTTCTGATCCAGGCTTTGGAAACGCAGAGGGCTTCCGTCACCGCCGGGAAAGCGCAGTTGGGTTTTCTTTTGGACGAAAACGGAGACATAGACGATCTGCAGAACACGGTCGCCGGCGTCGAAGAAACCGCAAAAACCGAAGCGGCGAGATTGGACGCGCGGATCGCGGAGATTTTATATTCGAAATTAGGAAATCTGGGTACGAATAAATCGGATAGAAAATTCGACCCGATTTATCTGGGACTTACGAACGAGATCAACGCCCTTTATTCGAATTTCACCGGAAGCGCGGACGAAATTCTGGAGATCCGCGCGAGAAAGACCGCTTTGAGTTATCTGCAGAGCGCCGGTCAGAATATTTCAGCCGTGTTCGATAACGATCAGGAATATTCCAAATTTAAGGAAGACCTTAAAAAGATGCGGGATCAGTCTTCGGAGACGCTTTCCTTTTACGAAGACGACCACGGATTTCTCGACGAGAACCAACGCATCACATTGAGAATGTCCGACGATGAAGAGGAAAGAAGAAAGGTTTCCGAATATTATAGTTTTGGAAGTACGTTTTTTTTCGCGAACCAAGTGCTTCAGGGATCCTCCACCTGGATGAATTTAGCGGGAGGTATGAGAAGTTTCGCTGAGGCCGTAAAGTCGGGAGCGATCTTAAGCGGTTTACGCGACGATTATTTTAAGGCGCAGGAAGCGGAAGCGACGGGCCTTTTTAAGGAATTAACCGCGGCTGCCGGAATCGGTTCTTATACTTCCGCGGATTTTTATAAGGATTCGATACGTACTCAATCCGGTGCGGACGAATTGGATTCGGCGAAGATAGCCGAAAAAAAAGCGGAACTTGCAACCCTAATCTCCGGAATCACCGATCCGCAGGAACAACTCGCCAAACTGGCAAAAGCGAACGAATTGAGTTCGATTTTCGGACTTCTAACCGGCTCTGCGGTAAAACAGGACTTGATAGCCTGGCAAAAAGAAATAACCGACGCCAAAACGCTTTTCGAAACTTTGGATCGGAATATCCAGGAGCCGATGTCCTCCTTTTCCGTCGAGTTCGATAGTTTATTAAATTTTTTTAATACTCCTGCCCTCGCACAGATGCAGGGTTATTCGAACGGACTTCTTTCGGGGATCGACGCGTTGAAGAACGCGACGGATTCCTCGAAACCGATCTACGATCCCGTTAACGATATCGACGGAAATTCCCCTTATTTGGCGGCCCCCGATTCCGACGGAGACGCCGTGGGCTCCCCTTCCTGGAACCCGACCTATCTAGATGCGAACGGAAAGTTGCCGTGGGAAGCTGGATACCAAGCCGACAATCTTCAGATTTCTCCGGTTTGGACTCCGACGTATCGGGATGTGAACGGTCTCGTTCCGACCGATTCCGGTTACGACGCGAGTTCGCTTAAGATTTTGGGATATCGAAAACCGCTCGCGACGCTCGATACCGCGTCCCTTTCCTCGATGAAGATCGCGTTCGATACGGAAGCGGCGAAATGGAACGCCACAAAGACGACCGCCTCAACGCAGTTAGGCGTTTATAGGACGAGTTTAAACGCTGTTACGGCTTTCAAAGCCGCTCATCCGAACGATTATACTACGGCCGAAGGAGGAACGTATCTTACGTTGATCGCTAAACTTAGGGATGACGGTCTCGCTTTGGTGGACACGTATACGGCTACGACTGCGTATCTAAACGGAATTTCGGATAAGTATCAGGAATTGAAAGCGGAACAGGATTACTTGATAAGATTGGCGAAGCAGACACTCGGTCTTCCGATCGATAGGATATTGGTTCCGGAGGCGGCGATGAAGGTTACACCTCCTCCTTTGCCAGCAGGTCCGGACGAATTACCTTCGAACAGTCCGCTCAGAAATCAAATCGCTAACCTTAAACCGGAGAATTATTACATCGTATCGGAGACGCAGAGAGCCATCGTTCAAAGCGTGACCGCGTTCGAATTCTCCAAGGAAAAGGAAGTCGGCCAATTTTCCGGTGTGGCGGATCAAGGCGCTTACTTTTTCTTATACAATCTTGGTCGCGCCAACGCAAAGTTGGAACCGGCGTCGCAGGGTTTTTCCAAGGACGCAGCCGCTTGGGTGAATTCTCTCCAAGGAAAGGACGTTCCGTTGAACGGATTGGCCGCGCGTTTGGATTCCTTAAACGATAGAGTCGTTTATTATAAGGAGGGGGCGGGTCCGAATCAGATCGGTCAGACCGAACTCGTGGGCGTCGTAAATCGCCTCCGCGATTTTCTTCTGGAAAAAAGTCTAAACGGAGTCGAATTCAATCCGGTTCTGAAAGAACTAGTGGAGGCCGCGGGCGCTTTCACCGATCAGATCGAAAACATTCAATATCTGCAATCCTATACGAGCACGGATAAAAAAGTTTCCGACGCGAATCTGCTGGCGGTTCAGGAAGCCCAAAAAACCTTAACGGAAGTTTCCAAACTGGCGACGGATCTGAATTCCTTTCTCGTCGCTGGAAACGCTCCCGCCTACACGAATCTTTCACAGGTTCAATCTATATTAGAAAAGTATGAAACTTTAAAAAACAAACCCATGGATCAGGCCGCGTTCGAAACGCAGTTTCGAACCAAATTGGGCGACGCATACTGGTTGGGCGCCTTTCAGACGTATAAAAACGCTCTCGCATCCGCGGAATATTTTTTCTCTCCAGCGACTCAGGAAAAGATAGAGGAGCTGAAGGCCAACAGTTGGGAGATGTACAAACGCAATCTATCCAACGCTTATCTGACGCAAAGGGTCGGAAATCCGATTCTTTCCGAATTCCTAAACGAATTACGGGGCGGAAAGTTCAGCGTTTTGATTCCGAATCAAGGTGTCGTTTCGATCGATTCCAAATTTTTAGGTAGGAATTTGACCGAGGCTCAGATCGTAGAAGTCGGAGATTATTTGAAAACCTTCGATTCGATGGCGTTGATCCAAAGACAAGGTCTGATTGCGGATTTGGATAATTTCCTAAAGGACTACGATCCGGATCTCAAAGCCCAGATGAAAACGTTTTCCCTGGTCAATCAGTACGGCGAGATACGTTCGGGTGTGGGACAAGGAGCGGTTTTTGCGGACCGAGATCTTCCTCCGGAATTGAAGGACTTCGCATTAATAAGCGCGTTCGAATATTTTCTCAATACGACTCAGGAAACGAAAACGACCGGGGAAGGGGAAAACAAAAAAACGGAACTCGTCGACAAATACGATCCTAAAAATGCCGATTCGAGAAGAAAGGCGATGAGCGATTTCCTTTTGAAATTGGGGCCCGTTCATAAGATCGGAACGGACGGAAAACTCGTTTTGGATACGGCAAGACAAGCAGAGATCGAAAGTCTGACCAACGGCTATCTCGCGAATTACGGAAGTAAAAATCCGGCGAGTTATCTCAATTCCCAGATCCTTAAGGACTTTGAAGCGCGTAACGCGTATTATGCGGAAAAAG
>NZ_NPEF01000168.1:4866-8678 GCF_002811955.1 Leptospira ellisii
CGCCTTGAAATCCTGGCTGGTCGAGGCGAAATATGACCCCGCAACCGAAGCCGCGGTGATCGAGGCCGCTAGAATGGACTTCCTTCTTTCGCACTATTACGGAGAGGATACCGAGGACTTAAAAGCGGAGGACCTGGCTAAAAATCCGGAGCTCGCCAAATTCTACGGAGACGGCGGTAAAGGTTACTTCTCCGAAATGGATTCGTATTTCGCGGGTTTGGGGCAGGGCGTTTTGACCCAGACCGAAAAGGATAGATTCAATCTTCTGAGTTCGGGGGTTGCGGACGCCTGGGGAATTTGGCAATACGATCCGAGCAGTTTGATTTCAAGCCAGATCGTTCTGCAAAACTTCGGCTATGCCGACGAATACGCGAGCCTCGTGGAATCGTTAAGCGAAGAGGGAAAAAGACTGCAGAAGGAATCGGTGAAGGCGGACAGCCTCGTAAAAAAGGAAAAATACGTAAACGATTACCGCAACGGTCTGATTAAATTCGCCAGTTATCAATCCTATCTCGGAGTTCCGACCGATAACGTCGCCTCGGATGTTACGACTAACGAAGGTTTGGCGATTCAGGGAAAACTTAGGGAATTGGAAATGGACGCCGAACAAAAATTAGGCGGTCTTTTTAATCTTCTCGAAACGCATAAAAGTTACGTTTTCGACAATACGCAGCTTGCGGACGCTCTGCCGGACGACGCGATTCAAACCGTCGCCGATTTGAATCCCGGTTTGAGAACCACCGCGAAGTTTATGAGCTCCTCTTATACTTTGGGAGATTCGATTCTTCCGAAGGACGGGGACGGAAATTATAATTTCGACGGGGATTTCACCAATTTAAAGGCGAGACTGGATCAGGCCTTGAACGTGGTTTCTCCCGGCTCCGTCGATTACGATAAATATTCGCAGGAAGTTTCCAAACAATCCGGTCTGATCGGCACGCTCAAAAATTCGATCGAAATGGCGGGGCAGAGTTACGTACTTTTGAGTGAAAAGCTGAAGTCGGGAGTGGATCCGAGGGCGGAGTTGGCCGCTGCGACGATCGCGTTCGAAACCGCGAATTCCAAAATCGAAGATCCGGTGAACGGATTGAAGAAACAATACCAGGAAGCGGAGGCGTTGGTCGCTACGAAACAGAACGAATATCTGGATAAGGAAAAACAGGTCAGCGATGCTTATAAGATCATGCTTTCCGCGCAGGATACGTTTAATCAGAAAGCCGCACTTTACGATTACGCGACCCTTCTGAATTATTCCAAACACGACGTTTTCCAAGCGTCGACTAACGAAAATAATACGACCGAAACCGACTCGATTCCGGCGGGTTATATCGATACTCCCAAAAAGATGGCGAAGGAACGTCTTGCGGCCGTTCAAAAAGAATACGATGAAAAGGCCAAACAGGTCGAAACCCTCGAGAAAAAACTTTCCTCCCAAATCGGCGTGGCTGACCTGAAAAGTTACGTTCAAAACGAAGAGAAGGAAGTGGAGAAGTGGGCGCAGCTTACCGTGAAATACAACACAGCGGAGACGCTGCTCCGTCAAAAGATCGCGGATCTGAAAAGACAAATCGGAGCACAACAAGTAGCGTTGGACGGAGAACTTGATAAACTTTGGGGTTTGGCTCCTCCTTCGGATATGAATTCCGCGGGAATGATGGATTCTTTGGACGGGTCCCTCGATTTCGGAGGAACGCGTTATATCAAAACGGAAAATTGGAATCGGGACCGTACCCGCATTACGGAAGGAATCATCGGCGGACAACTCGGTTATATGGACGTGCTGACCGCGTATCAATGGGAATATTCGAAAGGGGTTCCTCCCGAAATGGAACAGTACAATCTCGGGAACTTTCTAGGACGTTGGAGTCACGAATTGCAGAATTCATCGTTTAAGTCGCTGCCGAAACGCGCGAACGAGCAGATGAATTCGATCCTATTCCCCGCTCCCGATACACGTCCTTCTAGATTCAACGCCGGATCCGGTCCGGATTCCGCGGGAAAATACGTGCAAGCGTATATGGGCGCGCTCAACATTCAAACCATGGCGCAGATTTATTTTCTGCAGCAGTTGGATTTGATTTGTATGGGAATGTGTATGTTGACGATTCCATACGTGAACGAAATCCAAACCCACTATAACTACCGCGATCAGATCAACGACGTTGTGGGCGGAATTAGGAACGAAGGTATCAAATTAAAAAACCTTTATACGGAATTGCAGACGTTGACGGACGTCGACGATACGGACCAATTGTTAAGCGTATTGGGTCGTCCGGAGTTCGGTTTAACCGCGGAAGACCTGACGATGATAGGTAAGGTTTCGCCTTCCACCAACGGTCTTAAGGACTTGGTATGGAAATCGACGACGGACACCCCGACCCCGCTTTCGTTTAACGATTTGGTCGGAAGCGACGGATTGCGACTCGCGCAACAGAAAGCGATACACGATTCCTACGGCAACTACGTAAGGGACAACGAATACGCGGCCGGAAATATCACCGCGGGAGCGGAGCAGACGGATCAATACGGCAGGAAGACCGCGTTGATGGTGGGCTCGGACGAATTTTTGGATGCGATGGGAGTTCTGGCGGAAGCGCAGTATCAGGTCGCAAGGGACGCGTATTACAAGAAGGCCGAAAGTTTCGTAAAACAAGTCGGAACCGGCGCGGATAAGGTTGCCGTTAAAGTGGATACGAAGGTCATTCTCGACGAACGTGAACAATTCATGTCAGATCTCCTCAAAAAGATCACCAACACCTCCAACGGAGAGACGGTTGCGTATAACGTGGAAACTACGATCTATAAAACGGTTCTGAACGATTATATGGGGCCGACCGGAGTCGTTTCTCAGATTTTCGGAAGCGAACTTCAACAAAGACAACAACAGCAAATGCAGCAATGGGATCTGAAGGAACGGGAATTTTACGATCTCAAATCCGATTGGGTTCAGAACGTGTCGTATATCAAACAGACGGGAACGAAACGTTGGGAGAATATGGTTCAGGAATTCCAGTCGAAATGGACCGATTGGAGAACGGAATACAAGACCCAGCACGAAGCGAATCAAAAGGTATTTCTGGACAGGATCGAACAGACTTTGGAGAAAAAGGAAACCTGGACGAAGGACTTTCTGCAAAAGAGCAGCGAAGTATCGGACGAACTTTCTCTCAGGCAGATGTACGATTCGATCGCCGGAATCGTATCCTCCATGCAGGAGAATTTGCCGACCGGCGTATCGGTGAACATAAACGTAAACGATATCCTATCCAACATCCTATCCAAAAAACCGGGGAGCATATCCTCCTCCTTGATCGACCGCGCGTCGTCGATAGACACGAACTTCTTCCTGAACGAAGTGAAAAAGTTCAACTTCAACGACGGAGGAGTAAAAGAACAATTTAAAAATCTAATGAAGGAAATGGACAAGTTGTCTCAAAACTTGATCATACTTCAGACGTTGGAATCCCTGCGGAGTTTGCCCGAAGCGTTCGCAACCGCGGTTAAAAAACAGAACGAAGCCGCGGATAAACAATTGGATTCGACGATGGCTTACGGCGGCTTTGCGAGAATGGGCGGGGCTTACATGCGAAGCATCAAAACCGCGAGCGGAGGGGACGAGATACAAGTATTGGCCACATATCTGCCGTTCCTTTACAATCCTCCCAATAAATTTCCGGAAGTGAAGGATTCCAACGGAAAACTCTGGGATCTCGGAAAAGCGGACGCGCTTATCAACGGGAACAACGTTCCGAGTCCGAGCGATCTGACCGTGATGGTTCGTCTTGCTAAGAATAAGATGAGCGCCGATTTTA
>NZ_NPEF01000169.1 GCF_002811955.1 Leptospira ellisii
CGATAAGAATTCAGTTGCAAAATTTATACTCTCTTAGGAATGATACTCATTAGTATCACCGGTCGGAGTTCGAATCCCTACAATGCAGTTACGTAAAAAGTCATCCCTCTCTCGCATCTTTAAGGAAAAGGATTTCGAAGTTAAGCCGTCTTCCATACCGGGAATCGGAATGGGTCTTTTCGCAAAGGAAAACCTTTCCAAAGGCGATACGGTCGGTTATTACACCGGAAAAATTCTCACGGATAAAATCGCCAATTCATCCAAATACTGCGAATCGAAATACCTTCTCTGGATCTGCAAGGATCATTGGATTTACGGAGAGGGAAAAGAAAGCAATTATACGCGTTTTATGAATCACAGCACGAAACCCAACGTAAAACTCGTGGTTTCCGTACGTTGGAAAACCGCACGTTTCGAAACCATCCGCAAAGTCAAAGCCGGAGAGGAGTTGTTCTTCGACTACGGCGACGAATACTGGATCAACACGGATATAGATCCCGTGGAAAGGAACTAATCGTTCTTAACTTCTGGACGCGTGTCTGAAGAAGAAGGCAAAACCCGCCAAAAGTTTAAAGATCGCCGGCAGCGTTCTTAAGGTGATTCCTATATCCCCGTGCGAAATCAAAGGGGTCAGCACCAATTTGGAACGGTCTTCGGGAACGTCCCTTTCGCGCAGACGCTCCAGGATCAAACCGGATTCGGACGCGGGAACCACGTTATCCGAAACACCGTGGATCAGGGCCACGTGCGCCCGCAGATCCTCCAGCTTATTATAAACCTGAAGATCCTGCAAAAACGAACGGAACGGCCCCGCGTTTCGAACGATACGATTCCAAATTTCGGCACGGTATTCCCTGTCTTCCTTGAGTTTAAGGAAAATTTCACGATTGTCCGGGCGGATCGAATCCAAGACCTTCGGAAGTTCCGGCGTTTCCCGCAGAAAACTTCCGTCCAAAATGCTCGCGTGCAAAGCCTTGCGCACTTCTTCGTTCTCTCCGATTCCGAAATGAACGAAATTCCAAAGAAGAATCATACGTCCGTACTCGTCCGAATCTTCGGCGGACATCAGATAATCCAACGTGGTTTGAACGTTTCCGTAGGCGCCGATCGTAAGAATGGATTTCACCTTCCCTTCTACCTGAGGCGCCGCCGCCGCGATCAAACCCATACTCGCGGAAAAGGAAGGGGCAAGCAGGGAGATCGTTCCGTCGGGGCAAAAATTCGGATCGGAGGAAAACGTCAAAATCAGCTGTTTGATCTTTTCGATACTTTCCAATCGAATCTTAAATTCGCTGATTTCCTGCATCTGCGGACAAAACACGAGAAAGCCGCAGGAAGCCAACCCCCGGCACACCGCCTGAAAACGCGGATCCTTGTTTCCTAGATACGCCATTCCGTTGATCGCGAGGATCGTCCCGAGAAAGGAGGTGCGGTTTGCGGGAAAAAATTTCAAAACCCCTACGGATTCGCCCAAAACGGGAACGGTAAATTCCTCTTCTTGAATTCCTTTCGAGGAATTACTACGGGTGTTGAGGGCGAATCGAATCGCGGAAAAAAAATGTTTCATAACTTCTTCATTTGCCTTGTATAAGATCCGCGTTCGATCCGCGGACCGCTTTCTTTTTTAAAACCGAACGTACTCTGTATGTTTTCCGTTGGGCGACGATTACGGAACGGTTACATTTCCGAGTTATCCGAAATCCTAATATTCTTTCTGTAACAATTTCAGCATTCGTTTCGGGAAGTTCGTAAAAAGTCCGTCCGCTCCCCGATCCAAAAACGTACGCATATCCGCGGCTTCGTTCACGGTATAAACGACTTTCAATAAATTCTTTTCGGAGATTTTTTCCAAATTCTCCTTCGAAGCCTCCCTCACGGAAGGATGTACGCTCCACGCACCCACTTTTTCAGCGAATACGATTGCGTCCTCCACATTCCCGCTTTCTTCTCCGACCAAAATTCCCAATTTGATTTCGGAATCAATCTTACGGATCCGTTCCAAACATTCCCAGGAAAAGGAGGAAATCAGAACTCTTTGCCTCAGATCGGCGCGTCGGATTAGATCGAGAACGAGAGGTTCCACCGAATTCTCAAAAACGGCATCGTCCATCGCGGTCGATTTGATCTCCACGTTCAGATCCGTTTCCGATTTACGGATCAGATCCAGAACGTCCTTCAAAAACGGAACCGTCTCCGTTTCGAACTTTCGGGAAAACCAGGAGCCCGCGTCGAGTTCCCGCAGAATCTCCGATTCGAATTTTCGGACGTTTCCCACCAGTTTCGTCGTCCGATCCAGATCGTCGTCGTGTATGACCACGACCTTTCGGTCTTCGGAAAGCGTGACGTCCAATTCGATCAGATCCGCCCGGCCCGAGATCGCCTTTTTAAACGCGATCATCGTGTTCTCGGGATATTCTCCGCTGGCTCCCCGATGTGCGAACACCAAAGGACGTTTTAAATCGCGGGGGCCGCGGATGGATTCAATCATATAAAATTTTTCAAATATTCAAAAATTAAAAAGTATTCTTCGAAAAGAAATCCCGATCCCTTCGCCGAAGGAACTCAGAAGGAGAAACCGACCGCGAAATCGAAACCCGCGTCGGAAACCTTTCCTCCGTGATCCCGTTTGATCTCCTCTTTACGGATCCAATAATCCAAAACCGTCGCCGAATGATCCGCGTATTCCAGGGATTGAACCGTAACGTTCTTATGATAACGACCGAACGTCCGTACGAGGACTTCGAAACCGAAGAAGAATCCGGATTCCAATTGATGCCTGAACCCCAGACCGGTACCGGCGTAATACCTCGGTCCGTAATCCAAATTGATCCGTTCCGCTCGATACGAGGAAGGGCCGCGGAGATCCGCGAACTGATCGTGAACGGTTTGTCTGAAATATTCCGCGCCGATTTGAATCGGAATGTATAAGGACGAATCCGCCAAAAAGTAATTCAGAAACACGCCGCCACCGGCGTTCTTCCATTCCCGATCGGATTGTCTTGCCGCGGCGTATTGGACGAAATACGCGTAACGACTGTCGAAATCCCCGGTGGTCACGTATGAATTCTGATAGTATTGAAGACCGATCGTGACTTTTTCCCAAACGTTCCAACCTGCGACGCCGGAACCGTATCCCTTAAAGAAGCCTCCTCCCAAAAAGAATTTCCTCTTCATACGGATTTCCTTTTGGGACGGGGACTTATCCTCGACATCCTCCTTCCGTTTGGAATCCGATTCCTTCGTTTCCGAAGAAGTTGCGGGAACCGGCACGATGTTCTGGGAAAAAACAGCCTGGAAAGAAACGAGAAAAAGAACGCAGATGAAAATTCGTTTGAATGCGGATCCGGTTCCGCTGCGGTCCAAATGTTCCATAAGACAAAGAGTTTACGAAATCGGGAAGTATTGTCAAGAGAAAGGAAAAGGGAAGAAAGGGTTCAGGCGGGTTTTCGATCCCGCCCGAGAGGGAAAGTTACACGATCTTATTTAGAAGCGGGAGTTTTTCCGGAAGTGGTGTTTTTGATCGCTTCAGCCACTTCGTTAATTTTAGCTTTTACAGCTTCGATTTGGCCTTCAGGGATTTTGTTTTTGATCTCTTCGGTGATTTTGTTGTAGTTCTCGATGATCTTAGATCTGGTTTCTTCGTAGTTCTTTCCGGCAACGGAAGTAACTTCCTTGATGTCGTTGATCACTTTATCAACGGTTTCGCGGATTTTAACGGTCGCTTCGGAATTGTCGGAAGCTCCTTTCGTAACAAGCTCCAAATAGGTTTTTTCGAGATCAGCTTTCGCTTTACCCAGACCTTCTTGACCAGCTTTGATGAGTCCCAGACCTGCATTTAGAACATCTAGAATTTGCTTTTCCATTCGATTTTTCTCCTTGAGATTCGTTGTGCATCGCACAATCCTTTTGTATTGCAGTGCACAAATTCTGTCAATCGAAAAAAGAAAAAATTTTGTCAAAAGATCAATTTTAGCAAAAAAGAAGATTTCCGTTGTTTATACGATAAGGGGAGAAAATGAGCTTTTTCGTTAAAATTCGTAATCAAATTGTATTTTTCGAAAGAATTCATCCGGTTTGCCGCTGAAAGGATCATTTGGTTTTGGAAAAATCTTTTTTACTCGAAACGAAATACATTCGGACGCCGATCGCCTCCAAAACAAAAGATCGAGATTCACAAAAATGACCCATTCTACAAAACTCAAAACTTCCTATCGAATGTTTCTTTCAGTCGTTGCACTTCCGTTTTTCTTCCTATTGGTTCAGTGTAATCCGGATAAAAAACAGGATTCTCAAGCGGAATTTTTAGCCCTTTTGGGCACGAGCGCCGGCGCCGTAAAAGTCCAAAACGATTTAAATCGGAACGGAGGATTGACGACCAGAGAAACCGATCCCGGAAAAACCCCGGCCAACCCTACGAATGAAACCAATTCCTCCGACGGACATACTGCGATTCGATTGATCGGCGACGGAACGATGGTCGGTGGTGGTTTGTTGGTTTACGTAAGGGAACAAAGCGGTTTCGTCGGAGACATCGCACCCGTCAGTATCAGCGGAGGAGTTCCCACGTTCCATACGGTTCCCGGAAAGGAATACTTCGCCTATTTGGAATTCTTCATAGACGGTTTGAATGATACGGAAATCGACGGGCAAGCCTTGATCGTTCCGTTTACGGCGACTGAAACCGATAAAATCGATTTTTACGTAACCGGCACAGGAGCGGGACTTTTCGTAAACGAAGCCTCCCACGTTTCGAATTTATATTACGCCCCGGTCGGCAACAACACTGCCATGAACAATCCCGGAGAAAGAGCCGCACAGAGAAGATCCAATTATCTTCTGTACGGAGGGGACGGTTTCGTAGTGGAATATCTCTACGGACCCTGAGTTTTTCCTTTTCCGTTTTACTGCGATTCAACGATCGGACGGCCGGACTACGGAGGTAAATCCTGCGGAAATCGGCCGGACCGAGAACGGACCCGATTAAGTCTTCATTCTTTCGATCGTCTTTGTGATAAGTTTGGAATGGAGCTTGCACGCCTCTTCCAAACCTCGATAAAGAAGCAGACTTTTTTTGGCGATTCCGAGTCGTTCGTTTTTCTTTTCCTCCAAGGTCAAACCGCCTTCGTAACCTTCGGTGATCATCAAAACCGTTCTTTGAATGCTCATTCCCAAAATTTCGGTCAATCCTTTCCGGGCGGAAACCTCTTCGTCGATCGCGTCCATTTCCTTGAGATTTTTGAGGATCTGATCCTTAAAACGATCCTCAGCTTTTACCTGCGAATAAAGACGATCGGAAAGGATTCTTCCTCGGGAAACCTTTTCCGAAAAACCTTTGAGTTCGTGTGAAAGATTCCGCAGTTCGGTCAGGATCGTTCGGGAAAAATTTCCTCCCGAAACGGAACCGGATTCGGAAAATCCGATTTCGGAACCGTCTGCGACTTTCCCGATCCTATCCCGAACGGAGCCTACAAAAGATAAATCGAATTCATGTTTTTGAATGTATTGGTCCGCGGTAACGCTCGGAATCCCTTCCAACCTCGCGCCTTCCTTACCGAGATTGTACCAAGCGGTCCGTTTCGGATGTTCCTCGAACCATTTTTTAAAGATCAGAAGTTTTTCGTTGGTCCTTAAGGTTCCTCCGTTTAACGAAGCCGCGTATTTCGCGGGAAGCGCGGTCATCTGTTTGTGGTTGTGATATTCCCTTCTGAATTTTCTGGACTCCAGATGATTGAGACGTTCCTCCAAAACCGCGCCTTTACAATGCGCCAATTTCGAAGGGAAGGAAAGATCCTGCCCCACGAGGAGGAGGTTTCTCGCGTTCATCTTTTCGGCGAGACTGACCGCGTTCGTCGAAACCGATCCTCCGAAATCCACGATTCCGATTTCCTCTTCCGGAATTTTGGAAAGGATACGAATCAACGGAAACGGCGAAGACGTATAATATCCTTTTTTGAAATTCCCCGGAAGCCGCAAAGTGTGATACGACGACGTCGGGTCGAATACCATCCTCGCCTCGCCGTCGTAACCTTCCAGATATTTGGAATTGAGCGCTTGAGGATCCACGGAATACGTCAGATCGGGATCGATTCCCGCCTTCCACAAAACCGTCAAAGCGGTATCGACGGCGATCAAAACGAAACGATCACGGTATCGTTTGATGTCTTCGAGGGAATCCGTCAACGAGGGGCCCGCTCCGCAAACGAGAACGTCCGCCTTACCTTCGCAGATTCCGAAAAGATTCCGGATCGGTTTCATCTCGGAGATTTCGGGAAGATTATGGATGAAGTTGCGTCCGAAATAAAACGTAGCTCCTCGTAGGGTTCCTTTTTCCACTGATGACTTCCTCGATGAGGGATAAAACTCACCGGAAATCCGGAAATTCCCTTAAAGGCGGAATAAAGATCCGATTCGATCACAGGGGTCAGCAGAATCCTGAGTTTTCCCGAAGTCAAAAAGGACGAATAGTCGAAATAGGAAAGCGCATAACGTAGAACGGCGGGTTCGGCTTCCATCCAAACCGCGGTCGTGTTTTTGTATCTTAAACTTTCCTGAATTCCGTAACCGAGTCCCGCTCCGAAAAAAAGGAAAACCCTCTCCTCGTCCTCTTTTTTGAGTCCGTCCAAAAGACGTTTCGCTTCGACGACGGGATCCATTCTGCTGTGAAGATAAATTCCGCCCGCGACAAGAACGGGAAGACCCGTTTTCGAAATCCGGACTTCCAGCGAGGTCTGCGCGGTTTCGATCCTTTCCGCAAAACGCGTTTCGCCTCCCGCAATTTCGTCGAGGGTTCGCAGGTTTTTTTTCAGGACGGATTCGTTGGCGGACGGATTCATAAAAATAGAATATTCCGATTATTTAAAGTATAAATTCAATCGATCGTCGCCGAGTTTGTTTCCGGGAGCCGGATCCTGCTGATAACAGAACCCGCTGCCGTGGAATTTCACGGGAATCCCCAAAGGAGCGAGAATTTCCAGGGATTCGCGTTTGCTTTTTCCGATCAGATCTGGAACTTCGCCGGGACTCGATTTGAGGTTTTTTCTTTGGAACCGTTTGAGAGAAACGTCCACCGTCTTTTCGCCTTGTTCTATGATGGGAATGATATTTTCCACGACTTCCTTAAAGACCGGCGCGGCCAAACCTCCCCCCGAGTGCGTTCCTCCCTGCGGTTCGTCGAACAAAATCAGACCGACGATCTTGGGTTTTTCCGCCGGGAAAAAACCGAGGAAGGAAGCGGACCACAGTCCTTCCACGTATCCTTTTCCGGAAACCGCCTTTTGTCCGGTTCCCGTTTTTCCCGCGATCGAATATTCCTGAATGTAGGCGTTTTTTCCGGTTCCCGATTGGACCACTCTCGTCATCGCGCGGATCAATCGATCCGTAGTATAATCGCGGATGCCGATCGGAGTTTCCTGCGTTTTAAATTCGTGCAGAATTTCCCCGTAAGAATCGCTCAAATGCGAAACCACCCTCGGAGTCAACATACGCCCTCCGTTGACGACGGAAGCCGCCGAGGCGACGAGTTGAATCGGCGTGACCGACACGCCTTGACCGATCGCCATAAACATGGAAGTCGCGGGAGTCCATTTTTTCAGCGGAGGAAAATAACCCACGGATTCGTTCGGAAGAAATCCCGTCTTTTCTCCGAATTGAAACTTCTTCATATAATCGTAAAGCAGCGATTCCGGAATCCTTTGTGTCGCCTTGATGATTCCTACGTTGCAGGAATATTGAAGGATCTCCTCCAGATTGAGATGACCGTGCGCTTCCGTACATTTGATTCTGGTTTTTCCGAGTTCGACATAACCGGGACAATGGAATTTTTCGTCGGAACGTATTAAGTTTTCGTTATATAAAATGGAGGCCAGAAATATCTTCATCGTGGAACCGGGTTCGTACACGTGACGGATCACCCAGTTCGTGTGCGAATCCTCGCCCGACTCGTTGTATTGATTCGGATCGAAGGCGGGAAACGAGGCCGACGCTAGGATTTTTCCGGTGTTGATTTCCATCAAAATCCCGATCGCCTTTTTGGATCCGGTTTCCTCGAATCGTTTTCCCAAAGCCTTCTCGAGTTTGTATTGGATAAGACCGTCGATCGTAAGGTGAAGATTGCTTCCCCGGGAGGAATCCGATTCGGTGGAAGTCATCAATTCCTGATTGTACTGAACCTCGAGTCCGGAAAGGGCCCGATCGTCGTCCATTCCCGTAAAACCCACAAGACTGGAGGCAAGGGTTCCGTGCGGGTAAACTCGTTTGTATTCCCTTTCCCTTCTTACTCCGGGAAGGGAAAGATCCATGATTTTGTTTCCGAGCGCTTCGTCGATTTCGCGTTTGAGAAGAAAGTAGCGGCTTTTTTCCCGGATCATCGCTTCGATTTTATCGGGAGACATTTCGAGATACGGAGCGAGTTGAACGGCGGTAAAATTCGGGTCGTAGATATTGGCGGGATAAATTCCGATCGTGGCGGAATCCACGGTCATCGCGAGTTCGATTCCCCGGCGGTCGTAAATCGCCCCTCGCATGATTCGGTCCCCGGTTTTGAGAACCGTTTCCCGTTCGTTCAAAAAAGTAAGAAAAACGACCCGGCCGATC
>NZ_NPEF01000017.1:0-26473 GCF_002811955.1 Leptospira ellisii
CCCAAAGGGAAGCCCATCTTCGCTGAACCCGCGGAACCGCGGGCCCGATCCGGAATCGAAATCAAAAACGGAACCAAAGAAAGCCTTTTGGAGGATTTAGAGGCCGCGTTACGCGCAACTTCACTGCCGATTTCCGTCGGAACCAGAGTGATCGAGATAAGGAAGATCCGATCGGGATTCTCCCTGCTTTGCGAGAACGGGGAGGAATTTCTGACCGAGGAAGTGATCCTCGCGGTCGGCAAAAGCGGGGACGCGAAAAGTTTAAACGTTCCCGGAGAATCCCTTTCTAAAGTTTATCACAGATGGATCGACCCGAAGGACTTTGCGAACGAGAACGTGCTCGTCGTAGGCGGCGGGGATTCCGCCGTGGAAGCCGCGATCTCCGTAAGCGAACACGCCGCTAAGACTACTTTGTCCTTTCGCGGAAAGGAACTCGCCCGACCCAAAGAGGAGAACCGATTCAGATTGCAGACGCTCGTACGTTCCGGCAAAGTGGAATTCCTTCCGGAAACCGAGGTCGAACGTATCGAGGACGAAACCGTATCCCTGATCGCGTTGAACCGCGAAACGCAGAAACGCTACGGACGATCGATCCCCAACACGAGCGTGCTCGTTCAGATCGGCTCAGTGCCTCCCCTCGAATTTTTAAAACGGATCGGAATCCGGATCAACAACCGACGCGGCTTTTGGGACTGGCTCGGCTTCGCGGTCATGATATTGTTCGCGAACGGACTGTATTTCGGCAAGGCATCGTTTTACGGAAATCAAATATACGCGGCGATCGCCTCCGTTTCATTCTCCGGTTTCGGAGCTCTGTCGATTCCCTACGGAATCCGCCTTTTCCGAAAAAGAAGCGAATTTTTCGCCGACTCCTGGAAAATATTCAAAAATGTTTATATAACTTCCGCGGCCGCCTATTTCCTCTTCGTCTACGCGGGCGCCCGTTACGCGGACTTTTTCCTCTTCGGCAAACAACCCGGTTTTCATTATACGCTGTTGTATTCGATTACGATATTGATATTCGGTTTAAGAAGAATGAAGGTTAAACCGACATCATATATCCGCCGACAGACTTGGACGTTGATTCTGATCCAGATTTTTCCGCTGTTCCTTCTTCCCGAAATCATACTTCCCTTCCTCGGCGAACGCGGATGGCTGGGGTCTCAGGACGGATTCCTGCTTACGCAGGTATTTCCATACGGAGCCTACTGGAACGCCTACGGGCTTATCCTAGCCTGGCCCCTCAATCTGGGGATTTTTTACAACCCGGGAATCACTTCCTTTTGGCTGGTCTATGGAATTCTACAGACGTTCGCGGTGATTCCGTTTCTCGTATATCGATACGGAAAAGGGGCCTATTGCGGATGGATATGTTCCTGCGGAGGACTCGCCGAAACGCTGGGAGACGAACATAGGACGAAGATGCCCCACGGAAAATTCGCGGACCGGCTGGAAAATTCGGGACAATGGATCCTGTTATTCGCCGCGGTGATCACCTTATTCAAGTTAGTCGAAATTTTCCTTTCGCCTTGGCTCCCCTGGGCGCACGCCTTCGGACCGATCGGCGATCAGGGTAAAAAGATATACGACGTGATCGTAGATTTACTGTTAGCCGGAGTCGTCGGAGTGGGAGCTTATTTTTTTCTGAGTGGCCGGGTCTGGTGCCGTTTTTTCTGCCCTCTCGCGGCGCTCATGCACGTCTACGCGAGATTCGGCAGATTCCGGATCGTATCGGAGAAAAAACGTTGTATTTCCTGCAACATATGCACCCGGGTTTGCCATCAGGGAATCGACGTGATGAACTACGCAAACAGGGGAATTCCGATGGATAACGTACAGTGCGTTCGTTGTTCGGCGTGTATCGTCAATTGTCCCACCGACGTTCTCTCTTTCGGAACTTCAAAGTAGACGTCTTACGATTCTTCTAAGAAAACAGTTCATCATTGCCGGATCGTTCCCGCATAACCGCGGACCCTCTCGTAAAAACCCGGATCGTCCAAAACGGCGGCGAATGCGTGGAACTCCTTTTCGAGATTTTCGTATAAGTTTCCCGTAAAGTAATTATTGGAAATCCCCTTTAGAACGGAGGACATGTTGGAATCCCATCGGGAAAATTTGGAGGCGATCGAAACGGCGTGCGAAAGAATATCCGGACCTTCGTGGATTTCGTCGATGATTCCCAACGCAAGCGCGTCGACCGAGCGGATCGGATCCCCTTTTAACGTAATACTCAAAGCTCTGGAAGGTCCCACCTTCCGCGCCAAAGTGGTGATCAAAGGCGGTCCGCCGAAGCGGATTTCCGGGCGGAAGAGCACGGACTTTTTTTCCGCGACGATATAATCCCCACCCAGAGCGAGATCGAAACCTCCCGCCGAAGCGAAACCCTTCAGAACCGTCACCACCGGTTTCGGAAAACCGTAAACGGAATAATGATATTCTAATATTCTATGACGGAAGGATTCGAGTTTCGTCTCCAGAACCTCCTGAAGGTCGTATCCGCTCGAGAAGTGTTTTCCGGAAGCCGCAAGAACGATCGCTTTCGCGCCCTTCGGAGCGGCGTTGGAATTGAAGACGTGTTCCAATTCGTCCCGGATCCTTACGTTCAGAGCGTTCGACTTTTCCGGTCGATCGAGCGTTACGACGAGAACGTCGTCCCTAAGTTCGGTCAAAATACATTGATATTTCATTCTGAAATCCTCCGCGAACCCGCCAATAAATTAGAAAATTAGAATATTCAAAGCGGACCTGTTTCGTCCAACAAGGTCGCGAACGCGTCCTGATTCGAAAATTCGACGACCGCGCGAACTCCGAATTCGCCCGATTCGATCCTGAAATTCCCCTTCAATTGTTTCGTCATCACGGAAATCAGGGTGAATCCGGTCGTCTTTGGATCGGACCAAACGGAATCTTTTCCGATTCCCGGTCCGCGATCGCTGACCGAAAAGACGTATTTCCCTTCCGTAAATTTTAATTCGACGAGAATCGGGAAGTTATCCGTCTCGTACGAGCTGTGGAGAAGGGCGTTGTTCAACAGTTCGTACGCGATCATGGCGAACGGAACCGATATTTCGATGCTCAACGGGGACGGGGTTTCTCCCGTTATCAACCGGACATTTTCTCCCAAGCCGTCGCGCGAATTCAAAAGCACTATCTCGCGGAGGATCACGTTGAGATCGACTTCGTAATCCGTCTCCATTTTGTAGATCGCGTCGTGCACGCGCGACAACATCAGAATTCTATCGTTGAAATTGCTGATCTGTCTCGTTCCGCCCGGCCCGTCAGCGTCACGATGGAGATTGGCGAATCCGCTCAATATCTGCAGATTGTTTTTGACCCTGTGATGGATTTCGCGTATAAAAATCTCCTTCTCCTTATTATGGGAACTCAGCACCCTAACGGTGATGATGGCGATCGTGCAGAAAAGGATGAACTTAAAGATAGTATCGAAGACGAACGCAGAGGATATCTGACCGCCTCCCCAATAAAGATATAAACGATAAGACATTAAAGTTCCGGTATATGCAGAAACTAAGATGGTCTGTTTTATATTGGAGAAATGCAGAAACAGAATGATGATCGTCGCCATCGAAAAGTAGATGTTTCCGTTCTGCATTCCGAAAAAAAGACCGAACGTAAGGGCGACGAGACTGAGATAAAGGATGGCTTTTACCGCCGCGTCGAGTTTGTTGAGAAACATCAGCGCGACCGAAATCAAGGCCGAAATTCCGAAGATCAAAAACCCCACCCTAAGACCTTGGCGTATATACACGAGACAAGCCGCGGCCGAGACGAAGAATATGACCAGATTCATGGCGTATAGATGCCTCGCCCGATTCCGCGTCAGGTAATCCCTTCTTCCGTAAATTCGATCGATCTTATCCCAAAAAAGAAAACGTTCCAATTTCACTTTGAAGTAATTTCTCCCTGAAACGGGGGATATATTTCGATCGATTCCGCAAAATACAAATGTTTTTCCGAAATCGGAACGGAGAAACGGAATTTTCGAACCGACCGCGGATCGTCCGTATTATATGAGAAAAATCGAATACTTCTTTAGGTTAGAAATTGTCTTCGGAGAGAAGGGTCAATCGATCCAAAAACGCGGCGGCAAAACTTCCGGTTCCTTTCGCATCCCTTCCGGCTCCGGATCCTGCGATCGCGAAAACGGCGGAAGCCGAAACCGCCGCCCGTAAGGGGTCCTTTTGAATTCCCAAAAAGGAAGCCATCACTGCACCGAGGGAACATCCGACGCCGGTCACCTTGGTCATAAGCGGATGTCCTCCCGGAACCGCGATCGTATCTTTTCCGTCGGTCACGTAATCCGTTTCTCCGCTCACCGCAACGACGGCCCCGGTTCGAACCGCCAGATCTTTCGCAGCCGAAATCGCCTCCGAAGACCGGGCCGTGGAATCCACGCCCTTCCCCCCTCCGATCACACCGCCTAACGCGAGTATTTCGGACGCATTTCCTCGGATGACGCTGGGTTTATATTCTAAAAGCTCTTTCGCAAGATCCGTACGAAAACGCAAGGCGCCCGCGGCGACCGGATCGATCACCCAAGGAGTTCCCGCCTTTTGGGCGGCGGCGGCGGCGACACGCATCGCTTTCGAGTCCGTATTCGTAACGGTCCCCACATTGATCAAAACTCCGCTCGCGATCCCGGCAAACTCACCGACCTCCTCCTCCGCGATCACCATAGCGGGAGAAGCGCCTACCGCCAAAAGTACGTTCGCGGTCCAATTGGTGACCACGATATTGGTGATCACGTGCGTAAGCGGGGACTTATTTCTGAGTTCGGAGAGATCCTTTACGATCTCGCTTGCGGGCCATTGTTTTTCGGGGATAGCGGTCGACATAAAATTAACGTTCATTTCACATGGACGCTCCTCGTCTGTAAAGAATTTTCATCCCTTCGAATCGACTCGGAACGGATCCGAATGAAAATTCCGCGGGTTTTATACGAAAGAGATACGATCCGGAATTCGTTCGAGTCTAACATCCGATAAAGCGACATCGTACTTCGCGCGGTCGAAGGATCCTCTCCACCGCCTGGATACGCCTCGAAAAAACATGAGCAGACTCTCCGAAGTAGAATTATCCGTATTAGATCTTTCCCCCATCGTTCAAGGAAGCGACGTTTCCCGATCCTTCGAAAATAGCCTAACACTTGCAAGGCGAACGGAAGCCCTCGGCTACAAACGCTTCTGGCTCGCGGAACATCACAATATGCCCGGTATCGGAAGTTCCGCGACTTCGATTCTGATCGGTTATATCGCGGCAGGTACGGAAAAAATCCGGGTGGGATCGGGGGGAATCATGCTCCCCAATCACGCGCCCCTCGTAATCGCGGAACAGTTCGGAACATTGGAAACGTTATATCCGGGAAGGATCGACCTCGGATTAGGAAGGGCGCCAGGGACGGATCAGCTGACTGCGCGGGCGTTACGTAGAGAGGCCGCGATCGGCGGCATGGAGTTCCCCGAACTATTGGAGGAACTTCGATTTTTCCTTTCGGAAGCCGCGCCCGGACAAAGGGTACGCGCCGTTCCCGGAAACGGACTCGACATTCCGATCTGGCTTTTGGGCTCCAGTCTTTACAGCGCCGAACTCGCCGGAAGACTCGGGTTGCCGTTCAGTTTCGCGGCGCACTTCGCTCCGGAACATATGATGCACGCGCTCGAAATATACAGAAAAGTATTTCAACCTTCCGGAATATTAGAAAAACCATATGCAATGATCGGAGTGGGGATTTTCGCCGCCGACACGGATAGGGAAGCGGAAAAATTATCCACCTCGCAAATCCTGAGTTTTTTGAGTCTGATCAAAGGGCGGCCCCAACCCCTCGGACCACCCGTGGACGATCTTTCGCAGTACGTAAACGAAACGGAAAAGGCCGCGGTTGCGGAACGTTTGCGCGCGTCGATGAGCGGTTCTCCTGAGACGCTTCGCGGAAAACTGGAGGACTTCCTCGAAAAAACCCGGGCGGACGAATTGATCGTTAATACGATGGTATACGATTTTCAGGCCCGTCTCCGTTCCTACGAGATATTGGCCGATCTGCGGAAATGAATTGACCCGAACGCTCCGATTTAGGATCGTTTCGCCTATCGCAAACAACGAACCGCGGAATAGAATGAAACTAAGAACAGTACTATTTTTCTTTTATGTGATTCAAATCGGATTCACGCTGACGATGAAATATTTTTCCTTCGAAGGGGATACGTCCTCCGAACTGAGGGAACGGATCCTGAAATACTTCACCGAAGAGGATATACTCAAAGGAATCGAATACTCCAGAAGCGGATTTTTCGCTTCCGTTTTGTCAGATCTGATCGATTTCGTCGTAGCCGGAATTTTCGTGTTCACCCCGGCTTCGGTGCGCTTGGAGGAGAAGATCTCCGAAAAGACGGGCGGTCGATTTTATATTACGGTTTTATTATTCTTTTTCGCGTTTAGCGCCGTTCAATTTCTGTTGTCCATCCCCTTCCAATACTATTTCGGATTCGTGCTCGAACATCGTTTTGGATTCTCCAAGATGACCTTTGCGGAGTGGTTGATCTATACGGGCAAATCCCTGGGACTCGGAATCGTCGGCGGAGGTTTGGGGGTGTTGTGTGTGGCCTTCATACTCAAAAAATTCGAGAACGCGTGGAGATTCCTGGTACCGATCGCCTCTCTGGTCTTGGGATTGTTGTTCTCCGTATTATTCCCGATCCTGATCACACCTTTGTTTTACGATTACAAACCGATCGGGGAAGGAAGCCTCAAAAACAAAATCAACGCGTTATGCGAAACGGCAAAAATACGCGTGGAAAACGTATACGTCATCGACGAAAGCAGATATTCCGGTCATACGAACGCGTATTTTACGGGTTGGGGTGAAAGCAGAAAGATATTTTTATACGATACCCTGATCCAAAACCACACCGAAGACGAAATTATAAGTGTGTTGGGACACGAGATCGGACATTGGACCCACGATCACCAGGTCAAGGACATCGCGCTCGACGCGTTGGAGACGATCCTGCTTTGTTTTTTCCTAGGTTATCTGTTCGTAAAATTCAAAAAGGAAGGCTCCGTTCCCTTAAAGGAATTATATTCCCCTTCCACCTTGCCGTTTTTATTCCTGTTGCTTTCCCTTTTCGGTTCGTTGACGAGACCAGCTTGGAGCGCGATCAGCCGTTTTCAGGAAACGCAGGCGGATGCGGAGGCTCTGGTTCTGACCGGCGATAAAAAATCCTTCATCGGCACCGAAGTCAAACTCGCCAAGGACAACCGATCCCGTTTGAATCCTCATCGTGCGGAAGTGATTTATTATCATTCGCATCCGACCACGTTGGAAAGGATCGAGTTCGCCGAACGGTGGAAAAAATAGGAACGGGACCGATCGTAACGCGCGACGGGACGCGGAGAATCCCAAGGAGCGGAACCTTTTTACCCGGAGGCGGCCGGGTTCGGCGTAAAAGTTGTCACCGAGATTTAAAAAAGAAACCGTTTTTGTGGTTTTCTATTTCGATTCCTCGCGGAATCGTTTATCATCGAATTCATCCGGATCGATCGAAAAGGATCGCGAACTAAATTCCTTTTTTTGAATATTTCCGGTAGGTGACAAGATGATTACGATTCCGTCCCGCGACTTGGAAACGACAACACGCAATCTCGGTTTGAAAATCTTCGACCAAAGCGAACGGAGATCTTCCCGATTTTTCAGCGGACTGTTCTGGGTGAGAAAATTCCTGGAGCTCTCCTTCCGTTATCCGAAACTGAAACTCGAACTTTTCCGTTTTGTGGACGTCCTTCCTTCCCTTCGATCGAACCGTGAAATCACCGAACATTTCGTATTATACCTGTTAAGCGAAGATTCCGGAATTCCCGCCTGGATCCGGAAAACCCTCCGTTTTTACGCGTCCCTTTTTCCGATTTCGGTTTTATTCGGCGGCTTCGTGCGTTTCGCGGTGGGACGCGCCTCCGGAAATTTCATCGCAGGACGGGATCTAAAAACGGCCGATGCGAATCTGAAACGAATCCGTGCGAAAGGGAACGTTTTCACCTTGGACGTTCTCGGAGAAGCCGCGTTGTCCGAAAAGGAAGCCGTCGCTTATCAAAAACAATATTTGGAACTGTTGCGGAACATCGGACGTTTTTCCGGATCGGAAACGACCGGATACGGTCGAAGCCCGTTCGTCAACGTATCGGTGAAATGTTCGAGTTTGTATTCGCAGATATCCTCCTTGGCCAAAGAAGAATCGATCTCCGCACTAAAGGAACGTTTGCGGCCGATCCTACGAACGGCCAAAGAAAACGGCTACTTCGCCAACTTGGACGCGGAACAATCCGATTACAAGGACGTACTTCTGACTCTCGCGGAGGAGATATTCTCCGAGCCGGATTTCGCCGACTATCCCCATTTCGGAGTCGTGATCCAAACCTACCTCAGGGAATCCGAAAACGATTTAAAAAGAATATTAGAATATTCTAAAAATAGAAAAACCCCGATCACTGTCCGTCTGGTCAAAGGCGCGTATTGGGAGTACGAGGTGATAAGGGCCCGGGAAAGGGGATGGGAAATTCCGGTGTACGAAAACAAACGTGAGACGGACGCCAACTACGAACGATGCGGAAGATTGCTGATGGATTCCTTTCCCCGCGTGTTGAGCGCCTTCGCCTCCCATAACGTCCGAAGCCTCGCCTACCTTCTCTCCTACGCGGAATCGAAGGGACTTTCCAAACGGGATTTCGAAATACAGATGTTATACGGAATGGCCGATTCCTACAAGATCGTGTTCTCCTCCATGGGTTATCGCGTGAGGGAATACACTCCCCTCGGTCTCATGTTGCCCGGTATGGCGTATCTAGTAAGAAGGCTTCTTGAGAACACGTCCAATCAGGGTTTTTTACAGAACTTAATCACCGGAAGAACGAACTTCGAAACTTTATTGTCCGATCCCGGAGGATCAAACGAATGAAACCTTTCCTCAACGAACCGACGCGTGATTTTTCTAAAGAGATCCATCGAAACTGGATACGGGAAACGGTCCTAAAAACGAGAAACGGATTCCCCGTATTCGTACCGGCGGTCGTAAACGGGAAAAAAATTTCCGATCTAAAGACGGACGTCCATTCGAATCCGTCGCGTTCCTCCGAAATCGTATCCGAGTATTCGTTATCGGATGAACACGTCCTCGCGGAAGCCGTTCGATGCTCCAAAGACGGGTTGGACGTATGGAAGGATTTCGGTGCCGAACGTAGGATCGAAATCCTTTTGAAAGCGGGAGATTTGTTAAACGAACACAGAAACGAACTCTGCGCTTTGATGCTTTTGGAGACGGGAAAAACCGTGCCGGAAGCGGAGGCCGACATAGTGGAAGCGATCGACTTCTGCAGATACTACGCATCGGAGTATGAAAGGATTTTTCCCGGACGATCGGTGCGTCTTCCCGGAGAGGAGAACAGATATTTCTACAAACCGAAAGGTATCGTCGGCGTGATCGCACCCTGGAATTTTCCTGCTGCGATCCTGACGGGAATGTGCGCCGCTCCTCTCGTATGCGGAAATGCGGTGTTGTTAAAACCGGCGGAACAATCCTCGGCGACCGCTTACAGAATATACGAACTTTTCCTGCGCGCGGGAGTTCCCGAGGGAATCTTTCATCTTTTACCGGGTAAGGGAGAGACGATCGGAGCGGCACTCGTCAAACATCCGTCGGTGTCGGTGATCAATTTCACCGGTTCGCGGGAAGTAGGTCTATCCATTCTCCGGGAATGCGCCGAAGTAAACGCGGAAACTAAAATCATTAAACGCGCGTTATGCGAAATGGGCGGCAAAAATCCGATCATCGTCGATTCGGACGCGGATCTGGATCAAGCCGTGGAGGGAGCGATCCATTCCGCGTTCGGATTTCAGGGACAAAAGTGCAGCGCGCTTTCCCGAGTGATCGTGTTGGATTCCTGCTACGATACGTTCAAATCCAGATTCACGGAAGCGGCCGCTTCCTTAAGGATGGGACCTCCCGAGGAATTATCATCGAAAGTAGGGCCGGTCATCGATGCGGAAGCGAGAACCAGACTCGAAGACGTAAGACGCAGACACAAGGATCGGATCATCTTCGAAACCGAACTTTCGGACGAATTAAAACGGATCGGCAACTACGTTTCTCCGACGATCTTCGAAGAGAAAAACGAGGATTCGGAACTTCTTCAAAGGGAATTCTTCGGTCCGTTCGTTACGCTCTTGCGTGTTCCTTCCTTCGAACAAGCGATCCGATCGGCGAATAACTCCGATTATGCGTTAACCGCGGGATTGTATTCCAGAAATCCGCATCACATCGAAGAGGCGAAATCCAAAATCGAAGCGGGAAATTTTTACGTAAACAGATCCATCACCGGAGCGATCGTGGAAAGACAACCGTTCGGAGGTTATAAACTTTCCGGAGTGGGCGCGAAAGCCGGCGGTCCCGATTATCTCAAAAGTTTTCTGGAAGCGGTAACCGTGACCGAAAACACGATGCGCCGCGGATTTTCGGAGGACCTTATACGATGAGAATTTCGATCACGGTTTTTTAGCGATCCCGATATAAGCCTCGGAGGAAAGGGATGCGGGAAGTTCGGAAAGATTTTCCTTAAGATAGGAAAGCATGATCCTCTTTTTTTCGATCCAAGCCGTTCCGTCCATATTTCGTTTCATCCATTGTAAAGGGGCGTTGCCTTCGATCATCGTCTCCAGAAATTCCTCCGCTCCCTTCACTTCGATCGAATTGGAAAAAGGAACGATTTCGATTTCCGTAAAACCTGCAAGGGCGAATTGTTCCCGAAAGTAATCCGGATTCTCCAGACTTGCGATATTGGTTTGCGGGGAGGGAATCTCCGGATTGGCCGCGCGCAACGCTCCGAACAGAAGTTGCATCAAAGGGGAACGTGAAACGGGGGCCCAACTGGAGATCGCCGCGCGTTTTCCAGGTTTTAAAACGCGATAAATCTCCGTTAAACCCTTCCGTTTATCGGGAAAAAACATTAAACCGAACATGGAAAACGCCGCGTCGAAACCGTTCTCCGCAAAACGCAGATTTTGTCCGTCCATCACTTCGGCGATCACGTTGTCGGAATTCGTTTCCGCAATTCCGATCTTCAACTGATCGATCATCTTTTCCGAAAAATCGATCGCGTGGACCGTTTTTACCGATCGGCTCAGCGGAATGGCAAGCGTTCCCGGACCTGCGGCCACGTCGAGAATTACGTCGTTCGCCCCCGGAGCGATCCAATCCGCGGCTTTCCGGGAGTAAGCCGCCAAAAACTGTTTCGTATTTTTCGCGTAACCTTCCGCGACTAAGGACCAAGGTTCTACCGAAGACATTGGGTTGGACATGATTCAAAGGGTCGTCATAGCCCCGACGATTTCCAGCAGAATCTTCCTATAAAATGCAAAACCGAATTCGAGTGGACAAGCCTTGAATTTGAGGGTATTCTCCGGAGGCTTCTTCCGGCCCATCCCTTAAGGATAACTTTTTTATAACAAAGAGCTTGACGTTTGGATCCGATTTCTATAATTTAACCTAAAGGTTAATTAACCATATGGTTCAACAAGAAGCTACCACGGATCCACTCAGCCTTACTTTTGCAGCCCTGGCAGACCCGACTCGGCGTAAAATTTTGGCTACGCTGCGTTATGGAGAAGTCACCGTAAAACAATTGGCGGAACCGTTTGCCATGAGTCTTCCGGCGATCACAAAACACCTGAAAGTTTTGGAAAGAGCCGGTTTGATTTCACGAGGGAAGGAAGCGCAGTGGAGACCTTCCCGCCTGGAAGCAGGCCCGTTGAAGGAAGTGGCGGATTGGCTGGACGATTACCGACAAATCTGGGAAGCCCGGTTCGACCGGTTGGACGAGTATTTGCGGGAACTGCAGCAAAAAACAATACAAGAAAGGAACGTCGATCATGAATCAGGACAAAATTAAAAATATCGTATATTGGATCACCACCGCCCTTACGGCGCTCAATTACGCCTTCGCGGGATTCTCCTATATCCATCAAGGACCGGAAGTCGTGGCGGGAATGTCGCAGTTGGGATATCCGCTCTACTTCGTCAGCCTTCTGGGGTTTTGGAAATTTCTCGGAGCGGTCGCGATCGCCGCGCCACGTCTCGCCTTGGTCAAAGAATGGGCTTATGCCGGAATGTTCATCAACCTGACCGCGGCGTCCTATTCCTGCGCGGTCAGCGGACTTGAAACGTTCCATATAATCATGCCGTTGATCGGACTCGTTCTCGTCGCGCTCTCCTGGGCGCTGAGACCCGCAAGCAGAAGACTGGAAGGAGTTTGGCATCTATAAAAGAATATTATATTAAATTTTAATAATATAATAGGCCGAAACGGAGCATTTTATGAATAAACTCGACGAAACGAAAAACGAACTGGTGATTGTCAGGATCTTCGACGCACCCAGAGAACTGGTTTTCAAAGCCTGGACCGAACCGGAAAGGCTGATGAGCTGGTGGGGGCCGAAGGATTTCACTTCTCCCGGCTGCAAGTTGGAACCGCACGTCGGCGGAAAGTATCACTTCGGAATGCTCTCCGCCGAGGGACAGGAATTCTGGAGTACGGGAAAATTCCTGGAATTCGTCCCTCCCGAAAAGATCGTGTTCACCGATCATTTCGCGGATAAGGACGGGAATCCGGTTCCCGCTTCGTATTACGGAATCCCCGATTTTCCGGAGGAATTGATCGTATCCGTCCATTTCGAGGAATTCGAGGGAAAAACCAAGATGACCTTGAGACACGCCGGATTGCCTGCCGGAGAAATGTCGGAAATGACCGGCGCCGGATGGAACCAATCCTTCGACAAACTGGAAGAAACTCTTTCCCGAAAATAAATATTAAAACTCTAATATATTAGGAGATCATAATGAGTATCGCTAACAACTCTTCGAGCACGGCCGACCGCGAAATAGTCGCGGTTCGGATCTTCGACGCTCCGAGAAGCCTGGTGTATCAGATGTGGACCGATCCGGAACACATAGTCCACTGGTGGGGACCGAACGGTTTCACGAACACGATCGAAACGATGGAAGTCGAACCCGGCGGTGTCTGGAAATTCGTCATGCACGGAGCCGACGGAACGGATTATCCGAACCTGATCACGTATCTCGAAGTGATCCGCCCGGAAAAACTGGTGTATAAACACGGTTCCGATATGGAGGATCATCCAGGAGATTTCGAAGTGACCGTGCTCTTTACGGAAGAAGACGGGAAAACGAAAATCGAAATGAGAATGTTGTTCAAAACCGCAGAACAAAGAAACGAGGTCGTCGACAAATACGGCGCCGTGGAAGGACTCAATCAGACGATGGGACGCCTCCGCGAATACCTCGAAAAACTATAATCCGATTAGAAAGGGAGAATTTTATGTCCAAACTCAAATCCGTTCTGGCCTCCGTCGCGGGGCTTCTAATCCTATTCGTCTTAGGAACGTTAGCCTACGCTTCGACGAAACCGGATACCGTTCACTACCAACGTTCCCTGAAAATCGACGCTCCGGCGGAAAAAATATTCGCGCTCATCGTCGACTTTCATTCCTGGGGAAAGTGGTCTCCTTGGGAGAAGTTGGATCCGAACATGCAGCGTTCCTACAGCGGTTCGCCGAACGGTTTGGGATCGATATACGAATGGTCCGGCAACAGCGATATAGGGAAAGGTCGTATGGAAATCACAGCCGCCGATTCTCCCTCTAAGATCGTGATCAAGTTGGATTTTTTGGAACCGTTCGAAGCCCACAATACGGCGGAGTTCACGATCTCGCCGAAGGACGGAGGAAACGAAGTCACCTGGGCGATGCACGGACCGAACCATATCTTTTCCAAAGTCTTATGTTTGTTCTTAGATATGGACGCGATGATCGGGGAAGACTTCGATAAGGGGTTAAATTCCATCAAAAACATAGCGGAAACGAAATAACGAAATAAGGAGAATTACATGAGCGATCCGAAAAATACGGCTACGGATTCGGAGCGGGAAGTTGTCAGCGTTCGAATCGTAAACGCGTCCAAAGAGACCGCCTTCCGTGCTTGGACCGATCCGAATCACCTGCAACGTTGGTGGGGACCGAAGGGTTTTACGAACACCTTTTACGAATACGATCTCAGACCGGGAGGAAACTGGCGTTTTACGATGCACGGACCGGACGGAACGGATTATCCGAACCACAGCGTTTTCGTCTCGATCGTTCCGGCGGAAAAACTCGTGTTCGATCACATTTCGGGCCACAAATTCCGCGTGACGACTACGTTCGAAGAGGAATCTTCCCGAAAGACGAAGGTCACCTTTCGAATGTTATTCGAAACCGCGGAGGAATGCGAAAGATCCAAAAAGTACGTCGTTCAGGGGAACGAGGAGAACTTCGACAAACTGGAAACGGAACTGGCGGGAATGACGAATGCCGTCTAACGTCGTTGCGGCGATTTAGGCGAAAGATCCCGTCTCAAGCGATTCGAAATAGAATAAAAAATCGAGGCGGATAAAAACGTTCCGATCCGGGAACGTTCCGCCCCATTATCAAACAACGTAAGAAGCAACAAACATGAAACAAACGAATACGAATCTCGCGGGACGAAAGGAATGGATCGGCCTCGCGGTCATAGCACTTCCCTGTCTTTTATACGCGATGGACTTGACGGTTCTTTACTTGGCGGTTCCTCATTTGACCGAGGATTTGAAACCCACCGGTTCCCAACTTCTTTGGATCGTTGACATATACGGATTTCTTGTGGCCGGGTTTTTAGTCACCATGGGCACGTTAGGCGATCGAATCGGCAGAAGAAAACTTCTGATGATCGGCGCAGCCGCCTTCGGAGTGGCGTCGGTGTTGGCGGCGTTTTCGAAGACCGCGGAAATGCTGATCGCGACGAGGGCATTATTGGGAATCACGGCGGCCACGCTCGCCCCTTCCACCTTATCCCTCATTCGAAATATGTTCCTGGACGCCAATCAGAGAACGGTCGCGATCGGAATCTGGGGAACCAGCTTCTCCGTAGGCGGCGCCATAGGACCGTTAGTCGGAGGTGTCCTTCTCGAACATTTCTGGTGGGGATCGGTGTTTCTTTTAAGCGTTCCGGTGATGATCCTATTATTGATCATGGGTCCGAAACTTCTACCGGAGTTCAAGGATCCGAACGCAGGAAAACTGGATTTGCCGAGCGCGTTTCTTTCCTTGACGTCCGTTCTTACCGTCATCTACGGATTAAAACAGGTCGCGGAACACGGATGGGGAATCCTTCCCTCCCTCTACATTTTGATCGGATCCGGAATCGGAATCTGGTTCGTACGAAGACAAAAGACGTTAACCGATCCTTTGATCGATCTCAAACTGTTCGAATCTCCGGCGTTTAACGCCGCGTTGATCGCGAACACTCTCACCATCTTCGTCGGATTAGGAAGTTTTCTTTTTATCGCGCAATACCTCCAGTTGGTCCTCGGCTTATCGCCGTTGGAAGCTGGACTTTGGACTCTGCCTTCCGCCGCCGGAAACGTCGTCGGCTCGCTGACGGTTCCTATGATCGTCAGGAAAGTCCGTCCCGTATTCGTAGTCATCGGAGGATTGATACTGACCGCGATCGGTTTCGCATTTTACTCCCTCGTTAACGACCATTCCGGGCTCGCCTATATCGTGTTAGGTTCCATAGTCCTTTCGTTGGGAATCTGCGCCGTCGTGATTTTGGGAACGGATATCATCGTCGGAGCGGCCCCGCCTGAAAAAGCGGGGGTCGCCGCTTCGATCTCCGAGACCGGGGCCGAGTTCGGCGGAGTATTGGGAATCGCGGTGCTGGGAAGTATAGGAACGGCGGTTTATAGAAGCAGAATGGACGTGATTTCCGCACAAGGAGTGGATCCGACGGTGGTGCAGACGGCGCAAGGAACGTTAGGCGCAGCTGTATCCGTCGCGAAGGGGCTTCCGGAGCAGATCAGCTTGTCGCTGTTAGGTGCCGCGAAAGACGCGTTCACGGATTCGCTCCAGATAGTATCGATCATCTGCGCCGCGATCTCGATTCTTCTGGCGGTTTCCGTGGTTGTAATGCGCAAAAATCTCGAAAAAAACGAGGAAACGTGAAAGAGGAAAATCCGGTAACCGTACGGACTCCTCCGGGAGAATTGGTTCTAACCAGAATTTTCGACGCGCCCCGAGCGCTCGTTTATAAGGTTTGGACCGAGCCCAAACATGTGGCGCAATGGTTCGGGCCAAGGGAATACACCAATCCGGTCTGTGAAATCGACCTGCGCGTCGGCGGAAAATATAGATACGTTATGCGCTCTCCGGAAGGGATCGATTATCCCGTCACAGGCGTGTTTTTGGAGATCGTGGAGAACGAAAGGATCGTACATACGGACGTCGTGGAGGAACATCCCGCCGAATGGCTGGAATTTCTTCATCAAAATCTGAAGGACCCGGAGAACACTTCCACGGATTCCAAAGTCACGGTGACGTTCGAAGACGTCGGCGAAAGGACCAAAGTGACGATCGTTACCGGTTTTCAATCCGACGAAGTCCGCGACGTCTTCCGCAAGATGGGAATGATCGAGGGTTGGACGCAAAGTCTGGAAAAATTCGAAATCGAATTGAAAAAGTCTAAGATATAAACTCTAACGAACCGAAATCCGCAAACTCCGATGAAACCGAAAAACGAATCGGCACAAACGCCATCCCATAAGGAAGAAAACACACATAAGAAGAAAGGAAAACTCCTTTTCCATCCCGCATACCGGAAATCGTTTTCCGATTCCTCAAAAACGAACGGAGACAAAAGATCGCAAAAACGGAGAACGGGCTCCTCCTCGAAAGATGGGAAAAGCCAACCTCCGAAAGAATATTCAAAAATCAGAATGCAAGAGGATTATATTTATCTTATACAATCCCTTTTATTCTGATTTCAGAAGGAAAAAATGAAAGAAAAAATATTGGGAACCCAGCCGTTAAACGTCGATGTCGCCTCTCTCCTGTTAAGATTGATATTCGGATGTATGTTCGTGTATCACGGATCTCCGAAACTTTTCGCCTTTGAGCAGATCACCGCAGTATTTCCGGACCTGATCGGAATCGGAGTCAAAACCTCCCTCGCATTGGTGGTTTTCGCGGAATTCTTCTGCGGAATTTTCGTCGCGATCGGATTACTCACCCGTCTGACGGTGATTCCGATATCCATCACGATGGCCGTCGCATTCTTCCTCGCACATGCGAACGATCCGTTCCAGGTAAAAATTCTCCCGCTCGTTTATCTTCTTTTGTCGAGCGTGATATTCTCCTTGGGAAGCGGGCGATATTCCGTGGACCGTTTTCTATTTAAGAAGTAAACGATGAGCGAAACCTTCCCGAATATAGCGCAGACAAGCGAATTATTGCGGGAAGGAATAATTTCTCCCGTGGATTTGGTGAGACAATGTCTGAGTAGAATCGAGAAGTTGAATCCAAAGTTGAACGCATTCATCACTGTAAACTCCGAAAGCGCTATCGCGGAAGCGGAAAAAATCGAAACGGAGATCGCGAACGGATTTTGGAAAGGTCCCCTGCACGGGATTCCGATCGGCGTTAAGGATATGTTCGACACCGCGGGAGTCAAAACCACGGCAGCGTTTTCGCGGTTCCAAAATCGGATTCCGCAAAAGGACGCACACGCAGTAACCTTGCTCAAAGACGCGGGAGCTATACTGATCGGAAAAACCAATCTCCACGAACTAGCCATGGGAACCACGTCCGCCGTGAGTCATTACGGAAGCGTTCACAATCCTTGGAATACGGATTACATCGCCGGAGGGTCCTCGGGCGGATCGGCGGCCGTAGCAACAAATATGTGTTATGCGACGATCGATACGGACGCGATCGGTTCATGCCGTCTCCCCGCGTCCTGTTGCGGAGTGACAGGATTCAAATCCGGACCGGGAACGATCGATATGCATGGAATATTGGAAGGACTTCCCGTTGAGGAAAGTATCCTTTATCTTTCCCAAATTTCGATTACGGCCGGAAGCGCGCGCGACGCCGAGATCGTATTCGGAATCCTCTCCTCGAAAAAGGAAAATGGAAACGGAGAGACTACGGTAAAGCGGGAGAGTCCGAAGCGCGGTTCGGCGTATAAAATCGGAATGGTTAGAAACAGAAAAGCGGAGAAAAACGTCGAATCCGCGTTTCAGGAAGCCGCGAATCTACTTCGATCGCTCGGACATCTTGTCGAAGAAACGGAAATCCCCTTTTCCCCTTCCTTCGACACGAGAAACATAAAGAAGGATCGGGAGAAATTCTCCGAAATCGTTTTCAAAAATTACGATTTACTGATATTACCCACGGTTACGGCCGGTGTTCCGACCATAAAAGAAGCCGTTAAAAACGGACCGATGGCCCTTTCCCCCGAAAATACTTTTTTCTGCAATTACTACGGTCTGCCCGCGATCAGCCTTCCTTGCGGACGCGATCGGAACGGATTACCGATCGGATTTCAAGTAATAGGTCCCAACGACGATGGGAAAAACATATTCCATTTATCGAATCTATTCCAGTCTTCGACCGACTGGCATACGAAACGGCCGAAACCGAACTAAAACGGTTCTCCATCTCAGGTCTCGCATATATCACAATTTTCGCATGTAGTAAATTTTGCGCCGAAATACTCGTATACGAATTCCCTTCTACAGCGTTCCGATTTTAGATACATCATCATCCGATAAAGACGATTCAGACTCCGCTTCTTTTTGGCGTCGGAATCCTCTTCGGAAAGGAGTTCGGACGGAAGAACCCCCGTCAAGACGAGGGAACCCTTTTCCCATTCTCCCGAAGTCACTCCGTATCTATCGAAAAGATTCAAAACCGTCTGCAGTCTGTGGTCCCCGCGGTTTTTGTGCACGACCTGCGCCTGCAATTCGTCGTAATTCATGGAAGACAGTCTTTCGCCGAGTTGTTCCATCGTTCGATAAACGCGCGTTATAAACTTCGGATCCGGATTCTGCCATTCTATAAAATCCATGAGCACCGTAAGGTCGTCCTGATGATAGAATGCGTGACAATCCGATGCGTCGCCGTCTCTTCCGGCCCTGCCGATTTCCTGATAATAACTTTCCAACGAGGAGGGAAGTTCGGCGTGGATCACGGTTCTGATGTCGGGTTTGTCTACGCCCATCCCGAACGCGTTCGTCGCCAACAGAATCGTATTTTCGGAATTCAAAAAACTCTTCTGGATTTTTCTCCGTTGATCCGGATCCAAGCGGCCGTGATAGATCCGATGTTGGATTTTTTCGACGTCCAATCTTTCCCCGAATTTTTTCAGATTCTGAATCAGATTGAAATATACGATCGTACTTCCCTTTTTTTCTTTGAGAAGTTTCACGATCGCGTCCGTTTTGGAGGGTTCATCGACGAACGTACGAACGTCCAAAAAAAGATTCGGCCTGCAGATCCCTTCGTTGAAGACCGTGATCTCCTCCTCCTTCAAACCGATCTGACGGATTATATCACCGCGGATTTCTTCGGTCGCGGTGGCGGTTAACGCGATCACGGTCGGCCTCCCCAGGATTTCGCGGAACTCCGCGATCTTGGAATAATCCGGTCTGAAATCGTGCCCCCATTGACTGACACAATGCGCTTCGTCGATCGCAAGAAGCGAAACCTTTCTTTCTTTAAGCGCGTCCAAAAATTCGCTCTTCCGAAAACGTTCCGGGGAAACATAAAGTATTTTATATCTTCCGATCTTCAGATTTCTATATCGATCCGACCGTTCCGATTTGGAAAGGGACGAATTGATGAAAGAGGCGTCCACACCCAGTCGTTCCAGTTTGATGATCTGATCCTGCATAAGTGCGATCAAGGGCGAAATTACGATCGTAAGACCTTCGAATAAAAGAGCCGGAATCTGAAAACAAAGCGACTTACCCGTGCCGGTCGGCATCACGACGAGGGAATGATTTCCGGCGATCGTATGTTCTATGATTTCTTGTTGGGAGGAGCGAAACGTTTCGATTCCGAAAAGGGTTTTCAATTCCGAAAGGGAGGACATCCTGATCAGAATTCCGTCCGCATCGGGAAAGACAAGGGATTTTACGTTCGGTTCGGAGAATGGAATTACTTGCCAAGCCGAGCTTTTACGGGAATGCTCGTTTCAGGAAAGTATTCCAGAGGAACCGTTTGTCGATTATACACGTAACAAGTCTATCCCTCCAAGACATCGCTCTGGAACTTTCCAAGAATATCTTAGAAGAACAAAAAAGTTCACCGCTACGGGCGCCCGTCATCGTGGTCCCGAGCGCGAACATGAAACTCTGGCTCAACTTGAATCTCGCCCGCATCGGAGGTTTGTCGACCAACGTGCGGTTTCTCTTTTTGGAAAAAACCCTGGAGGAATATTACTGTCGTCGGGCGGGTATGAAATACGATCCGTCGCAAAGACCGTTTCCGAGTCAGGAAGCGAATCAGAAAAAAGTCCTTTCCTATCTTCTGCGAAAAAGGGAGGAAAACGAATTCGAATTTTTGAATGTTTTTTTGCGAAGTATTCCCCGCGCCTTCTCCCTCTCCGCTACGCTGACTTCCCTTCTCAAGGATTACGAACTCAATAGGTCCGCCTGGATCGAGTCGTGGGCCAAGGAAAAAGGGATTTCGATTCCTAAAATCTCCCGTCGCTCCTCTCCGTTTCCGCAGGAAGGGGACTACTACCGGTTCGAAAAACGCGTCTATCAGGACGTATTTTTGGATTCCAAAACGCCTGCCACCCTGAACCAATTTTTATTAAGCGAAGCGGCGAAAAAACCGGAACGGAATCCCGAGACGTTCCGCTCCGTCCATCTATTCTGCCTATCCAATCTCGCCGACACTTATTTGGAAATCCTGAAATCCATGTCCGAAAAGGACGGAATCGCGGTGCATTTGTATCAATTCCATACCGGATCCGTCCGCGAATCGGATGCCGCGGAAACAAGCGGGCCCGAACGATGGGCCGTTCCTCAGGCTCACATCGTTTCGAGAATCTCCGGAACGACCGGATATAAATTAAGAAAATTAGAATCTTCTCATATATATCCTCCACGGTTAGAAGCTCTACGCAATATGCTGCAGGGAAATCCGGTCCGGTCCCCAGTATCGAACGCGTCCTCTTCGGACGTTTCCGTCCGCTTTTGGAACGCGCCCTCGCCCTATCGGGAAATGGAGGCCGTGGCCAACGATATCCTCTATAAAATGGACGAAAATCCTCGGCTTACGTATCTTGATTTCGCGGTCCTAGTTACGGATATGCGGACGTATCGCGGAGCCGTAGAATGGGTGTTAGACGGGGGAATCCTTTTACAAAAGGAAACGGGCTCGTCCGACCAGAAATCCGGTCCGACTCCGATTCGGAAAAAAATCCCGTATTCGCTTACCGACATAAAGGCGGACGAAGCTTCGTTGTTGTATCGCGGTTTGACCAATTTATGGGATCTGTGTTCCGGCCCATTTTTAAAAAAGGAGGATCTACTCCGTCTTCTGCGAAATCCGCTTCTGCATAAGAAGTTGCAGCTCGATGCGGATTCGATTTCGGAATCGGAAACGTTGATCGAAGAATCCGGAATCCGCTACGAGGAACCGGGCCGAGAAAGGGATCCGTTCCAGATATCCAACGGGATCAGAAGGATCCGTTTGTCATCCGTCCTGAACGGGGAAAGCGCCTGGGAAAACCACAAAATTCCCCTCGTCGACCGCATCTCCGACGAACATTCCGCCGCGATCGCGATATTTTGGGACGCGGTCGTAAAAGCCAGAAACGCGGTCCTTTCCGCATTCTCCGGAAAAAAATCGGAACTTAATTCAGAATTTTAGAATATTCTAAAAACTTCTCTGGAAAACCTGTTCGAGTTCGGTTCGGAGCGCGAACAGGAAGCCAAACTCTTCCGAACCTGGCTTCAATCTATGAGAGAATGGGAAGGTGTAGAATTCCGGTCGGAATCGGAGGGCATAGAACTCCTTCGTTTCATAACGGATCAGATATTCGATCAGATTCCTTATCGCAAAGGCGCGTATCTGACGGGTGGAATCACGATTTCGCTTCTGCAGCCGATGCGTCCTATCCCGTTCGAGCACGTTTATATACTGGGATTGGGCGAAGGGAAATTTCCCGGATCTCCGGATCGTTCCCGTCTCAATCTCCGCAAAGACTTCAAGGAGGAATGGGATCTTTCCAAAAAGGAAATTCAGGAATCGTTATTGTGGGAAACGATTCATTCCGCGCGGGAATCGTTGACTCTGAGTTACGTGGGGGAAAATCTTCAGGAGGATAAGACGTTCGAACCGTGCTCGCATCTTTTCGAAATCATGGAGTTTTTCGGAGTCAAAAACGCGTTAAAGATTCCCCTTCACCCGTACAGCCCTCGCTACGAACATACGTTCCAAACCATGGCGCAGGGCCTGGTCAGTTACGACTTCTCACGGGTTTGGGTGAACGAAGATCGCAAAAATTCTAATATACTAAAACGTTTTCAGGACCCGGAAACTCTGACGCCCGTCGTCGCCGATTCGCATTTCTCTTCCGTGGACATCCGCGAACTTTCGCAATTCATTACCGACCCCCTGGATTCCTATCTCAAAAAAAGACTGGGAATGTATTTGGAGGAAGAGGAGATCCGCAAATCCGACGAGGAACTTTTCGATCTGGACGCGATCGCGGAAACTTCGATCCTACGAGAAATCCACAATCTTATGTTTCCGACGTTGATCTCCGGCGGCGGATGGGATTGGAACGAGGATAAAATCCACTCCCACCTCGCTCCGTTATTGGAAAAACGGAAAGCATCCGCCAAATTCCCGCAATCGGTGTTCGCCGGCCTAAAGGAAGCGGATCTGATCGGCTATCTCTCCAGAACCGGGGATATATTAAAGAATTGGAATCTGATTTTACGGGGAGGAAAATATCACCGGTTTCTCAGTCTCGGAGACACCGGCCTTCCCGATTCCGTATGTAAAAAACTTCCCGAACTTGAGGTCCGCCTCAAGGACGGCAGATCCTTGAACGTTCGCGGCGAATGGGAACACGTCGTGGAAAAGAACGGAACATATTACTGGATCCTTTCCAAAACGCTGGAGGACAAACCGGAGAACGACTATTATGCGCACAAAGACTATTGGAAGACGATGAGTTTTCCGTTTTTAAGCTCGGTCGCATTCTCCGCAATTCATGAGAATTTCAAAATATACTCATTTAAACCCAGGCCGTCCGAAAATTCAAGGAGCGGCAACATTCTGACGTTGGAATACGAAATTCCCGATCCGCGTGTTTCTTTGGATTATTTCGAAAGGGCGGTTTCCGATTATGTAAAAGAGGAGCCGGTCTTTTTTCCGAGAAAGGCGTTTTTAAAATACTATCTTTCCGAGATACAAGGCGGAGGCAAAAGTAAAACCCCGGAGCGGACGGCCAAATACGACGACGAAGCCGCATGGGAGAATTATCTAAAGGAGGAACTTAGCTCCGTCAAAGAGGAACTATCCTCTCTGCTTAGGATCTATCCGAAAACGAAGGAACTCATTTTAAAATCCCGGATCTTATGGGCTAAGGATTTTTATAAACCCTTTTTGGATTGGAGAAAAAAATCGTGACCTCCCTGCCGAAACCGTTCCCGCTTAAATCCTGTTTCGTAGAAGCCTCGGCGGGAACCGGAAAAACCTATACGATCATGGAGATAGTGGGGGATCTGATCCTACATCATAGGATCCCCTTGACCGAAATCCTCATCCTTACCTACACCGAAAAGGCGGCCGGAGAACTGAAGGAAAGGCTGAGAAAGAAATTGATACGCTCCGGCTTAAACAAGGAGGCGAGGGAGCTGGATCAAGTTACGATCTCAACTATACACGGTTTTTGTAATATGATTCTTCAGGAATATCCCGTGGAAACCGGCACCTCCGATCGATGGATTCTCACCGACGCGAAAGAAAGAATGGAGGCCGCGCTTTACGAAATCCAGCACGGCGAATGGAAAGGGCTGGTTCCTTCGGATCGGTTGAAATCCCTTCTCTCCGAATCCGAGTATCTGAAACAGAAGGAAAAGATTCTCGAGGCGGGAACCAAACTGCTCGGCGGTAAGGAATATCCGTATAACGACGACGACTCTCCGTTCGACGAAAACAACTTTCTTCAAAAGACCGCGTTGGCGGCCAAAAAATCCGTGGAGATCGAATTCGAAACCGGAGAATGGATGACTTACGATCAGATGATCCTAAAAACCGTAAAAGCTCTGGAGAATCCTCATCTCAAACAGGCGTTATACGATAGATATAAAGTGGGAATTTTAGACGAATTCCAGGATACGGATCCCAATCAATATAATATTTTCCTAACGTTATTTTTGGAACGCACCGCGGAAGGACGCGCGCTTTATCTTATCGGAGACCCGAAACAGTCCATCTACGGATTCCGTGGTGCGGACATAGGAACTTATCTCCGTGCAAAATCGGATCTTAAAGGATTCGCCGCCGAAAACGTCTCCTTGAACGTCAATTATAGGTCGGTTCCCGAGTTGATACGGGCCTACAACGTTATCTTCTCCGGGGAAATCGGAGAAAAAAGTTTTTTCCCGATATTCGAAACCGGCTTCGAAAGCCGACCGATCGAATACGCGGAGGTGACCCCCCCCGGGGAAGACGCGAAAATTCTACTGAGCGAATCGCATACGGAAGGCCCCGTTCATATCGTGGACTTTCAAGGAAAGGAATTCTGGAAAGCCGACGAATACAGGACCGCATGGTCTAAATTCGCCGCGGAGGAGATCCTCAAACTGTGCGAAGGCGACGCTCCCTTCCGTTACAGGATTCGGGACGAGGACGGATCGGAGCTTCATGAGAGAATTCTAAACTACGACGAGATAGCGGTTTTGGTGAAAAGTAAGGCGGAAGGAAAACTCGTCGAACAGACCTTAAAACTTTCAGGGATTCCGTGTTCCTTCTACAAGCAGGAGGGAATCTATCAATCTCCCGAATCGATACAGATATCCAATATCCTCGAATGTCTTTTGGATCCGAACAAGCCGTCCTCGTATCGTAAACTTCTTTTGGGCGATCTCTTCCGGATTCATCCCGATCGCCTAACGTCCTTCGACGAACATTCGATCGATTCGTACGAAAAATCCGTTCTGGATCGATGGAAAAAACTCGCCTCCGAAAGGAAATTTGCGGAACTGTTCCGATCCGTCGAAGAGGACAGCAGAATTTTCCTTACCGAGGAAAAAACGGATATCGATTGGGAAAGAAAAAGAACCAACTATAGACAGATATTTAGAAAACTACTTCAGTTTCAGATCTCCAATCAATCAGGACTCGAAGAGGTTCTACAGGAATTAAACCGGCTCCAAACAGAAAGAAAAAACGAAGAGGAGCTTCCCTTGTTCGAAAGGGAAACGGAAAAAAAGGCGGTCCAGATTCTGACGTTGCACGCTTCCAAAGGTCTGGAATGGCCGGTCGTGTTTCTGTTCCATCTTTCAGGAAATTTCATACCCGACGTCTACGAATACCCCGCCGTCGACGAAAACGGAAGAAGAATCTGGAAGTTGAATCTCTGGGACGGGAACGAAGAGGAAAAAGCGGCGGGAAAAACCCTGTATTCGTTTAACAATCTAAACGAAAATAAACGTCTTCTTTACGTGGGAATCACACGTCCTAAGGCGAGGCTTTATCTTCCTTTTTTCACCCCGGCCAATCATCCGAAAACAAGGGATTCGGCATATTATAAAATTCTTTATCCTAGATTGAAGGCCGTCCTGGACAATGATCCCGATCCGACTCTGTTTCGTCGGGTGGTTTGGTCCCCCAAATCCGCGGATCAAATGCGGACCGAAAATCGGGCGACGGAGACGCATAACGTTCGACTTTCTCCTCTGCTTTTAAAACACGGAGATCGGCACAAAACGATAGGACTTCACAGTTATTCTTCGATCAAAACGAGAATCGACGGGGAAACGGATTCTCCGACGGCTTTGGAGGAATCCCCTTTTTTAAAATCGGACGAAGCGGAGGATTTTCCTTCGACGTTCGAGGACCCGCTTCCCTCTTCCGCCGCGGCCGGCTCATTTCTTCATCTCATTTTGGAGGAATCGGACTTCGCCCGTTTCAGGGAAACGGAGCCGAAGGAAATTTTGAAGGACCCGAACATGTTAGCCCGCATCGACGAACATCTGGATTACTACCGGCTTTTACCGCAAAATGCGCGTAATGCGGAATCGGAACTGGAAAAACGCCGTAGACGCGCGGTCGAAATCGTTTGGAACGCGTTAAACGCCCGTATCCCGTTGGACGACGGATCGACGTTCCGACTTTCCGATTTGAGCGAGGACAAACGCGTGGCCGAAATGGATTTCCACTTCGATCTGGATCCGGCGCGTAAGACCGCCGGAAATTTCCTAAAAGGCTCCATCGATCTGGTATTCGAGACGGCGGGGCGTTTTTATCTCGCGGACTACAAATCCAATCTTCTCGAGGATTATTCTTCCGCAT
>NZ_NPEF01000017.1:26562-29901 GCF_002811955.1 Leptospira ellisii
TTCCGCATCCTTAAGGAACGCGGTGGAATCTCAGGACGCGCGTTACGATCTACAGCGGGACATCTATGCGATGATTCTCCACCGTTATCTCGTCAATCTTTTCGGAAAAGAGGAAGCCCTCGAAAGAACGGGGGGGGTATTTTACCTATTCCTCCGCGGTATGAAGGCGGGCGAAAGCACCGGAATCTACCACGACTTCGACTGGTCGGCGCAAAGACTGGATCAGATCTTCGAATCCGTTCAACAATTAACGGATGTTTGGCGGGAAGCGAAACTATGACAGAAGAAAGATATTCCCCTTTTACGGAAAAACTGAAGGAGGATCTGATCGGGCTGATTCGTTCCGATACGAAGCGCAAAAAGGGGGCGGCCAATCTTGCGGAATTCGAACCCGTCCTTTCCGAATTGTTAAACGAACTCTGGAACGCCGGCCGCGAAGGCGACCTTTGCGTTCGCGTAAAACCCGAGTGGAGGGACTTTCTGAAGACGAAACCTCCCGGATTTGTCGTGGGTAAATACGACGGAGAAGAATGGGCGTATTTCGAAAAAACGTATCGTAGCAAAACCGAACTCGAGGAACTTCTGCGGAACGAGATCAAAAGCGCTTCCCCCTTGCAAATCGATTTAGAAAACGCTAAAACGATTTTAACCGACTTGCAATCCGAAAGTTTCGCCCTCAAAAAGGGTCAGATCGAAGCGGTATTGGCCTGTCTCGCGTCTTCGTTTCAAATCGTAAGCGGCGGACCCGGAACCGGAAAAACCACGGTCATAACCTTCATCCTGGAAATTCTGAATCGATTGAAACTGCTTCCCCGCCCGGAAGAGATCGCGTTAGTCGCGCCGACGGGAAGAGCCGCACAAAGGCTGACCGAATCTCTACGCGAAAACCTGACCAAACTTTCCGATTCGGAAACCTATTCGCACTTACGCGGAGGGACGGTTCATGGACTCCTTTCCTACAAACGACGATTAGGCGATTTTTACTACGGTAAGGAAAGAAGCCTTCCGCATAGATTGATCGTGATCGACGAAGTTTCCATGATCGATCTTGATCTTATGTTATCCTTGTTTCGCGCTCTTCCCGCAGAGAGGACGTCGGAATCGAAACCTCCCTTCCGTCTTCTTTTGATCGGGGATCCGAACCAGCTTCCTTCGGTGGAAAAAGGCGCGGTATTAAGCGACTTCCTGTCCGTTTTCGATTCTAAAAAAGGTTCCTTCGTGTCCGAACTCGAGGAAAGCAACCGTCAAAAACCCGGAACGGACGGAAAGCTCTCCAGGATAGTGGTCCTCTCCGAGGAAATATTAGAATATTCTAATGATAACTTGAATCTCGGGGCAAGGATCGACGAAACGTTCCCGCGGACCGATCGGATCGGGGAAGACGTTCCATATCAAAGCGAAGTGGTTTGGCTCAGAGGCTCCTCGGCTAAACGGCCCGACTTTTTAAGCCGAGACGAAATGACCGAAAAACTCTGGAACGACGTGTTTTATCCTCAAATTTCGCGTATTTCATCCTGGAGAATCGGCGGAGAAAGTTTGAACGACGCCGCCTTTTACGAAACCTTTCATAAGGAAATCGGCAGATTCCGTTGCTTAACCGTTTATCGCAAAGGTCCCCGCGGAGTGGAAGCGATCCAAAACAGATTGATGAACCATGCGGCCCGCGATCTTTTCCGCAAAAGGGATCTCGACGAGGATAACGTTCTTCCGATACGACTCGCACAAGGTCTGTATTTTTCGGGGCTTCCGATTCTGATCGTACAGAACGACCCGAGCCGGAAACTCTTCAACGGAGACGTAGGGATCGTATTGAGGATGTACGATACCGGAGAACTCCGCGCGGTCTTCCCCATCGATCGGAGGCTTTATCCGTTCGCTTTGGACACGCTCCCGAAACACGAACCCGCGTTCGTGACTACGGTGCATAAAAGTCAAGGTTCAGAATATGATACGATTCTAATATATCTTCCCGACGCTCTGACTTCCGAGGACGACAGGACGGCGGATCGTTTATTAAATCGAAACGTCCTTTATACCGGAATCACGCGCGCCAAAAAACAAGTCATACTCGCCGGGGATCCGACGTCTTGGCAGTTCGGAATCGAGACCAAAAAGGAACGAAATACCGGTTTTAGGATTTAAAAAGGGAATTTAAAAGACGGATTTTCGTACGAACCTTCGGTTTGAATTTCGCGAAATTCCGAAATTGAGGCTGACCGAACGGACGCGTTTCACTACGTTTGATATTTCAAGATCGTATAGATCGGAATAAATCCGTCATGAAAAACACAAAAACGAAATCGTCCATCGTATCGGTGGTCAATCTTTCCAAGTCGTATGCGAACGGCTTCCAAGCTCTGAAAAACGTTTCTTTGGAAATCGAAAAAGGCGAGATCATAGCCCTTTTAGGACCGAACGGCGCCGGTAAAACGACTTTGATCTCCGTCGTCTGCGGAATCGTAAATCCCACCGGAGGCACGGTGGAAGTCGCCGGCAAAGACATTCTGAAGGACTACCGTTTCACCCGTTCTCAAATCGGCCTGGTTCCCCAGGAGTTGAGCGTTCACGCCTTCGAATCCGTATGGGCCACGGTCAGTTTCACCAGAGGTCTTTACGGAAAATCGCCTAATCCGAGTTATATTGAAAAAATTCTGAAATCGCTCTCCTTATGGGAGAAGAAGGATCAGATGATCATGACTCTTTCCGGAGGAATGAAACGAAGGGTTCTCATCGCGAAAGCCCTCGCCCACGAACCGAGCGTGCTTTTTCTGGATGAACCGACGGCGGGAGTCGACGTGGAACTGCGGAAGGATATGTGGAACATAGTGCGCTCGCTGCGGGAGAACGGAGTTACGATCATCCTTACCACGCATTATATCGAGGAAGCCGAGGAGATCGCCGATCGTATCGGAGTGATAAATAAGGGAGAATTGATTCTCGTCGAGGAAAAGCGGGAACTGATGCGCAAACTCGGAAAAAAACAATTGATCCTGGAGCTCGGCAAAACGTTGAAAAAAATTCCGGCGTCCTTAAAAACGAAAGGATTGGAACTCGGCGAAGACGGCCGACGACTGATCTACACATACGACTCCAATATGAAGCAGAACGGAATCTCAGCGTTGCTTCAGGATCTGAAAAAGGCGAAGATAGAATTCAAAGATTTGAATACTACCCAAAGCTCCCTTGAGGAAATTTTCGTTCAATTGGTAAAGGAATCACAATGAATTTTCACGCGATCAAATCCATATACATCTTCGAAATGTCCAGAACCTGGAGAACCCTGTTCCAAAGCATCGCTTCACCGGTGATATCGACTTCCTTATACTTCGTGGTATTCGG
>NZ_NPEF01000170.1 GCF_002811955.1 Leptospira ellisii
TCCGTAAACGGCTTATAACTCGCAGAATTCGAAGCCGATTACGATCCTGAACCAGGCTGAAATTCGCCTTACGCGCGAAAACCTTCGCGACGGATAGAAAAAAAGACCGATCTCTATGATATAATTCTAATGAATGATAAGCGAATGGGATCCTTAAAACGAAGGCTACGATACCCGCTCGAATGATCCCCTGCGGATCGTAACCGATAAGAAAATCCGATCGTTTGCAAAGTCCGAAAAACCGGATCAGAATATACGATCCGAGAAGTAATTCCTGTAGAAAAGCGGGAAGACGAGAAATCCATCGAGCCGCGAAGGACGGATATTTATACTGAATCACGTCGACGTTCGGGTGATTTAATTCGGGATTTTTCAATCCTATCTTTTCCAACGTGGGATCCAATTGAACCAGCAGTTTGATCTGATTCCCCTTCGAAGCCAAGAATTTTACCGTTTCCATAACCGGCGTGGAAATGGCGACCCACGGATGGGCGGTGATCAAACAAAAATTCATGAAATCGGCGAATCGTTTTTCCTAGCGATAAAAACGACGCCCCAAGTTTCCAATCCGGGTTCCTTACCGCTCAACCATTCCTCCGATCTGAGAGTTTCGAAACCTTTCCGATCTAACAACAATTCAAGTTCAGGATTAAAAAAGTACCGCATCGGATGTTTTTCTCGGATCACCTCCGACGATGAATCTGAGTTTTGAGGGTGAATCCAGACTTCGTAATTCACTTCTACGATATTTTTTTCGGCGATAAGAGTGGATTCCGCCAATCTGGTTACGCGGATTTTCTCGTTGGATAAACGTTTGATTCTCGTCTCCGGAATCTGGGATAAAACGGCTGGACCGTACCAAACGTCGAAAATAAAAATACCTCCGTTCTTACAATGCAACGAAGCAGTTTCGAAGGCATTGAGAATATCGATATTCGAAGTCTGATAGGACATTACGTGAAATAGGGAAAGTATCACGTCGAATCGATCCGGAATCCTGACCGTACGCACGTCTCCTTCCGCGAATTTCGGAAAATTTTTAAAACCCGTCTCCGCCTTTCTCCGCTCCGCCTCCGCCAACATTTGAGAAGAGACGTCGACTCCAGTGATTTCGTAACCTTTTTGCGTCAAAAGCAAGGCGTGTTTTCCAGTCCCGCAACCTAATTCGAGAATGGATTTGGAATCCGGCTTATAAGTCTTAACTAGGGTATCGACGTATGATACCTCAAGCGCATAGTCTTTGTCCTTATAAAGCAGATCATAATATTCAGAATACTTACCGAATTGAGACATATAAAATTCCTAATCTACGGAAACGAAATCCCGCACTAATCCGCTTATCCGTGAAATCTGATCTTCATTGAGGCTGCTTGAAGAAGGAAGATATAAACCGCGTTCGGAAATGGAATCCGTAACCGGGTAAACTCCGTCGACATCACAGCCGAATTTTTTCAAACTAGGCTGTTTATGCATTCCGGTGAACAACTTGCGCGAATCAATTCCGTTCTTCTTCAGGTGGAGCATCAAACCGTCCCTTTGTTTTTTTCTTTCATCGCCTACAAGAATCGCGTTCATCCAGTGCACGTGTTTAAACTTAGGATCCGAATCGTTTTGAAAGACGATTCCCGATTGAGTCTGGAGATTCCGACGATAAAGGACATTATTACGTTTTCTTAATGCAACGTATTCGTCCGCCTTTTCGACCTGCGCCAGACCGATCGCGGCGTGAAGATTGGACAAACGGTAATTAAAACCGATATCTTCGTGGAGATATTCGCGAGAAACTCCCAAGGGAAAAGATAAATTCTTCAGATATCGAAGTCGATCGTAAATATCAGGGTCGTCGGTCAGACACATTCCGCCCTCGCCCGTAGTCAAATTTTTGTTGGCGAAAAAACTAAAACACGATACGTCGGAAAAGGAACCGGATTTCCTTCCTCCGTATTCCGCACCGTGGGCTTCCGCAGCGTCTTCGATGATCTTAATTTCGTACTCCGATGCGATTTTTATTATGGGATCCATATCGCACATCAAACCCATGATATGAACCGGTATGACGGCTTTCGTTTTTTTAGTGATCTTTTTACGGAACAAATCCGGATCCAAATTCCAGGTATCGGGTTGTACATCTACAAAAACTGGCATCGCACCCGTATAACACACCGCGAACGCGGTTGCGATCATCGTGAACGATGGAATGATCACTTCGTCCCCGGGTCCGATTCCGAGAGCCTGAAGCGCCAAATGAATCGCGACCGTACCGTTACAAACCCCCACTCCGTATTTTACTCGGCAATAGGAAGCGAAAGTATTTTCGAATTCCTGAACGTATTTTCCGGACGAAGAAATCCAGCCGCTTGAAACCGCGTCCGATACGTATTTCAATTCGTTTCCGTTCAACAGCGGTTCGCATACGGGAATAAATTCATCTTGTTTCATGTTAGAATCTGGTCTTATCATTTTCGCCGGCGTAAGGCCCTTGTTTCACTTCGATCATTTCCGTCTCTTCCAGCATCTCGAAACCGTGACCGCCTCCGGCAAGGAGAATAACGTCCCCCGTCAATAGGATCCTACTTTCCAAAAATCGTCGATCCTCGTCGAAGAAATTAACCTTCACCTTTCCCTTGCGAATAAACAAAACCTCGTGCGTATATTCCACGCTTCTCGGGACCGGATTATGATGATGAGGTTGAATGTTATATCCGGCGGGTCGTTTCATATAGGCAAGCTGTTGAGACAACTCGTTCGGCGTGAAAAATTCTATTCCATCCTTCGAAAATTCGTTCCTGATTATGATCGAATACAACTTTCCGTTATGATCAATTTGTTCTATCATATCTCGTCAAACCAACTCGCTTCGAAGACCAATTTCCTGAATTTCGGATTCGTATGAAGTTTAAAGAAGTAGGTATATTGGGCCAGATTGAAATGCAGCATAAAATAAAAACCCAAACGAGGCTCCGAAAACTTATCCTTAAAATAAAACCTCAATAATCCCTTCGCATTTCGAATTGTGTTTTTGGATATCTGAAAAAAGTATCTAACGATCTCTGATTTACTACTCCGATCCGCGACGATTAAGTTATACATCTCACATCTTCCATTATTGACGAATCTTCTTCGGATATCGGCCACCGTCGCATTCTTAGAAATTATTTGACAATGCTCCATCAAAGCGCCCGGAGCCCAACCTATTTTATATCCTTTTTTGTGCAACTTTTTGCACAAGCCGGTCTCGCCGTCTCCGACCAGCCAATCTCCGATTTGATCCGGATTAAAACCGCCGACTTCCTTTAGAATTTTCTTTCGAATGTGAAAATTTCCTCCGTTGATGAATAAATTTTCCTTTACGAACTTCTTATCGCCGTAAGTCAACTTGCCTAACAAGAATTCGTAGGCGCGAACCCAATCCGGCGGAGTCGTATCCCAGCGGATGACAATCGGTCCACCAACGGCGACGGGACTCTCCGAAGAATCGAAAATTTCATCGACAGCCGCAAGCCAACCCCGGTCCAAGATCGCGTCGTCGTCCGTATAAGAAAGAATTCCGTACCGCGCATTTTTATATCCGCAATGTCTGGCGTGCACCAATCCCGGAGTCGGCTCATAAAAGTAACGAACGAGATCGGAATATCGCGATACGAATTCTTGCGCGACTTTTCGGGTTTCATCGACGGAAGCGTTGTCTATGATTAAGATTTCATAATTCTCTTTCGGAAAATCCTGATCGATCAAGGACCCAATGCATTCTGCCAATTGTCCGGCCCTATTATAGGTCGGAATTATTATCGATATCTTATTCATGTATAAAATTTTTGATCGAGCTCACTACGGCTTCGATTTGTTGATCGGACAACTCGGGAAACATAGGAAGGGAAATGCAGGTGGCCGTGTCGACCGTTGAAACCGGATATTGATCGACCGAGTCGAATACTTTCATTTCCGGCAAAATTCTCGGATAATGGATCGCCGCTTCGATTTCCCGCCGTTTGAGAGCATCCAGAAGCGCGCCTCTATTTTCCATTTTAATAACGTATAAATGAAACACGTGACTACATCCGGTGCGCTCGCGAGGAAGCGCAACGTCGACGTTTCGTTCCGAAAAAAGCGAATTGTATTTCTCCGCGTTTCTTTTTCTCAACTCCGTCCATCCGTTGAGATACCTTAACTTTACGGAAAGAATGGCGGCTTGAATTCCATCCAGCCTGCTGTTCCTTCCGATGATACGATGATCGTGTTTGCTTATTTGACCGTGATTCGCGATCATCCGTACAGTTTTAGCCAAGTCGGGATCGTTAGTCACTACTGCGCCGGCGTCGCCGTAGGCACCCAAATTCTTACCCGGAAAAAAACTGAAGGAAGCGGCGTCTCCGATCGTCCCGACTTTCTTTCCTTTATAAATCGCGCCGTGCGCTTGCGCACAATCCTCGATCACTTTTATCCCGTTTCTTTTAGCGATTTCAAGGATAGGATCCATATCCGCACACTGACCGTAAAGATGTACGGGTATGATGGCCTTCGTGTTTTCCGATATTTTTTCCTCAATTTTTTTCGGATCGATCGTAAACATGTTCGGTTCCGAATCCACAAAAACGGGTTTTGCACCCACGTTCACGACGGCTTCGGCCGTAGAGATCCAAGTATGCGCCGGAACGATCACTTCGTCCCCTCTTCCGATTCCCGTACCGAGCAGAAGTATTTCCAAGGAGTCGGTGCCGTTTCCGCAGCTGACGCAGTTTTCAACGCCGATCCACTCGGCGAACTCGGCTTCAAAATTCTGAACGAATTTTCCGCCGATAAAAGCGGACGAAGAGATTACGGCTCCGATCGCTTGATTTATCTCGTCCTTAATCGAATTATATTGCGCGTTAAGATCTACAAAAGGGATTTTCATATTCAATAATTTACCTTCGTTTTTCTGAAGTCCTGAAAATAAGCCGAACAAATATTACCCGTGAATAAAATAAAACGATCGAAACGTCACCTTCCGATCGTTTTCGAAATGATCCGGAATAAAACTCCGGAAAACTGAATGGCCATCCCCTTACGCTCGATTCCGAGTTTTCGAAAATTCGAGGAATAGATCCAGATAAACCGGACAATCGTATATAATATTTCTCTAAATCGTAAATTCTTGATCGTTCGAGTTCCGATTCGACGGTTTACCCCTTTTAAAACGGCGATCAATTCCCAAAGATGCGCCTTAAACGAATTGTTCATTTGAGATATTCCGTTCGGATTCTGTCTGTAAAGATACAAAGGTTCGTTTAAAAAAAGCAATTCTCCGACTTCTTCCAACTTAAAATACAAATCCTGATCAACCGCTCTTCGAAAAGTCGCATCGAAACCGGACGTCAAATCGTAGAATTTTTTTTTAAACGTAACGAAATTGGAGACGGTTCTATACACAATCGCCGATTCACCTTCCGGTATCGCCGCAACCCAACCGCTTTTCCCGATGATTTTCAATTCGTTATCGCATGCGTAATAATCGCTGTAAATCAAAGACGCCGCGGGTTTAGATAAATGTAATGCGAGAACTTTCTCCAGAGCGTTCGGCACCAATGCATCGTCCGCCCCCAATAAACCGCAGATTTCCGAAGTCGCGGCGAATGCGGCGGAATAAAACGCGGCGGCGGCCCCCATATTCTTTTCGTGATATAAGATTCTAATACGTTTATCGCGCGGAAGCGTCTCTAAATATTTTTTTGAATCATCGGTCGAATGATCGTCTACGATGATCAACTCCCAGTCCTTTATGGATTGTTTTTTAACGCTTTCAACGAGTTGCTTTAAATAAGGTCCGTTGTTGTAATTAGCCACCAAAACGGAAAAGGAAGGTTTGGATTTCTGTATTTTCATTATAGATTTTAACGATAGACGACGATCATCGGCTTAAACGAGATCCGGATGGAGCTGAAAAATTTCGACGTTCCTAATTCAGCAGAGAATACAATCCGTCCGTCGCCTCACTTTCGGAATCGACGAGCGTTTCCTTTTGAAATCGATCGGACTTCCGATTCACATGGGATAAAATCTCCTCTTTGGACTGAACAAGGGAATAATTTTCCCTATCCTTTCCATATGCGTCGACGGCCAAAGAATCCATTACGAGATTGTGAATTCCGAAATACCCGGCTTCGACGCAGACTACGGAATAAAATGTCAGATGGTAGTCCATTTTCGGAAGAATCGAATACAATTCCCGTTCGGACGCGTTTTTCCATTCGATTTTTTCGGGTTTGGAATCTAAGAATTCCATACACTCGGCGGTTTCTTTATAACGCGGATGAAGTCGGATATGCCACTTCGTATTAACATCGGACTCTTCGATCGCGTTTCTTAAAAAGTTCGGAATTCCCTTTCCCTGCAGAGTGACCAATACGTTGACGAAGGTCGGATTGATCGCGGCGTTTCTATCGCGAATATCTTTCTCCGTAAGATATCCCTTTTGATTCAAATAAGCCCATGGATTGCCGATCACTTTTATATCGGCGAATTCCTTTACGCCGAGCGATTCGAGAAACTCCCTTGAAGGCTCGTCCCAAAGCCAAAAATTTTTCGGAATCCAGCATCGGCCGTTTAAGGGGATATAGGAAAGAAATTCGTAAGCCCAATGTTCTTTGACCCTGCCGTGCTGAAGTTCCACGACGGGAATATTCAAATCGTTACAAGCCTTTATGATCAGTAAATTCTCGATATCGTAAAAACAATATAAGAACGCCGCTTGAGGGGAAAGGAGAGAAAGAATTTTCTTATATCTTTCTAATTTTCTTCCGGAATCGATCACCAAAGTTTCCAATTCTCCGATTCCGTCCTCGATATTTACGCCGAGCAGGTCGAAATGTACCGCATACGTTGCATTAAGAAAACGTAATAATGTCCTTTATCGTCGGAATCTCCAGACTCAATCGGGAATCGTCTTTCAAAACGATTCGGATCCTAAGTTTAAACACGTGCACTGGATGAACGCGATTCTTGTAGGCGATGAAAGAAAAAAACAAAGGGACGGTTTGATGCTCCACCTGAAGAAGAACGGAATTGATTCGCGCAAGTTGTTCACCGGAATGCATAAACAGCCTAGTTTGAAAAAATTCGGCTGTGATGTCGACGGAGTTTACCCGGTTACGGATTCCATTTCCGAACGCGGTTTATATCTTCCTTCTTCAAGCAGCCTCAATGAAGATCAGATTTCACGGATAAGCGGATTAGTGCGGGATTTCGTTTCCGTAGATTAGGAATTTTATATGTCTCAATTCGGTAAGTATTCTGAATATTATGATCTGCTTTATAAGGACAAAGACTATGCGCTTGAGGTATCATACGTCGATACCCTAGTTAAGACTTATAAGCCGGATTCCAAATCCATTCTCGAATTAGGTTGCGGGACTGGAAAACACGCCTTGCTTTTGACGCAAAAAGGTTACGAAATCACTGGAGTCGACGTCTCTTCTCAAATGTTGGCGGAGGCGGAGCGGAGAAAGGCGGAGACGGGTTTTAAAAATTTTCCGAAATTCGCGGAAGGAGACGTGCGTACGGTCAGGATTCCGGATCGATTCGACGTGATACTTTCCCTATTTCACGTAATGTCCTATCAGACTTCGAATATCGATATTCTCAATGCCTTCGAAACTGCTTCGTTGCATTGTAAGAACGGAGGTATTTTTATTTTCGACGTTTGGTACGGTCCAGCCGTTTTATCCCAGATTCCGGAGACGAGAATCAAACGTTTATCCAACGAGAAAATCCGCGTAACCAGATTGGCGGAATCCACTCTTATCGCCGAAAAAAATATCGTAGAAGTGAATTACGAAGTCTGGATTCACCCTCAAAACTCAGATTCATCGTCGGAGGTGATCCGAGAAAAACATCCGATGCGGTACTTTTTTAATCCTGAACTTGAATTGTTGTTAGATCGGAAAGGTTTCGAAACTCTCAGATCGGAGGAATGGTTGAGCGGTAAGGAACCCGGATTGGAAACTTGGGGCGTCGTTTTTATCGCTAGGAAAAACGATTCGCCGATTTCATGAATTTTTGTTTGATCACCGCCCATCCGTGGGTCGCCATTTCCACGCCGGTTATGGAAACGGTAAAATTCTTGGCTTCGAAGGGGAATCAGATCAAACTGCTGGTTCAATTGGATCCCACGTTGGAAAAGATAGGATTGAAAAATCCCGAATTAAATCACCCGAACGTCGACGTGATTCAGTATAAATATCCGTCCTTCGCGGCTCGATGGATTTCTCGTCTTCCCGCTTTTCTACAGGAATTACTTCTCGGATCGTATATTCTGATCCGGTTTTTCGGACTTTGCAAACGATCGGATTTTCTTATCGGTTACGATCCGCAGGGGATCATTCGAGCGGGTATCGTAGCCTTCGTTTTAAGGATCCCATTCGCTTATCATTCATTAGAATTATATCATAGAGATCGGTCTTTTTTTCTATCCGTCGCGAAGGTTTTCGCGCGTAAGGCGAATTTCAGCCTGGTTCAGGATCGTAATCGGCTTCGAATTCTGCGAGTTATAAGCCGTTTACGGA
>NZ_NPEF01000171.1:0-7500 GCF_002811955.1 Leptospira ellisii
GTCATGGAGGAGGAGGGCACGGCGGTGGCGGAATCGTATTTTAACGGTGAATCGTTTCGAAGCGGGAAGGAGGAGACCGTCTTATGCGATTGATCCGCTCGTTTTTTACGATTATCTGTATCTTGTTGAATCTTTTCTGTTCCACACTTTTGCCGATCGAAAAAAGAAATTACGTGGAGGATGTGATGATCGGCAAAAATCAAACGACGACGGATTGGATTTTACTGAAAAAGCGACGTTTCGGTATGGCGTTGTTCGTGGACGAGGTCTCCGAGAACGAATTCAGATTGAAATACTACAGTGCGCGAAAATTCCCGTTCGGGGTCTATCTCGCCTGCACCTTTACGATCGCCCGCTCTCAAGTTGATACATTCAAAATTTCGAATATGAGTTACGTTTTGGACAATGGCTGCTCGAAAAGCAATCAAACGGATTGGTGTTATCAAAGCCGGGGAGTGATCGGCCCGGCTTCCGAAAAAGAGAACGAGGAGTATATGCTTCCTTGCGTGCGCGAATTCCTAAACGACTTCCGAAGTCCGATGCGAAACGGGGCGCTTTAAAAAAATCTTTCTTAAGCGCCGTTGCGGTTTTTGCGTCGTCTTATCTTTCGGGATATTCGATCTGCAAGGATACAAACGAGGAAGTCGAATTTCCGTATAGGGAATCGATCTGCGCGAGCGTTTTTTTTAATACGTTTACTGCGGTATCCGATTCCCGTATGCTTATCGTACGATCCAAAACGCGTCCGCGCTCGTTTTGAAGATCCGGGATCAGGGATAAGCCGGATTGCGTCCGAATCGGCCCGTAGGATTCGGAAATCGCGAATACGTTCGTCCTATACGTTCTCGCGTATGCATCCGCGGCCAACGCGAGCGACACTTCGTCCACGCCATGAAAAACGGAAATCCCCACGTCTTCGCGGTTCCAAAAGAAAAGCAGATTTTTCGCCGCCGCGACGTAATGTTTCGTCTCGAATTCGAATCTCGAACTGGTATGATCGTCGCTCCAATCGGCCGCGCCGAATTCCTTTGCCACGTTAGACGCCTTTTCTCTTCCCGCGATGGATTCCACTATAGCCAAGGAAATCGGGATGGAGGCGGTCACTCCGGTCGTCGTGATCACGTTGCGATCGGCTACGTATCTTTTGTTTCGAATCCATCGTGCGGAGGGAAATTTCTCCTCAAGTTTTCCGAAGGAATACCAATGACCGGTAGCTCGTTTGTCGTTTAACAATCCCGCGTTAGAGACGAGCCAAACTCCGTCGCAGATTCCCACGATCGTAGCGCCTTTTCGGGTCTGTTCCCGGATCCATCGGATCAGCATCGGGTTTTCGGAGTTATGAACCGCGGGAACGATCACGTAATCGGCCCCGTCCGGAAACTTTCCGTCGAAATCCGCCAAGTCGTTTTCGATTTCGAATTTAAGCGCCGGAAACATGTTCATCGTTCCGCGAGTGTCGGCTAACGCATGTACGTCGGCAATCCGAGCCCGTGTTAAAACTCCGTAAGGAACGATGAAATCGGAAAGTTCGGTGTATTTGTTTTCTCCTATCACGGCGACGACTGGAAGTTTTCTGCCGAAGCGGGGCTTATAGCTTTCCAAAGAAGCGCCCGTTTCCTTAGCGAAAACGGAAACGTTTTTTTTCTCGGAATCGGTTCCGCAATTCGAAACGAAGATCGAAATCGCGCAGAGAAAATATATTATTGTTTTTTTATATTTTGGGAAGATAAACAGGGTATCGAGATTGTTCGTATTCATACTTCGAGTATGACTCGGATTTTTCGAAAGGTCGTCCGTCCGTATCCGGACGGACCGTTTTTTCGGGAAAAAATATCGACAGAGCGTAACGATCGGTTGGAATCATTTTATGAACACTTTTATCGCGTTCGGAGCCGGACTTCTATTTCTTTTGGCGATCTCCGGTTTTTTGAATTCCCGAAAAAACGCGGAATCCGTCTTATCGGATGCGGTCGATTCCGATTTCGAAGAGGAAAAAAAATATCTGGTTCGGATCGATAATCTGTCAGGAATTTTATTTTTTACAGCGGGAATCGTTCAACTTCATCTTTATCTGGAATTATCCGATCAACTTCGGAACGTGTTGTGGTTTTTCAATCTTCATATCCCCGCGATTTTTTTGATCGGGCCGCTCACCTATCTTTATTTCGAAACTTTGAGCGGAGGACGTTCCGTTCTCAGATTCTTCCATTTTTTTCCTGCTTTCGGATCCGCGATCGTTATGATCCCTTTTTATCTCAGAAGTAACGAGCAAAAAGCCGCTTTTTTGGCGAACGAAAATCCGCAGGATCCGTTTCACGCGGTAATTCTTACGTTGTTGGTTTTGGGAACTGTTTTCAATCTTGTCTATCCGATCGGATTGTTCCGAAACGTATGGCGATGGAGAAAAAATTCCTCCGAAAAACGTCCCGTATCCTTTCTTCCTTTTTTGTCTCTGTTCGCGGGAACGATTTTCGTCTTATCGCTGTTCGTCGCCGCCCAGATTCTTTACATGCCTTTGTTCGCAGCGGCGTCGGCTTCGCTGACAATTCTGATCTGCGCGATATTTTTGATGAGCGTTGCAAGCCCCAATTTGACGCATTCGTTTTCGGAGGAATCGAGGGAAGCCCGATATAAGGAAAGTAGAATCTCCGGTTTGGACGTGGATGCGGTTTTGGTCCGGTTGGACGAATTGATGACGGTCAAACGATCCTATCTGGACGAAAGTTTAACGCTCGGAAAATTGGCCGACGAACTCGGTATTCACGCGCATCAACTTTCGGAAATCCTGAACGCGCGTCTGAGGAAAAGTTTTCGGGAATACGTGACTCGATTTCGTCTTGAGGAAGCCGCGGCGCTTTTGATCCGGGAACCGGAACGATCCATACTCTCCGTCCTTTATGCGTCGGGTTTTAATTCGAAGTCCTCCTTTCATAAACTTTTTCAGGAATATTACGATTGTTCCCCTTCCGAGTTTCGAAATCGCAAGTCCGCGGAAAAGCGGAACGATTTTTCGAACGTGGATCCACCCGACGCGGTTTCGTAAAAAAATTTTTTCATACGGATTTTCCCTGAAATCGGTAAAAATATTTCCAAACGAATTCCATGGTGTAAAATGATTCCGTTTTTTTAGTCTTCGAAACGATGTCGATACCGAAGCGGAAACCGTTCCGAAGAGAGGGATACGATGGAATTTTCCACGTTCATTCGAAGGATCTACAAGGATCGGGATTATCTAACGCGGAATCGCGCGTTGCATCTTTTCGTCTTTAACGTAGCTGCGGTTCTTTTGGGAATTTCGTCCAATTTTTTTCTTTGGATTTTTACGGGACAATACGTGCGGATCGGATTTTCGATCATGGCTTTTGCGTCCGCCGTTTCCCTGTTCTTCCTTTTAAGGAAAAATTACGAAATCGCGTTGAATACGGTCCTAACCGCGACGATCATATCGGTTTCCTTCGGTTGGTTTTGGGGAATTCCGAATATCGGATCCGACGTCGGAAACAAAAATTTCGTATTGGTCATATTTATTATGATATTCTTATATTTTACGGACGTTAAGAGGACGATTCTCATAACGATCTACTGTTTGATCTTGATCTTTACGGACGAATTCCTTAAATTTGGCAACGACCGAAAACGGCCGGTTTTACCCTCATTCAAATTCTGACGAAACAGATCAAAGGGGATTTTCAGGTCCTTTCCGAGTTCGGCTCGGTTGCTGTCGTGGAATTCTCCGTCTGATTAATGTTAGGTGAGATCGGTAAAAATAAGATCCCGGCCCAAAGGGGATCTGTACTTCAGCAATGCAGGATGACTTGCGTGCAGATTTGTTCCCTGTTCTCGTCGAGAAAAAGTTCCAGTTTTTTCAGCCATTTTTCCCATGCACTACGATTCTTAGCGGAAGGTTCGTTCATCAACCGCCATCCGAAGTCTTGAAGATCGATCCAAGAACCGTCGAGAAGGATTATACCCGAAGTCGAATAATCACCGGGAAGATTTCTGACGTAACTGGAATGAACGAGAATTTCGGGATCGGTTCCTCGGAACCTTGCCTTTAACTCCCCGTCGTCGAAACGGTTTTCGGACGGAAAAAACCAATAGTCCCAATGATGTTTGCGAATAGAGTCGGCATCGTCCTCATTGAGACGATGGGGTTCGAGCATTCGTTTTAACTCGGTATGGATATCCTGCGTCGAAGAATCGATCAATACGGTTATATGAGATTTCATGTTTGAAATAAGATACCGCTTTGCGCGAATTTAATAGGGATGCGCTTCGTCTAACGAAACCTTTGCGTTCGCCCGCGGTCCTGTTGTGATTTCGATTAAAGTCCGTGGTCGACGAGAATCAGGATGTTGATCAGAAAAAGATGAAAGATGGAAAAGAAAAAGAAACTTCTCGCGGACTTTCGTTCCGGATTTTTCAACAAACGAAACGCCAATACGCCCATCCACAAACAGACCGAGACAGAGAAAACGAGATAGAGAATTCCCATCGTGGATTCGAAAAAGTAAAAACCGATACAACTCGCGGAATATAGGATCGTATAAAGAAAAATCGATTTCGCGGTTTCCCGATTTCCTTTGACGACGGGAAGCATCGGAAAGGCTGCGTCCGAATAATCCTCCTTTAAAAAGATCGCCAAAGCCCAAAAGTGGGCCGGGGTCCAGAGGAAAATCATCATAAAAAGGATCCAAGCCTGGATCGGAAGGGAATTTCCGATCGCCGCGTAGCCGATCAAAGGGCCCACACAACCCGCTACTCCGCCGATTACGATGTTTTGATGCGTTCTCGGTTTCAGAAGAATGGTGTACAAAAACACGTAGGAAACGAGGGCGGCGAACGCGCATAAGGCGGTCAGTAGATTGACGTAAACGGTCAAAAGATAAAAGGAAGCCGCGGTCATGATAAGACCGACTAACGTTGCTTGGACGATCCCGATTCTTCCCGCGGGGATCGGACGGTTCGCGGTCCGTTTCATCTTGGCGTCCCGGTCTTTTTCGATGACCTGATTGAAGATGAACGACGCGGACGACATCAGAAAGGTTCCGAATAAGGTGACCGTTATCAGAAAAACGGAAGGGGGCGATCCGTTGGCCAGATACAATCCCGGAACGATGGTCGCTAAAACGAGGGTGGTCACCCTCGGTTTGATCATTTGATTCCAATCGGAGAAAAAAGTCGAAGTCGCCATCATTTTTGATTCCGGGTTAAATCCCTTTTTTCCCTTCCGTTTCAGACGTTAAATAAACCGCTCTCGCGATCAGGGAAAGATAGGAGAACGTCAAAAGCAAAACGGCGAAACCGGTGTGCAGCGCCGTGATCAGTTTAGGAAGTCCGTAAAATACATTTAAAATTCCTAATATTATTTGAATCCCGAGAACGTACATGGATATCTGCAGGAACCTTCTCGACAACGCGGGAAATCTTTTCAGGATCGAAAACGAAAGCGCAAAAGCGAGAAGCAGGGCGACGGCGTAAGCGCCGAAACGGTGGATCACCTGGATTTTCACGATTTCCAAAGGGTGATCGGGAATCCATTGTCCCCAACAGGTCGGAAAATCCGGACAAGCGAGCCCCGCGTAGTGGGAACTTACCCGTCCGCCTAACACGATTTGAACGATGATTCCGACAATTAATAAGAAAAATGGAATATTATCGTTTCGGAATAAGGAGGATTTTGCTACGAATTCGGAATTTCCGGCCGACTTGTTTCTCGCGTCGAGCGAAACGGTGAGGATTACCAGAAAAAACGCGATTGCGTTTAAAAGGTGGAGATTGACCGAAGTGGGATCCAACTTCAACGTGACGGTCAGTCTTCCCAAGTTGATCTGTGAGATCAGAAGCAAAACCGCAAGACCGAGATAAATTCCGAATTCCTTTCGAAGCGTCTTATCGGCGAACGTCCAGATCGTCAATCCGAGCAGGATTAAACCGAGGAAACCCGAATAATAACGATGGGAAACTTCCATAAAAATCTGAAAGTCGAAGGTTGGAAAAATTTTTCCGAAACAAAAAGGCCAATCCGGACAGGCAAGACCGGATCCCGTCGCCCTCACCAAAGGACCGTAGAGAAGATTAAGAAAAATTAGGACGCTCAAGAATAAAGAGATCTTATAAAACAGTCGAAATTTAGAAGAAAGGTCCGAGTTAGAGTTCATTCTTTCCTGAAATCCTCGTTCGAGGTTCTGAATTTACCATACTCGAAACCTGGTTCTTAAGGGCAATGAAAGTAAAATTTAAATATTACTTCCAAAAAAACAGATTCATCCGATCTTGTCCTTGAATCTTTCGATTTTCTTCTCTTGAGAGAATGAGAATCAATTACAGGAGCCTTCGTTTTATGGCACAACACGATTATAACAAACCTGGATTCTGGACTTTCATCTTAGTTCTCATCGGGAATTTGGTATTCTTTACTTATCTTTCCTTTGTCCATCCGGGAGTAAAAGAACATTCTCTCAATCTTCCTGCGAATTCACAGGCTAAATAAGAATCTGGGAACTTCCCGGGAGTAAATCCCTTGGTCCTTCAAGTTTCCCGATTTTTGGGAATTTTACTTTTCGCATCCGCTTCCCTTTTCGCCTACGATCCTTCCGCTCGGTTTGATAAAAACGAAAAACCGAAAGAGCTCGAAGGTGTCGGCGTTCAGGAGAAGTTGGGAAATCAACTCGATCTTTCTCTTGCCTTCCGCAACGAGGCGGGGGAAAAAGTTCTTCTCAGTTCCTTTTTCAAACGGGACAAACCGATTCTTCTCTCCCTCGTTTATTACAAATGTCCGACTCTCTGTAACTTCCATCTGAACGGAATCACGGATACTCTGAAAAAGTTGGATTGGCAAGTCGGTGAGGAATTCGATTACGTCGCCGTTTCTTTTGATCCGAAAGAAACGCCCGATCTAGCGCGAGCCAAAAGGAGCGCGTATCTTAAAGAATATTCGAGAGGCGATGGAAAGGGTTGGCATTTTCTTACGGGAGAGCAGAAGGAGATCACCGCTTTGGCGGATTCGGTCGGATTTTCCTACAAATGGAATCCGGAGAATGAACAGTGGATCCATTCCTCGGTCGCTTACGTCATCACACCTTCCGGAAAAATTTCTCGCTATCTTCACGGAATCACATTCGATCAACGGACGTTGCGGCTTTCTCTCCTGGAGGCCTCTGACGGCAAAATAGGGGATTTCACGGACCAATTCGCCCTTTTTTGCTTTCAATTTGATCCGGGAAAAAATACTTATACTTTGTACGCTTATAATATCATGAAATTGGGTGGATTTCTCACTCTTCTCATTATGGCGGCGTTCTTGATCCCATTCTGGATCAGGCATAACAGAAATTCCGAACTCATTAGGAAGGAGTAACTTCAAAAAAATGACCTGGTTGAACCTCATTACGGCAACAAGTTTTATGCCGGTTCAGGCCTCCGAAGTGGCAAAGAACGTAGATAATCTCTACCTCTTTCTGCTCGTGTCCAGTCTGATCTCCTTTGTCATTCTCATCG
>NZ_NPEF01000172.1 GCF_002811955.1 Leptospira ellisii
CCTTCCGTTTAAAAAGGCGACCTCCCCGCCCACCATCACGGAGGCAGAAGCGCCGCATTTTTCGAGAAGAAACGCGGTCATAGCCGTCGTCGTCGTTTTCCCGTGCGATCCAGCGACGGAGATCTGTTTTTTTTCGGACATCACGTCGTGCAACAGCGAGGATCTGTGAACGAGCGGGACTCCGTTCTCCTTGAATTTTTTGACGAGAGGATGGGAATCCAATCGAATCGCGGAGGAATACACGGCGAGATCGTAGTCGCCCGCCTCCAATACGTCGTTTTTTCCGAGGACCTCGGCCCCGTCGGATATCAGCTTCGTAACCGTTTCGGAGATTTTACCGTCGTATCCGGAAACCTTCACTCCCTTGCTCAGAAGCAGGAAGGCGAGCGACGACATTCCCGATCCTCCGATTCCCAAAAAGAACGGTCTTTGATAGGAGTTGCGGCCCTCTTTCATATCAGTCGAGGGAGAAAAAATACTTAGCCGTATCTTTGGACGCGTCCACGTGCGAGCACTGAAGGGACCTGATCGACATGTCGTTTAACAGGGAAACGTTATTCGCCATTTGATCCAGTATCCGGAACAGATGCGATTCGTCCTCGTCCTTCTGATCCAATACGATGGCTGCGCCGTTGAGTTCGAAATATCTCGCGTTCGCCATCTGATGATCGTCCTTGGCGTAGGGATACGGAATCAGGATCATGGGAAGCGCGAACGCGGCGCATTCCGACAAAACCCCCGAACCGGAACGGGCGATCACGAAGTTGGCCCATTCGTAGTGTTCCTTCATGTTGTCGGAATAGGAGATCAGTTCCGCGTCCTTGTCCTTTTTCGTCTTTTGCGAGACTTCCTCGTACAACGCGGTTCCGGTAAGTAAACGGAATCGGAACTGGGTGTTGATCTCCTCGTGTCCCATCAGTCGAAGCACGATATTATTGATCTGTCTCGCCCCCTGACTTCCGCCCATCACGAGCACGTTGAACTGCTTCTTCTTTTTCGTGTCGTATTTTTCCGAGAATTTAAGCGACATCTTGGGAATCGTCTTTTTACGAAGCGGATTACCGAGCACCTGCCAATCGCACGGAATTTTAGGATCTTTCGGCGGGAAGCTGAAGGCGGCTTTGTCGGCGAACCGGAAGAACAACCTGTTTACGTTTCCCGGAACTGTGTTCTGCTCGCAGAGATATACCTTTTTTTTGAAAAGAATCCCGTATAGGATCGAGGATACGGTCGAATAGCCGCCCATTCCTATCACCGTATCCACATTCAATTTTTTGAATATATAAAAGGTCCGCAGAAGGTGATACGCGTAACGGAACGGAAAAAGGAGAGGATTGCCGGAAAGAGGCGGGAGATCATGCCAAAGAACGGGACAAGGCGCCTGTTCCAAATCCGGATTGTTCCGGTTCCGTTCTAGGGAAAACAGATACAAATTTTCGAATCCGATCCTTTCTTTCAAATCGGTTAACACTTCCGCCAAGGCCACGCCCGGAGAAATATGTCCCCCGGTTCCGCCGGCCGCGATTACGATCGATCTCATAGACCCAGGTTTTCCTTTCGTGTAATATTGACAAGAATTCCTAAAGAAATCAACACGATGAGAATCGACGAACCTCCGTAACTCACGAAGGGAAGACTGATTCCCGTGATCGGAAAAATCCCGGTGACCACGAACATGTTTATGATGAATTGGGTTCCCAATACGATCAGGATTCCCGCGCCCAGATAAAAACCGAACGGCTCCTGCACCCTTTGGATCAGATAAAACGCCCGGAACAAAAGCAACAGAATCAAAGATACGAAGATCATAAATCCCGTAAAACCGAAATCCTCGACGAACGTCGCGAGTACGAAGTCCGTATGGCTGTAGGTCAGATAACGATGCGCGTACCCGGAGGCCAATTTATTACCGAACCAACCTCCGTCCAAGAAAGCGCGGAACGACGTGACGAGCTGATGCCCTTCGTCGAAACGATAGCGATACGGATCCAGCCAGACCTCCACCCTCTTCTTCCGATAACCGACACGGTCGATGAGGATGTATATGAGCGGAAGGGAAACGATCCCCGCGATCAGAAGATTGCGGAAGGGGAACCCGAACAAGAAGATGAATCCCAAAATCACGAAGAGTATCTCCAAGGTCGTTCCGAACGCCGGTTCCACAAGGATCAGAACGATGACGGTCAAAAGCAGAACCGCGGGAAGTATCAGCTTTTTGTAATCCGGTGTGGATTCCAGCTTCAGCTTTTGGAATAGGGAGGCGAGATAGACGAGCACGGCTACTTTCGCCACTTCGGAAGGTTGCAGTTGATACGGACCGATCGCGATCCAACGATGGAAGTTCCTTCCGTAGTAGGTGGAAACGGACTTACCGACGCCGGGAATGAAGACCAAAATCAAAAGCGCGATCGCGGCGATCATTCCGAAGGTCGCCAGCCTCTCCAATTTGCGGTACGGAAACACAGAAAAGAAAAAGAAAAAACAGAGTCCGATACAACTCCATACCGCCTGTTTTTTCAGGAAATATTCGGAATCCTTAAACTCCCTCCAAGCTGTGATGCTCGAGGAGGAATACATGACGCACAGTCCCGCGATCAGAAGCACGAAAACGGTGAGGATCAGAAGCGGATCCAGGGAACTTCTTCCGGGAAGCCAGATCTCCCTCCATTTTTTCGCGATCCAATCGATCATTGAATTTTCAAAGTGGAAAGGGATATAATAGCAAGAATCACCGCGATGATCCAAAAGCGGATCACGATCTTCGTCTCCTTCACTCCGCCCAACTCGAAGTGATGATGCAGAGGCGCCATCTTAAAGATGCGTTTTCCGGTGAGTTTAAACGAACCGACCTGAAGAATTACGGATAACGCTTCCGAAACGAAGATGGCTCCGAGGATCAAAAGTAGGATCTCCTTTTTTAGGAGAATCACGATCATTCCCAAAGTCGCGCCCAAAAACAGGGAACCGGTATCGCCCATAAAAACCTGAGCGGGATGTGCGTTAAACCACAGAAATCCGAGGAGTGCGCCCGCGAGCGCAGATAAAAACACGGAGTATTCGTGGGCGCCGGGAAGATAGGGAATGTTCAGATAATTGGCGACGACCGGAGTTCCCGAAACGTAGGCGATGATTCCCAAGGTGACGACCGCGATCGCGACCGTTCCCGTGGCGAGTCCGTCCAAACCGTCGGTAAGATTGACCGCGTGCGAGGAGCCGATGATGACGAGGATCGAAAACGGAATCGCCAAAACTCCCAAAGCCAAAACCGGGCCTTTTACGAACGGAAAGAACAGATCCGTCAGTTGAAACGGGATTTTTCCGGAATGTCCCACGGGAGTGACCCCGGTATAATAAAAAAATAATATACAAAACGCGAACGAAATCAGGATCGAAAGCACGAACTTGGTCCGCGCGCGCATCCCGCCCTTGATCTTCTTGACAGACTTCATGTAATCGTCCGCGAAACCGAGGGTGGAAAAGAACACGGCGAAAACGGTCAATATCACTATATTAGAATTTTTTAAATTACCCCAGAGCAAAATCGACAGCAGGAGCGAGCCTATGATCAAAAGTCCGCCCATGGTGGGGGTCCCCTTTTTGGCTTCGTGGGATTTGGGACCGTCGTCGCGGACGGATTCGCGGAACTTAAGTCCGTAGAGAAAATCGATGATCCTTCCGCCGAACCAAAAAGTCACGAACATGGAGGTCAAACCCGCCATCAACGCGCGGAACGTGACATAGCTGAAGATCCGCAGCGAATCCAGGTGATTGAAGTATAAGTCGTAAAGATAATAAAACATGAAATAACCTGCCCCGTTTCGAAAAACCGGTGTGTCCCTTTTTTGTATCGGAGAATTTCTAAAAAATACCGAACGCTTTTTGCACCTCTTCCACGTCGCTGAATCTCCGTTTTTCCCTTCCGACGATCTGATATTCCTCGTGTCCTTTTCCGGCCACGAGAAGACATCCCCCTTCCTCCAAAAGCTCGACCCCGCGAACGATCGCCTCGGCCCGATCCGCTTCGCGCAACAACGGACGAAAACCCGGGGAAAAACCGCTCTGAATCTCGTCCAGAATCGATTCCGCCTCCTCCGTCCTCGGATTATCCGAGGTCAGAATCACTTCGTCCGAAAGTTCCTCCGCGATCCGCGCCATCTTAGGGCGTTTGGTGCGGTCCCGATCCCCTCCGCATCCAAAAAGCGTGATCAGTTGTTTCGGTTTGGAATCGCGTACGCTTCGAATGATGTTTTCCAGAGCGTCGGGAGTGTGGGCGTAATCCACGACGGCCATTCTGGAACGGTCCTTGTCGTAGACGATCTGAAATCGACCCGGGATCTGCGGAATGGTCCGCAGAGATCCGCACATCGCCGTCGCGTCTAAACCGAGGCCGCGTCCCGTCAAAAACGCGAGGGCCGTATTACGTACGTTAAACGAACCGAGAAGGTTGGTTTCGATCCCGAAAGAAAGATCCCCTTTGGAAATCGTATACGAAGTTCCCTGGAGGGAAAGCGAAACGTCGTGTGTTCCCCAATCCTCCGCAGTTCCGTCTAACGCGTGCGTTAAAAGATCCGGAACTTCCCTTCGGATACGCTCGTACATCTCCTGGCCTCCGGAGGAGCCTCGGTCCAGAACGGCGAACGGCGAACGGGAAAAATCCAAAATCCGGAAAAGACGGAGTTTAGATTCGAAATAATCCGCCATATCGGTATGGAAGTCGAGATGGTCCTGCGTCAGATTGGTGAACACCCCGGCGCGTAAGGAAATTCCGTTCATCCTTCCGAGTTTGAGACCGTGTGAACTCGCTTCCATAAAAACGACGTCCACTCCTTCGTCCTTCATCCGTTTTAGGATTTCGTTCAACGAGGACGCGTCCGGCGTGGTGTATCCCGTGTCGATCAGGCTGTCCCCGAATTTCACGCCGATCGTGCCGATCAAACCGCAGCGTTTTCCCTGATCTTTCGCGAGGGAATATAAGATATTCGTTAAGGACGTTTTTCCGTTGGTGCCTGTGACCGCGACGATATCCATGTCGCGGGAAGGATGACCGGATAAAAAAGAGGCGATCGGCCCTTGGATCTGTTCAGGATCCCCTTCGTATTCCAAAACCGTTTTCGATTCTGGAACACGAACCGCCGATCCGGTCTTTAGGAGTATAACGGAGGCTTTCGCGTTGGAGATGAATTCTTCCTTTTTGGAAGCCGCGGATTCGGGAACGCAGAAGACGTCGTCCTCCTTCGTTTGTCTCGAATCGGATCGAATATAATCGATCGGCACGGAATCGGCGTTTCCGTTTGCGGAAACCCTTTCCGGTTTGAGTTCCGGAAATTCACGGAGAAGTTTGGTTAGGTTCGTTCTCATTTTCGTTCTTTTCGGGAGGAAGATTCAACGTTATGATCCTATCTCCGACGGTGATGGGAAGATAGTTGTACGTCTTGCGGTATAACGTTTCGATCCTTCTCGCGGAGGTGTAGGTAGCGACTCCTATCTTTAGGTCGTCGTTCTTTTTGATCTGTTTGATCTTTTCTCCCGTGGCGATTCCTATCTCGCGGTTGAGTCTCGCGACCTGAACGTTCTGCCATACGTAGAGAAAAAAGAGGCTTAAAAAAAGGATCACCTTACCCAGGTTGAAAAACAGAATTCCCAAATCCTTCCAGACGGGACGGCGAAAAAAATCGGACAACGCGGACATGTTCTATTCTTCCTCTTCTTCGAACTCTCGTTTTCCGTATTTCTTATCGACCGATTTCGTCTTTCTAAGCACGCGTAATTTTGCGGAACGGGAAGCCGGATTCTCCCTCGTCTCCTCTTCGGAAGGAAGAATCGGTTTTTTAGTGAGAAGTTCGAAACCGTTTTGTTTCGCATAATCTCGAAATAAATTCTTAACGATCCGATCCTCCAGGGAATGAAAAGAGATCACCTGCATCACCCCTCCGATCCGAAGCAATTCGAGAAGAACGTTGACCCCCGTTTCCACGTGTGCCAGCTCCTGATTGACTTCGATTCGGAGCGCCTGAAAGATCCGGGTCGCGGGATGTCTTCCCGGAGGCCAAAACTTGCGCGGAATGATTTTGGAGATGAGATCGGCGAGGTCGGAAGCCGTGGAAAACGGATTTTTTTTTCTACGTTCCAAAATCGTTTCCGCGATCTTTTTAGACCAACGTTCCTCACCGTATGTGTAAAAGATATGAAGAAGCCGGTCCTTGGGATAAAGATTGAGGACGTCCGCGGCGCTGGGTCCTTCCTCTTCGGAAAGTCTCATGTCCAAGGGTTCCGCTTCGCGGAAGCTGAACCCCCTTCCCGAATGAAAAAGATGAAACGTGGAAATTCCCAAATCGAGAAGAATTCCCTGCGGAGTTTCCGCGATCCCGTGTTCGTTTAACAAATTCGCGTCGATCTTGGAGAAGTTGGTTTGAATCGGAATTACACGATCCTTAAATCCGTCGAGACGCGCGCAAGCCCGTTGCAACATGACCGGATCCCGATCGCAAAGGATCACCTTGGAACGGGGAAATTCATCGAGAAAAAGAAGACTGTGCCCCCCTTCCCCCGCGGTTCCGTCCAAAAACAGAACGGGTTCGTCTTTCGAAAAATTCTCCCGAAAGATCCGAAGGATATCGTTCCCTTGAACTGAATAATGAACCGGTTCCAAACTCTTTCCATTGTTTTACGAAGTTTCCGAACGGCAAGGAGATTCCGCCGAGTTCTTTCGGGAATCGATTCCGCTCCGAATGGAACGGGAAAATCCTCCGGAAGGCTCCCGCGAATCCTTTGACAGTCGGCGTTCGCAAAATAATCTAGGGTTATGGAAAAACCCGATCCCGATCCGTGGGGCGAACCTAGAAAAAACTTATTTTCCATTCACAAATTGGAATATGCGAGAGGCAAACGTCCCGAGGTGGATTGTATCCTCTGCGGAATTTGCAGAAAGGATCCCGAGGTTCCCAATCTGACGGTCGCGGAAACGGAACATACGATCGTCTCCGTGAACTTATACCCTTATAATCCCGGACATCTGATCATTTTTCCGAAACGTCACGTCCTTTCCTACGAGGAGCTTACGGACGAAGAGGCTCTGGAAATCCATCGCGGCACGGTCAAAGCGATCTCGATTCTGAAACGGCTCTGGAACGTACAGGGATTCAACCTAGGTTACAACCTGGGTAAAAACTCGGGAGGTTCCATTCCGCACATCCATCAGCACGTCGTACCGCGGTTCCCGAACGAGGCGGGATTCTTGGACGTATTAGCAAATTCTAGAATTGTAATATACGAACCTTATGAAATGCAGAAGGAATGGATCCGGATCTGGAGGGAATTTCCCGAATCGTAAAAACGCGCGGCGGAACCGCGACAGGCGCGTAAACCGGAGCGAATCTGACGCCCGTTATACGACCGGTTTTTTCTGGTAGATCGTATGTCCCAAAAATTTGTAACTTTCCGAAATTCCGAAAAGGGTTTCGGAATGACCGATGATCAAAAGCCCCCGGTCCTTTAAGACCCGCTCGAAATTCTCGAATATCTTTTTCTGCGTCGGTTTGTCGAAGTAGATGATCACGTTCCGGCAGAAGACACAATCCATCTTATCGGGAATCGGATACGGCGTCTCCAACAGATTGACTTTTCTGAAATCGATCAAGGTCTTGAGTTCCGGTTTGGCCCTGTATTGGATTTCGCCGCGCTCGTCCTTTTGTTTGAGAAAATACTTGGTTTTGAGTTTTTCCTCCACGGGCAGCAGACGCTCCTCCTTGTAAAGGCCCTCCTTCGCGGTGTTGATCACGTTCGTATCGATGTCGGAAGCGTAGATTTTTATATCCCAACCCGGTTTGTGTCCGAAATATTCAAGACAGGTGATCGCAATCGTATACGGTTCTTCTCCCGTCGAACACGCGCTAGACCATATTCTCAGCGTTCTTTTTCCGGTTTTAGCCGCCTTCTCCTCCACGGATGGAAAAAACGTGCTTTTGAGAAAATCGAAATGATGATTTTCCCGATAGAAGTCGGTTTTATTGGTGGTGATTCGATTGATGAGTTCCGTAAGTTCCGCGTCGAAAAATCCCCGATCGACGCGCAGTTTTCCGATGTATTCAGAAACGGATTTGAGCCCGAAATGTCTCGCCCTTCCGTTCAATCTGGACTGAACCATGATCTTTTTATGATCGGCGAGAAAGATTCCCGTTTCCTTATACATTAAGGATTTGATGAATTGAAACTCCTCGTCCGAAATGGTGTTTAGACTGGATTGTAGGTCCGACATGTTAAGGTTGTTTTATAAAGGGCCGAACGCTCTGTCAAGAGATACAAGCCGGAATATCTGTTTCAGACGATCGGAAACGTTGACCGATTCGAGTTCGATTCCGAGAGCGCGCAGACGATTGGAGAAGCCTACGAGGACGCCGAGAGCGACGGAAAGCAATAGGCGATCCGAGGTTTCGAATTTCGCCGAGAATTCCTCCTCGCCCTCTTCCTTTTTTTCGA
>NZ_NPEF01000173.1 GCF_002811955.1 Leptospira ellisii
GAATTCGCCGATCCTATTTTTATTCGAATAAAATCGGCAAATTTACGACTCAGATTACAAAATAGAAACGGAAATACGAATTAAGCTCCTCTTTTATCAAAAGGAAACTCGAAAGTCGAATCATCCATCTCCTCGGGTAAAGAATTAGCGGCGTGCTCTAGTTGCGGATACAATTCGTTCTCCAACATGCTGGCGAACATCTTACACATGGAAACGCCGTGATGCATCGAGATTTTACGAAGCTCGCTCCAATCTCCCGCGAACGGTCGAAACGGAAATCGCTTTCTTCTCGACTGGCGCTTTTGATAACTGATTTTGGAGGGAAGCGAATGGAGGAGAACTCTCGAATACGGTCGATTCTTTTCAAGACATCGATGTAAAACGATCCGAATAGATCCGTTCCGTAAAATCAGCTCATCCAGCCGTCCTATCAGCTCCCCGGGCACATACAAATCGCACGACGGCCCGAGATGCCGTCGTTCTTGTTCGGGTTCGGGAGTGAAAAAATCTCCCAGGGGAAATTCTTTCCCCTGGGACCGGCTTGGTTTCAAAAGTCGTAAGTTGTTGTTTGGTTGTTTGTTGTTTTTTGCCTTCATACTCGTTTACGGTTCCTTTAAAATTCAATAAGAGCGATTTCTTCCTAAAAAAAATCTCAAAACGGATTTTTTTAGGAAGAAATCCATTGGCTTAATGTCGATTCGATCGCGTTCTACCTAATTTTCTATATCGATTCATTCATCCTTTTAGAATTCATATTCTGAATCTTATCGTTTATCCTATAAGGTCGGAAGTACACACTCATCTGTGAATCGACCTCTCCAAAAAAATCGACCTTATGTTTTTTCCGACCTTCCTCTCTTCCCATCTCGAAGACCAGGTTTCAAAAAAATGGAAAAAGCGATCCTGTTCCTTTCCGGAATTATTTCTTGGATCAATATGATTCCTAATTTTTCTTTTTTATAAATTCCCTTCCTTGTATCGCCGCTTCCGCTCCTTTCTTCTTGAAGACTCAGAAGCATTACGAAAAAATAACAGATCGATACTCCATAATAACGTGCCGCCAAACGCATTTCGGCCCAGTCCGCTGCATTCGGCCGAAAAGAAAATCGTATCAACTCCAGATCCTTACTTTGATATAAAGTCTTCTCGCATTTTGAAAAACGAAAGAGAGAATGAAGCCTATTCCGTTTTCCTTCCAAAAGCATACGCAATACCTTTTTCAAAGAGCCGTATTTCGAAATTCTCGATCGCAATAAAGGAGCAAGTTCGTTCGGAATCCAAAAATCAGAAGGGGAAGAAGAAATCTTCCCTTTCCGTTTCTATTTTGTAATCTGAGTCGTAAATTTGCCGATTTTATTCGAATAAAAATAGGATCGGCGAATTCGATTCGGAAATCTTTCGCACGGTCTCGGGTCTTAATTTTCCAAATTCGGCAATTATTTTCTTGAAAATGAAGATTCTGCCCTTAGAGTGATCGAATCTTAGATTTTAAGAGAATTTGGAGTGTGCAATGTTGAAATATTTTAAGAGAATAATCGTATTACTTTTCTCTTTCGGTTCCCTGTTTTTTTCCTCTTCTCTCTTTGCGTTAGGAACGTATTCGGAAGGATGGGCGGTGGTACGACTCATTCAATTCGAAAGCCGCGGAATCATTTTTGATTCGCACGAGGGAGTCGTGGAATTTATCTCCTACGATAGTTCCGAAAAATGTGATCCTTCCAAAGACGAATGTTTTTCTCCTATGCGTGAAAAAGTGGAATTCAGCGTTCGTCCCGAAAACGGAGAGATCGTAAATTTCTTAAGCAACAACTTGAATCAAGAAGTTTTAATTCAATATAGAATTCATAGAATCGAACCGATCGCACTTTCGACCGATTTCGAAGTGATCGGAGTTCAAAGACAGTTTCCGGGAATTCCAAAAGATGTTCCCGATAAAATTATTGTGCCGAAAACAGGTTCGAAACGGAATTTTTCGGTTTCAGGAAGAATTCTTCAATTGGAATATCAGGGAACGATGGTCGGAACATACGAAGGACTTTATCTGGACGAAGTTCGCGGCAAGGTTCATCCTTTTTCCATTACGAACGAAGAAGTTGCGAATTTTGTCTGGAATACGATGAAATTCAATTCTAAGTATTTTATCGGTGTTTCGGTTGCGTTTGCAACTGGCTGGAGAAAGTCCGACTACGATATCTTTGAGATCAATTACAAGTCGCCTGCCGGCGGAGTTTATTCGGATCCGAATAAGAAGTAGGCTTTTTTAGGGAGGTGTGAGGTCTTCCGACCTTCTTAAAAAGTGGATTCATAAAAAGGGTGAAAGGGAGTTTCACCCTTTTTCCTCTTCCGTATCCAAAACGATTAAATCCGTTAACCAATCCGATACGTTTCCAGCGCGATCTCTTATTCTTGCCTGCAACAAAAGTTTCTTTTTGAATTTTCCGAAAGATTTGGGTATTTTTACTAAGATCATTTTGCGATCGGATTCGAATTCATACGGAAACGATTCCCCATCCAGTAGAATTTCGGCACCTCCTGCATAACCAGAACCTATGTCGGAGACCGAATACATTCTTTCAATTACCGAAGATTGTCGGACCTCCTCAGTAAACCTATGACGGGAAATTAGATAAGGGTGATCAATCTTAGGCTTGGAGCGATCTTCGAGAACAGCTACAATACCAATCTTATTCAGAATCGATGTCGTACCTTCGGCACCCATAGTCGTTTTTAAAACTCCCCAACGTTTGGTTCCGGCTTCAAAGAGATAAAGATTCTCTCCTTTTTTTAATTGCTTCCCCTTCCAAATGAGTTGGGCTTCTCCGGACCAGCTAATACCTGTAGATTCGATTTCAATCGGTTCACTTTTGAGAATCAAGCCATCTGGAAGGGAATTTTCCGGCAAGGTCGAAATGTTTTCGAAAAGAAGGTTTCCTTTTCCAAAGGTGTTTCCCTTTGGAGTTTTTATAAGAATTCGTTTGTCGTTCGAAATATATTCAGTAGAAGTGGCTTTTTCTCGTGTCGGTTTAAAACCCGTGTTGAGTAGACGCAATTTGAGAGAAGATAAATTTTCAGCCTTATCCCCTCCGATAATTTCTAAAGAAACCTCTTTTCCTTCGGGAAAATTTCTTAAATCCAAACTTGGCTTTTGATTTGGGAATAAATTATAAACGTAGACAGGCGGATTTAAAGATGAGCGATTCGAATCGTAAATAGCTTGGTGATCTCTTGCTTCTGCATAACTCATCTTTTCGAATTTTCTTTCATACAATATGTTCTCTTCGGAAAGAAGTCGTGCAAAGAAGAGATTGTTCTTGTTCCTTGAGTTCATTCGATCAAAGGCTCCTAATTTAAGTCGTACCTCCCCGCCAACTTTTAGAGGTTCCTCATCCTGTATCTCATAAACTCCCTCAGACTTTTTCCGAAGCGGTAGACGAAACCGTTTCCCATCCGACGAATCCACATAAAGAACAAGTAACTCGGGAGGAGTTCCGTCCTTGTCCGTCATTTTAAGATAGGCAAGCGGGTTAAACGTATCACCATTCCCATGAAGTTCAAAATGAAGATGAGGAACCCCCGTTCCGGACTCTCCGATCCGCGCTACGGCCTGACCTTGTTTGATATGAAATTTTTGATCCGAAAATTTGACGGAAAAAATTCCGTCGCTCAATAGATGAAGGCTTTGTCGTAAATTTTCCAATTCCTTTCGTGCCCCTTCGACGCTGAAAAGATGGGCGAACTTCGCCCTCAAGCCTGATCCGGAACGGAGGACAAGATTGAGTCCGTAACCGCTGGGAGATTCGGATATGGATTCTACAACGCCGTCAAACGGTGCAATGGCGGGAAAACCGTTTTGATGAAACGTCTTAAAATCCGCACCCATGTGGAGGTGATGAACGCGATATTCGGCGAAGGAACCGGATACCGGCGTTTGAAATTCCATCGGGAAAAGCATTTTTCCCTGGAGTTCGGGATAGAGCCGAAGTTCAGGTCGGTCCTCCGCACTCAAATCCTGTACGGGATTCATCCATATCACGATCGGAAACGCTAAAACGGCAAAACGAAGTCTCATTCTCTCTTAGATCTTAAGGAAAATCAAAATTTGTAAAGTCGAAAAGCCCTCAAAAAATCTCCTTGCCCGGAGGTACGACCTGAAAGATTCTCCCTAGCATGTCCTTGGCTCGATCGGCTCTTTGGGTCCTGATTTTTTTCGGTCTATCCTGCACTTATTTTACCCGCGAACCGAGAAATCCTCCGAAGATCGACGGTGTTCCGATTCCAGACGAACAACGTCGTCTTTACGTCCAAAATTTCCGCAACAATTCCTATGGCATGGGAGTTCAAACCCTTCTCACCGAACTCGTCCGCTCGGAGGTGGATTCTCGGGGAAGATTTCTTCAGACGAGGGAAAAATCCTTAGCGGCGTATCGGCTCTATGGAGAAGTCGTCCACTATCAACTTGTCGGAAATCTTTTGGATCAAGGAGGGCAGTCCATTTCGAGAGAAATGTTGATCGTCGTTCGTTTGGAATTGCAGAAGGCCGGAGGACAAAAAATTCTCCTCGAGCGGGAGGAAATTCCCGTTCGAATCATCTACTCCGATCAGGTCGGATTCCGCGAAAGCGAAACTCAGGCTCAGGCCAGACTTCTGCGGATTATGGCTATTCGAATCTCGGAGGAGATCGAAAGAGCCTGGTATTTTTCTATTGCCGGAAAGATCGATCCTTGATAATCTTGATTCGCCCCTTGAGTAATCTCCCATGAATAGAGAAAAACAAGAAGCCATTCTGAACAAAACCGAGCCCGCGGTCCGCATGGAAATGCAGACTTTTTCCGAGTATCTTCAAAAAGAGGGACTCAAAATTACGAATCAAAGAATGCTCGTCGCGGAAAGGATTTTTTCCCTCCACAATCATTTCACCGCGGAAGGTCTTTTGGAGGAATTCAAAGACCAGAGGGATCAGATTTCCAAGGCGACTATTTACAGAATTCTTTCCATTATGGTTTCCGCCGGATTGTTACAGGAGCATAATTTCGGAAAGGATTACAAATATTACGAACATATCATCGGTCATAAACATCACGATCATATCATTTGTACCGTCTGCGGTAAAATCGTGGAATTCGTGGATGAAAGGATCGAACAACTTCAGGAACAGGCCGCCAAAGACAACGGCTTCAAAATCACCGGTCACAGTCTGAATATTTACGGAACTTGCAGCGACCATTCCTCTTCCGGTAGATGATCTTTCAGACGACTTTCGAAGATCCGAACACCCGCGCTCGCACCGGAATTCTCGAACTCAACGGAACGAAACTGGAGACCCCGGTTTTTATGCCGGTGGGAACCCGAGGCGTCGTAAAAACTCTGAGGTCGGAAGACCTCGAAGAACTTGAGTATTCCTTAATATTAGGCAATACCTATCATCTCTACCTTCGTCCGGGAACCTCCGTTTTGGATCGTTTCGGAGGTCTGAAGAAATTCATGACTTGGAAAAAGGCGCTTCTTACCGACAGCGGCGGATATCAGGTTTTCAGTCTCAATTCCCTTTTTAAATACGAGCATGACGGGGTTAAATTTCAATCCCACATCGACGGAAGTCGTCACTATTTTACGCCGAGTTCCGTCATCGACATCCAGAGAAGCATCGGATCCGACGTTATGATGGTTCTCGACGACTGCGCTCCCTTCGATTCCAGCCCGGAACGTCTGCGCCAATCTTTGGAACGAACGCACCGCTGGGCAGAAATGTCGGTGGACCACTGGGAAAAAAACAAAAATTCGCAACATCTCTTTGGGATCTTTCAAGGGGGAATCGACTTGGAAGCCAGGATGGAAAGCCTCAAGGCGATCACCTCACTTCCGTTTGACGGAATCGCGATCGGAGGACTTTCTGTCGGAGAACCTCGCAAGGATTTTATCCGAATTTTGGAAGGAATCGGTCCCCACACGGACCGAAATCGCCCCCTCTATCTCATGGGAGTCGGGACGGTTTCGGACATTTTGGACGGAGTGAGAAACGGAGTCGACATGTTCGACTGTGTACTTCCGACTCGCAACGCGAGAAACGGACAAGTCTTCACTTCCAACGGAAAAATAAATCTCAGAAACGAAAAATGGAAGAACTCCGACGAGCCGATGGACCCGAATTGCGGATGCAGAGTCTGCAAACGTTACAGTCTTGGTTACATCCGACACCTTCATCACGTCGGAGAGATCACGGCTTTTTCTCTCTCCACATTTCACAACCTCTTTTTTATGAAAACGTTTCTCGCCGAGATACGAAAGTCGATTCAGGAGGGAGAATTTATGAAAACGTATGCCAAGTGGAAAAATTTGTATGAAAAGCCTGAATTTTCCGGTTGACTATTTACAGAATCGCCTTTCCTTTAGTAGAGCTGGCCGGAAAGAGACAGAAAGGAGTTGCTGATTATTTATGGAAATAACCAGAAGAGAAAGCGGGAACATTGTAATTCTGGACATAAACGGAGAGATCGATCTCTACAATGCCCCAGAGATAAAAGATGTAATCGCTAAACTCATCGAGGAACAGAAATATTATACTATTATCAATCTGGAAAAAGTTTCCTACATTGACTCGTCCGGTATCGGTGCACTGATCTCCAGCCTTTCCAACTTGAAAAAATATCAAGGCGGACTTAAGATTATCAATGTTTCCGGGTCGGTGAGAAAGGTATTCGAACTCACAAAATTAACTTCCTTTTTCGAGATATTTGATAACGAAGCAGATGCGGTTTCTGCGTTTAAGTAAGATCGGATTTTAGATTATCCCCTTTTTTTCTAAATACTGGTGCAGCAATGAAATCAACCCCAAAAAAACTACTTTCGTTTTTTATAATTTTACTCGCAGGTTTTTTCATTGCCTGCGGGTCGGAACTACCCATCCAGGAACTCAGCGACGCAAAAAACTCGATCACGAGAGCCAAGTCCGCGGGTGCGGAAAAATACGCTTCCGCAGAATTGGAAGAGGCGCGTAAAAGCCTTCTCAACGCTCATCAAAAAGCGTCTGATGAGGATTTAGCCGAGGCGAAAAAATCCGCAGAATATGCGAAGGCAAAAGCGTTAGACGCTTCCGAAAAATCCTTCCCGTCCACGGTGGACGAGGCGCGTAAGGATTCGACGACGGCAATCGAATCGGCCGAGGAAGCGTATGCGTCTCAGCTCGCTTCCGAACCATACAATTCTGCTGTTCAATTTCGCAAGGAAGGAGACGCTCTTCGGGAAACCGCGGATCGCACGCTCGAATCGTATCCTAAGGAGTCGGGAGACGACGCAAAACTTCGAACAAGACTAGCGGCTTTTGATCAGTACGAATCTTCTCGTCAAAAATACGCGGATTCTAAAAAAGCCGCGGACGAATCCAAAATACTAGCGCTTTCTCAAAAACAACAACTCATCGATTCTCTTGCGGATATCGAAAAAAATCTGAACGACGCGGACAAATACGCCGAGGGAAAAGATCCTGAAGTGAACGAAACCAAGGTTCGTTTGGACGGAGCAAAGTATAAGATCGAAGAGGGAAAGATTCGCGACGGTTACGCAGAAGTGGATGATATCCGTAAAAAGTCGGCCGAATTGGTTGCGAAGAATATCAAAGCCTACGCGGAAAAACAGAAAGAACTCGCAAAACAAAGCATCGCAGTCGCCACGACGAAATTGGCTTCCTTCGATAAGAATAAAATCAACGCTTCCCGGGATTCTCAAGTATCGTATCAAAGAGCGGAAGAGAATTTAAAAGCGGCGGAAGAATCCCGCGTTTCCGCGGAAGATCTGTATTCTTCCGAAAAATACGAGGATTCGATCTCCCGTTCGGAAGAGGCGATTCGTCTTTCAAGAATCGTCGTCGACCAGGCCGCCGAGTTGGCGGAACGTTTGGACCGCAAAGGCGGAGACAAATACGCCAATCGTGATTCCAAAACGGGCAATGAAGGAAAAAACAAGAACAACTCTAATTCCAACAGCAATGCTTCCGAAGGTAAAAATTCCTCCACAAAATGGGGGGAAGACGGATTGCCCGAGGGATGGAAACGTTATGTGGTTCGCAAGAAGGTTCCTGCAGATTGCCTCTGGAGAATCGCGAAAGACAAACGTCATTACGGAACTTCCAAACTTTGGAAAAGAATTTACGAAGCCAATCGGGGAAAAATCAAAAATCCGAACTTGATTTTCCCGAAACAGGTGTTACTCATTCCTCCCGCAAAAGGATCGACACAACTTCCTAAAAACGGGGCTCCGGCTAAGAAAAAGCCGAATTCCGATGCGGTGGAAGCGATCGAACAAAATCAAAAACCCGCAGCTTCGGAAGAATCCGAATCCGGCGGTGACGATGCGGAATCCAAAAAGAAGAACGAGGTAAAAGA
>NZ_NPEF01000174.1:0-546 GCF_002811955.1 Leptospira ellisii
TTCCGAGTTCCGTCTTCGAAACGATTTTTTACTTTGTATTTTGCAACCAGGAGAAATTCTCATGAGGAAGAAGATCATCTTACTTGCCGGACTGCTCTGCATTCTTGCTGTACCAGGTGTCTATAGCCAGCAGACCGGAAACAATCAAGCTGGTGGAAATCAGCAAACAGGAGCGGCCCCGGATCCTCTTGAGAAACTCATTCTCGAGAATTTCGAAGAAGCGGAGGACTGGAGAGCCAAATCGACCACTCCTCTGGGAGAAACGAAGGTTCTCAAGATGGTGCAAAGAGGTCTTATGAGGGACGTGTTCGACGAAAACACGGTTCCGGACAACGGGGGAGATCAGATCGAAAAAAACCACATCCTCGGCGTAAAAACCTTCTACAACTACAGAGGGTTCGATCGGGTGGAAGTGTTTCCTCCCCACGAATACGTGGTCAAAGGAAAGGCGCGTCAGCTTTCCATTTGGGCTCTGGGAAGAAAATTCCGTCATACGCTTTTCGCGAAGCTGAGAGACTACAGGGGAAAAACCCACAATATCCGTCT
>NZ_NPEF01000174.1:564-8307 GCF_002811955.1 Leptospira ellisii
AAAAATCTTCCCTCCGGAACGTTTTAACTTTTGGATAAGAATCTACATTTCGTATCCTTATTCGTAGTCAGCGACGTTCACGAAGTGGGCGGTCAATTTTATTTTTATATGGATGATTTGGAAGTTCGCGCCGATAAATCGGATGCGAAGTATCCCGGATCCGAGATCAAAGATAACTGGTAATCTTCAAAGAAAAGGAAGCAGACATGGGAAGATTCATGAAATCGTTCAAAATTACGGCGGCGCTGACCGCGATTCTCGGAGGAGCGATCCTTCTCGGAATGGTTAACGGCCAGAACATCATCAAAAGCAAACGCGGTATCGATACCGCGACCGGAATCGACGTAAGCGGAATGGAACTCCGTTCCATCACGGTGGAATCCTGGGACAACCCGGCTCCTTCCGCGACGTACGGTTGGGAAGTGAGCACCGATAAGGATACGCAGCAGCCGCAAAACGGACAACAGCAGTATCAGGCTGCGGCGCAAAATGCACAATCGTTGCGGGAAGTAAAACTGATCTCCGGAAAACCGGGAGATATCAAAAACGTGGACGCGGGAACCGCCAAGGTTCTCGGCGTGAAGTTCCAGTTCACCTTCCCCGGAGACAACGCGGTTACGATCCGTCCGCCTAGGGTTCCGGAATACGAAGTGATCCGCACCAAATCCTATCTGGACGCGAACAACCAGAGAAAGGTTTCCAAAATTTACGGTGTGGAATTTCCGGGTGTGAGCAAGGCGATCTCGGTTTGGGTTTGCGGAAGAGGGAACGAATACAACCTCGAAGGCTGGTTGGAAGACTGGAAAGGAGACACTCATATCCTTCAGTTCGGATCCCTGGACTTTATCGGATGGAGACCTCTTACGGTGGGAATTCCCCAGGGAATTCCCCAGGACGTAAACTCGTATCCTCAGGTAAAGACCCTCGTATTCAAACAGTTTAAGGTCCGTTCCCGTCCCGATACGAGCGGGGAAACCGTATATCTGTTCTTTGATGAGCTAAGAGTGCTTTCCGACGTGTTCGAAGTCCACTTCGACGGCGCTTCCATCGACTTCGACGACGAGGATTGCAAAAGCAAACACAAACTCGATAAGATGCTTAAGACGAAAGTCGACAAGGAATGCGGCGGAAACGCAAACGCAAACAAGTGATTTTTCATCGGCGGGGCGTTCTAAAACCCCGCCTTCTTCTTTTTTCCCGACTTTTCCCAAAGCCTAAAAAACGGCGTTCTCTCGGGAAATACCTTCTCTCCAAATTCTGGTTTACGGATAAGCCAACTCGGCTATAATTGATAAATACAGGGCTGTCAGAGAGGAATTTACCCCCACAACGTCCCAATTTTCATCAAGCCGAGATTCAATCGGTGGAGTATCCTATGTCTAACGAAATATCAGCAACTACGGAAACCAGACCGGCCAGCGATCTGGACAAGCTGACATCTCTTTTCAACGAAGAAATCTATGTTCGCACGGATGCGACTTCCATTCCAGCCTCTAAATTCAAGATTTTCGACGATCTCATCGAATTTTATAAATCCGCCGGAAAGATAGACGAAGCGAAACAGAAAATCGAAGAATATCTTTCCGAACACGAAGACAGTATCTCCGCAAGATATCTACTCGGAATTCTCTCTCTGGAAAGAGGGGAGATCAGCGACTCCGGACTTTTAAAAAACCTATTAGAATCCTTTAAAGTAGCGGGCAAGTGGGCGATCATCGAACATATCACCGATCAGATTTTGAAATACGGGGACCAAAGACTCGCGCTCAAATACAAGGCAGAGGCCCTCGAAAAGCTGAAGAAGAACAAGGAACTTAAGGCCGTTCTCGAAAAACTCGCGAAACACGACCGTAAGAACCCCGAGATCCTGAAAAAATACGCACTTTCCATATTAGAGGAAAATAAAGAACGCGCGATCACCTATCTCAAACAGGCGATCGAAACCTTCGCGAAGACGAAAGACTACGTGCAGCTCGAGGAGATCTGGCCGATCATCGTGAGCAACAATCACGAGGATCTTCAATTTTTCGAAAGAATCGAACGGATCATGCTCGGTCACAGGGAGCGGACCAGACTCGTCGGATATCTTTATCCGATCGTGGAGCCTTACAAACAGCTCGAAGACTGGGACAAGGTGATCTATCTATTGAAGAAGATTCTGGAACACGAACCTTCCTCCAACAAGGCCAGAAACGAACTCATCCGCGCATACAAAGCCAAATACGCCAATCATTCCCTTTTGGAAGATTTTCTCAAGATGTCCGAGATCGGAAACAACCGCAAACCGATCAAGGTGTGTATCGCCAACTTCGAACGGAACATCGTATTCGATACGAACAACTACGTCCTTCACAGAAACTGGGGAGTGGGAAAGATCACTTCGATTTCGCCTAACGGAGATTCCATCTTCGTGGACTTTAAGGATAAAAAGGACCATAAACTTTCCATCCAGATGGCGATCACCAGTTTGAAACCTTTGAAAAAGGACCATATCTGGGTGAAGTTCTACGAAAACAAGGACGAGATCGTCGACCTTTTCAAGAACAATATCCCCGACTTCTTTAAGGAACTTCTCACCTCCTTCGACAACAGAATGTTGACCGCGGACATCAAATCCGAAATCTCCGGTAAGTTTCTTCCTTTGGCCGAATGGTCCAAGTGGTGGAACAAGGCGAAGAACGTAATCAAAAAGGAACCGAACATCGGATTCGATCCTAAGAAAAAAGACGAACTCGTTTACCGCGAAAAGGCGATCTCCTTGTCGGAGGAATTGTCGGAAAAATTCACGCACCAGACCGATTCGAACAAAAAATTGGACATCGCCATGGAGGCGTTGGACAACCGCGAGGATGCGGAAGGCGCCATCGAAGCCTTCAATCATTTCTACTACGAAGAGGAGGAAGCCGCGGATCCGGTCCGTAAGATCGTGGCGTTTCTTTATCTGCAAGCGGCTTCGGAAGAACTCGGAGACGAGGAAATTCCCCGTCATTTGACCGAGCCTAAGATCGCCGAACTTCTCAAATCCCTTCCCACGAACGCGTTGGTCGAAATTTCTACGAAAATCGGGAACGTGGAGATCAAAAAAGGTTACGTAAACCTTCTCCGCAAACACGCCAAAAACGCGGAGGAAATCCTGACCGGAATTCTGTTCGAAGTTCCGATCAAGGTGAACAAATACGTTTTCTCGATTTTGGAAGAGGAGGGCAAGTTCGACCTTCTCAATTCGTTTATCAAATCCGCGGGCGCAAGAGCCAAGGAAACCCCGGAGGTTTTTATCTGGGTGGCGAAGTCCATTCTTACGAAAACCTGGGAAGGCGTTTGGCTGCTTTCCTCGAAACCGGAAGAACGTCTCGAATTGATCCTGAAGGTTTTCCGTCTTTTCAAACCCCTTACGAAAATCGAAGACAAAGGAACCAAACTCAAAAACGCCTCGAAGGAAATCCTCCACGGAAACGACGACGAGGTTCTTCGCGAAGCGATCAACGCGGGCGATTCCGAATACATCCGCAAGTTGTATGCTCTTTATAAGGAAGTTCCGTATTTTACGGATCTGGAAAAGGAACGTCTGTATTCCCTGATCGTGGAATTAAAACCCGATATCGCTTGGGAAGAGGACGAAGACGAGGAAGAAGAAGACGACGATATCCTCAACCGGATTCCGGAAGGCGCGATTCTCGTCACAAGACGCGCACTCAACCGTAAAAAGGACGAATTCGAACACTTGCTCAACGTGGAAATGCCCGAGAACTCCAAGGATATCGGAGAGGCTCAGGAAAGAGGGGATTTGCGGGAAAATGCGGAATACAAGGCCGCTATGGAAAAGCAGGTTCAGCTGCAGGCCGCGATCAAACGTCTCGAAGCGGAGATCAAAAGCGCGATCATATTGGATCTTACCAACGTCAAAACGGACAAGATCAATATCGGCGCCACCGTAAAACTCAAAAACGAATCCACGGGAGAAGTGGTCGCGTATTCGATTCTCGGAGCCTGGGATGCGGACACGGAAAAACACATCATCAGCTACCAATCCCCGCTTGCGAAATCCCTTTTGGGCAAAAAGATCGGAGATCACGCTGTGTTGAACCTTACCGGCGCGGAAACCCGTTTTACGGTTCTCGAAATCGGCAGATATTCCCTGCATCAGGAAGACTAAAGAAAATTCGAATATTAGAATTTTCTAAAAATCCCGGATCGGTTTTCCGACCCGGGATTTTTTTTGCCTTCGCCGCCGCGGAGTTCGCCCTGTGAAAAATCGATTCGCGGAATTCGTCCGCCGCCGGATTTTTCAGCGATCGTTACGGGAACGCCGAGTTCATTCGATGCCGAATCTTTCAGCGACCACAATAAGACCGACCGGTCTTATTCGCCGTTTTTTTCAAGACTAAGCCGTTCTCGTTTCGGCCGTTTCGGGAATCCGCTCCTGACGGAGCGAAACGATCTGAACCGGAAGCACATGACGCTGAACGTAGGTCAGCAATTCCTCCGCGTTGAGTTTTTGAACCAAAGCCTCCGGAATCTTTTCCCAGCAACGGTCGAAAACGGAACGCGCGTCCAGTCCTTTTTCCCGGAGCGCTCCCACCTGATCGCAAAGAAAACGGATTCTGACCCGATCGTATTTTGTGATATTTGCCATTCAATTTCTCCCCTTCCGAAATAGGGTTCCGAACTCGGAAATCGTTACGATGGATCGGATTGGAATCGGAATCTTGCCCGATTCGCACGGTCTTTCGGAAGATCTATTCTTCTAAAGAATATAACAGAGGGCCCGGACAAAAAAGGGGGAATCCGGGTCGTTTCTACGCGAATCCGCATTACGCTCGCGATTCGAGTCGCTTCCGAAAAAACGTAAGTCGGCAGGTTCGGACGTATCTTTGCGGAAGAGGATGCCGATCGTCCTTCTAAATTTCGAGAATTCAAATTTTTGAATATAGAATAGGGCTTGACGAAAACGGGGCGAGCACGTCGACTCGGCGCGTTTCGTTTTGCAACTCCGACGTGTCGTGTTCGTTTCTAAGTCTAAACGACGTAGTTCCTGTGATCCTTTCTGGGCTAGGATCGGAAAAAATCCAGAATCGTCGTTCGGATCCGATCCTTTTGCGTCCAAGGAATGAAGTGATCCTCGTCCTCGATTTCCACGGTTCTTAGGATCGTTTCGGGAAGAATGGTTTTTAAATATTCCGCGTTGGAAAAAGGAACGAGGGAATCCTCTTTGCCGTGGATCAACACCGTCCTACAGCGGATCCGTTTCCAGGATGTTTCCAACGCAAGGAGCTGCGATTTGAGAGGAAGCATTTCATCGTTGCTGTTGTTGATTTCTTCCGGAAGGATCCGCTTCATCCAATTCCAATCCGCGATCCGATTATACCATTGTACTTCCTCGGCTTCCGAACTCAAAGGGGCCGCCAAAAGAAGGAGTCCTATTCGGGAAGGATCCTTTTCTTCCGATGCGATTTTAGCCGCGATGGGACCTCCGTAGGAATGTCCGACGAGGAGTATTTTTTTTCCCTGAAAAAGGGGGGCCTCAAAGGAGCGGATCGCGCGATTTAGGATCCTAGCCTGCGCCTCCACGTCCGCGATGGGACCTCCCGCCCCGGATTTGCCGAATCCGGGGCGGTCGAAGGAGAGGATACAGAACGATTTGCGGAGGTCCCGATCTCCGAGATACCAGGCGTAGTTGTTCCAAGCCCCCGGAGATCCGTGTATGAATATTAGAATATTCTTATTTTCTGATTCGCATCCGATCGATACGGCGTATACGATCCTGCCTTCGATCTCGAAAAACCTCTCTTTGGGGTAGGCGCCGCTTTCCTTGAGTCCGTTCAGACTTTCCTCCGGCTTTTTTTTGAGGTCCTCGGGAAGCCTACATTCCGAAACGGAAAAAAGGACGAGAAAGATGACGAAACAACGGAACAAAAAAAAAGGTTTCATAAATTCGGAATTCGTTTTGATCGTTACGAGTTCGGAGCGGATGCGCCGAGCAAAGCCGCGTTTTTCTTCAGCCGTTCGTATCGATCGAGGAAGATCGCGTTCGGTTTTAACGGATCGTTCGGTTCGTGAAGACCGTCTACGATTCCCTTCACCAGATACATGTCGATTTCCCCCTTATTCTTCGCCTGAATTTTTCCCCTGTGTTCGCAGACGAAAAACGTTTTGATCCGTTCGTAGGTTTCACTGGAGACGTTCACTTCCCCCGGAATTCCCGAACTTTCCATCCGGCTCGCGGTATTGACGCTGTCCCCCCAAATGTCGTAGGCGAACTTATCCGTTCCCACCACGCCCGCTACGACGGATCCGGTGTGGATTCCAAGGCGAAGCTCCCAACAAGGAAGAGATTTACTTTCGCGCTCCCGGCGTTTTTGCATCATAAAACTTTGGAATTCGAGTCCGCATAACACCGCGTCGATGAAATGCGTATCGTTCTTCAACGGGAGGCCGCCCGCGGCCATATAGGCGTCGCCGATGGTTTTGATCTTCTCCATTCCGTGTTTTTTGGTGATAGAATCGAACTCCCTAAAAAAGAGATCGAGTTCGCTTAATAATTCTTCGGGCGTCATGGTTTCCGCGATTTTGGTGAATCCTGCCATATCCGTGAAAAGTACGGTCGCGCTTTCGTAGCGGACGGGAATCACGGAATCGTTGCGTTTCAATTCCTCCGCCACCGCTTCGGGCAGAATGTTGAGCAGAAGGGATTCCGATTTCTTACGTTCGATGTTCAGATTTCTCGTAAGGATGAATATCAAGAGTCCGGTCAGGATCTGCACGAAAAGATAGTTTCCGCCCGCGTCCAGATAACGTTCCGCTTCGTTCGGATAAGCCTTGATCAGATCCCTATGAAAGTATTCCGACGAATAAAGAAGGGCGGTGACGACCGCGTAGATCAAATACACGAGCCATACGTTGTGATTGCGCAGAAGGATCGTCGCGATCACGAGGGCGGGTATGAAGTAGTAATGATTTCCTCCGATCGAGCCGCCGTTAAAAAACCACATCGAGGAGAGATAGATCAGGATCGTGAGATTAAAGGGCCAAAAAAGGGAATAGTAATAACCTTTCACACGGGAGGCGAAATACATTCCCAACAGAAGAACGCCCGAGACGAAGTTCAAAAGGAATATGACCATGAAGTTTTCGAGATAAAAGGAGGAGAACGCGCCGAAGATGTTCAACGCGCCGTTTACGAACACGACCGTATTGAACAGTCTGTGTTCGAGAGAGTTGGTTTTCGGATCTCCGAATAAAAAATAGACGATTTTAAGGACGGAATGGATCATATTCTTATTCTAACCTCGTTTTGCGTCGTCTGAAACGCGTTTATTTTTTCGAAACGTCCGGCTTTTCTTTTGTCGGGAATTCGGAATATTTTCTCCGCTCAATCCGATCGGTCGTCGATTTTTTTATCCGTAGAATAATATTCGAGCAAGGTTTTCGCGATTTCATAAAGACTCGTTTTTTCGATTCCGCGTTTTCGATTTTCCCATCCGATCCTGAAAAGCAGATTCCATTGTCCGAAGAGGACGGAATATTTCCTAAAAATTCCGAATTCGGGATCGTAAAGGTTCGTGGATTCGGAAGTGATTCCGTTTAGTTCCACGATTCCGAAATTTTTCCCCTCCTTAAAGGACTCGTCCGACCTATATCGTATGTCGTATCTTCCGAAATAAAATCCGGCGAAGGGGCGGGAGATCTCGTCGATTTTTGCGGTCAACGTTTCCGTGATCAGATCCGCGCCGTCCGTAAACAGAG
>NZ_NPEF01000175.1 GCF_002811955.1 Leptospira ellisii
GAATTCAATTCCAACACGCCCGCTTCGATCAAAGGAAAATCCTTATGCGACCACACTTTCGTCAGATCGAACGGATTCAAACGGTACGTCTCCGCTTCCTTCTCCGGCATGATCTGGACGCAGAATCTCCATCTAGGATATTCCTTCCGTTCGATCTGACGAAAGTGTGGTCGCATAAGGATTTTCCTTTGATCGAAGCGGGCGTGTTGGAATTGAATTCCAATCCGAAAAATTATTTCGAAGAAGTGGAGCAGGCGGCGTTCTCGCCTTCGAATATGCCTCCCGGCATCGGAGCGTCCCCCGACAAGATGTTGCAGGGAAGATTGTTCGCTTATCCGGACGCGCAGCGATACAGACTGGGAGTTCAATATCAGCAGCTTCCCGTCAATCGATCTAAAAACGAGACGAATGTATATCACCGCGACGGAAGCGTGAAATTTCTGCACGACGGCGATTTCGATAACTACGAGCCGAACGGATTCGACGGACCAAAACAGGATCCTTCGTTTGCGGAGCCTCCTCTGAGAATTTCGGGGGATGCGGACCGTTACGATTCGCATAAGGATAACGACGATTATACGCAGGCGGGAGATTTGTATCGTCTGATGAAACCCGACGAAAGGGATCGCCTCACGTCCACGATCGCTTCCACGATGAAGGGACTTCCCGAAAATCTGATCCTGGCGAACGTAAGAAATTTCCACCGCTGCGATCCCGAATACGGAATCAAACTCGCTGAAAAAACGGGCGTTTCCACGAGCGAGGTGTCTAAAGGATGATCCTTTAGGAAAATCGTTAAGCGAATTGATTTAAAACGAATCCAATCCTTTTCCGGAAAGAATCCGTTTTTCGTAAAAGCGGATTCTTCCTTTTTTTCGGCTCGTTCGGAAACTGTTTTGTCACACTTTTGAACGAGATATTTCTCCGATCCGATACAACTTCCGCGGAGCCGCTTTTGCCGGAGTCCATTTTCGAAAATCGCAAAATCGATGCTAGAATACGACGGTAATTCGAGTCTTATTTTTCGTTCCGTCTTAAAGTTCCGCTTTCCCAAGTTTGTGCGTGTTCCGATGGAATGCGGATCGGGTTTTCGATCAAAAGACCTTCTACGGATTAACGATGTATACGTCGAAACGATCTAGACTATTTCTACAGGTGGAAGAACGAACTGTTCGCGTAGAAGAACTGAAAACGATCCTTTCCTCGATCCCCGGTTCCGATTTTTCCCTGGAAATAGAGACGTCCAACCGAGCCGCCTGGGAAAAAATCCGATCCGCCGCATACGATCTCGTCTTTTTCGACGATCGGCTTTCCGATCCCGCGGAACGGGAACTTCTGAAACGGTATCGGCGAGAAGGCGGAGCGGTGCCGATCGTATTGTTGACCGATTCCCCCGATCGGAGCCTTCTTTCGGAAATGATTTCCGAGGGGATTTCCGATCACCTTCGACTCGAAACCTTAACTTCGGAAATTTTGGAGAGGACGATCCGTCACTGCTTCGAAATGCACGAAGCGAGCATAAAATCTTTTGAATATTCAAGAAGAGTGGAGAATTCGCTCTCGTTTCAACTTAAACTCGCTTCTTCCGAATTGGAATTTCCCGAATTCTACGACTTCATCGCGGAGAACGTGCGCCACCTTTGTTCCTGCCAATCCACGTTCGTGGAAATTCTAAGAAACGATTCCTTCGTATGCGAAGGTGTCTCCGGAAAGGGAGCCCAGTTTAAGGGTTCGGAATTTCCTTATAAAAACAATCTGTCGGCCGGAGTGATCGAAAGTCGTTCGACGGTTTATATCGAGGACTCCGAAACCGATCCCAGGGTGAATCGCGAATTGGCGAAACTCGTGGACGGAAGATCGGGGATCGCAGTGCCGCTTTACTTTCTGGATCGTCCCATAGGGGTTCTGAAAATTTTCTCCTCCGAGCCCTATGCGTTTTCGAAAGACGACATCAAGATCCTGGAGCTGGCCTCTTCGATCACCGGTGCGATCCTTTACAAACGGGGGCTTTTGGAGGAATTGAAGCAGAAACACCTTTCCCTGACGGAAACCCAAAACATCGCAAAAATAGGAAATTGGAGTATAGATCCGGAAACTCGAACCCTTCATTGTTCCGAAAATGCGCGCAGAATTTTCGGTCTCGCACCCTCGTACGAACTCGATCCCGAAAAACGGGAGGATCCGTTCGTTCTCGCTAAGGATCGGGTCCGGGTGGGAAAAACCCGGCGCGAAGCGATTAGAAATTTAGAATATTATGAAGTTGAATATAGAATGCGAAACGAAAAAGGGGAACTTTTTCACGTGGTCGAACGCGGCCGGATATTTAGAAATCCGGAAGGTGTAACGGTCCGGCTGGAGGGGACGTTTCAGGATCTGACGGGACTGAGACGTTCGGAAGAGAGTTTAAAATTCCTCAAAACGGGAATCGAAATGTCCGACGACGCCTATATCGTTTCCGAATCCGCTTGGACTCAGGATCTAGGGAGAAGGATCATCTACGTCAACGAAGCGTTCGTAAAACTTACGGGTTATAAAAGGGAGGAGGTGTTGGGAAGAAGCGCCACCCTTCTGCAGGGACCGAAAAGCGATCCGAGGATCGTGGATCGGATCCAGGCATCGCTGGGATCGATGACCTCCTTGAAGGAGGAGATAGTCGTCTACGATAAGGAAGGAAAGGAGATCCTGGTCGACATAGGAATTTATCCGATCCGGGACGAATTCGGTTCGGTTACGCATTTCATTTCCATAATACGGGACATCTCCGAAAAACGCCTGCACGAGAATAAACTTAGACAATCGCAGAAAATGGAGGCAGTGGGGCAGCTCGCCGGAGGAATCGCCCACGACTTTAATAATTTATTGAACGTGATTTTGGGGAATCTGGAGATGTTGCAACTCAACCTCAAAACGCAGCCCGACCTTTTGAAGCGGGTCAGATCCGCGTTAGACGCCATTCAAAAGGGCGTGGATTTAAACCGAAGACTTCTTTCCTTCGCCAGGGAACAGCCGGTCAATCCGGAAACACTGGACGTGAATCATCTGATCCGCGAATTCGTTCCGATCCTATCCAAGGCGAGGACGGAGATTCATCATATCGAATACGACCTTTCTCCCGTGCCTATGATCTGCAGTTTGGAACGGGGAGGACTTGAGAACGCGCTTTTGAACCTCGTCATCAATTCCAAGGACGCGATGCCGCAAGGCGGCGTCATTCGGATACGTACGGAATTTTTAAAGATAGGTCCCGCGTCCAACTTTCCCGTCGCGGATGTGGAGGAGGGAAGTTATTGTCTTTTGACAGTGACCGACGAAGGAAGCGGAATGTCCGAAGAGACGAGACAAAGATTGTTCGAACCGTTTTATACCACCAAAGGCGGCAAGGGAACAGGTTTGGGTTTGCCGATGGTTTATTCTTTCGTAAAACGTTCCGGCGGAAGGATCGAGATCCTGTTCGAGCCGGAAGGCGGAACCACGTTCGCGATCTTGATCCCTGCGATTTTGGGAGGGGATGATCTTCCTTCCTTCGGATGCGCCCGTTCCGAAAAGGTCGTTTTCGTATCGGGCGACGCCGTTTATTCCGAAATCGCGTCCGTTTTTCTGAGACGTTTGGGTTGCGAATTTTGGACGACGGGTGACGCAGCCAGGATCTTTCCGCTCATGGAGGAGAATTTTCCGATCACCTGCGTCATGTTAGACGCTTCGGTTCCCAACGGAGATCTCGCCTTGGAACGTCTTTCCGAAAACGTTTCGCTTCGTCTGATCCGGTTCGGCAGGACGGTTTCCGAAAACGCGATTTCGATTCCGAGACCTTATTGTATTTCAGAATTTTATAAACTGTTTCAGAACGGTCTGCGTTCGCACGTCCGCGTCTGACCTAAAAAATCGTTCCGGTTTGTAGAATATCTTCTGCGAATGCGGAATATATTCGGCGTTCGGATAGAAATTGGTTTTTTCTTCCGGTTTCGTTTTGAAGGAATACACGAAATCCGATTTTGAAACGAGGTACGTTCAATGGGCAAAAAAGAATTCAGCCCTTCACATTTCGGAATTTCTCCGGAAGAGGAGCGATACCGAAGGTTTTTGGAATCCGTATATAAAAAACAGAACGAGGATCCGAACCGATATGGAGGCCGCAAGGCCGCGGGGAAATTCATCAACGATTTGTTTCATATCTTTTTCGCGGGATATTTTTCGGACGTGGCGTTTCGCGACGTTTCCCAAGTGGAGGACGCGCTTTCCCTATTCCTTCTTCAGATGAAGGATAAACTGTATCCGTATCTTTTCAGCCGGCAAAACGAGGAGGGGGAAAGTCCCGACCCGGAAGGGATCGTCGAAAAATTCAAGGACGAACTTCCCGCCCTCTACGACTCGATTTGGGAGGACGCGATCGCTGCGTACGAGGGGGATCCCGCCGCGGAAAGCGTCAAAGAAGTGATTCTGGCTTATTCGGGTTTTTACGCGATCGCGGTGCATCGAGTGGCCCATTCGTTGTACCGTCTGGGGATTCCTATTTTTCCGAGAATGTTAAGCGAATACGCGCACGAAAAAACGGGGATCGACATTCATCCGGGGGCGAAGATCGGGAGATCCTTTTTTATGGATCACGGGACCGGAATCGTGATCGGAGGGACTTCCGAGATTGCGGATAACGTCAAAATATACCAAGGAGTGACGTTAGGCGCTCTTTCCGTAAGCAAGACGATGGCGTTCGAAAAAAGACATCCGACGATCGAACAGAACGTGATCATCTACGCCGGAGCCACGATTTTGGGAGGGGATACCGTGATCGGAAGAAACAGCATCATCGGAGGGAACGCGTGGTTGACCCAGAGCGTGGCCCCGTATTCCATCGTAAACCAAAAGAGCGAGGTGCGCGTCAGGACTTCGAAGGAATTAGACGACGTCATAGATTTTACGATTTGATCTCAGGTCGGTTCCGTCGCTTTCCGGAACCGATCTCAAAACGTCCGAAAAACGCGGACGTATCCGCGTCTTCGGACGCTTCCTCATAAAGGTCCGGAGGTTCTTCCGCCCCTCAGATCGAACAAGGCATCGATGAGAGCGTCTATATCCTCGCAAGTATTATAAAGCGCTAATGAAGGTCTCACCGTGCTCTCCAATCCGAAACGTCTGAGGATCGGTTGCGCGCAGTGATGCCCGGAGCGCACCGCGATTCCTTCTCCGTTCAAAAACCGGCCCACGTCCTCGGTTTTGAAACCGTCCAGAACGAAGGATAAAACGCCCGCTTTTTCCTGGGCCGTTCCGATCAAGCGAAGTCCGGGAACCCTGCGAAGTTGTTCGGTTCCGTATTCCAAAAGGGAATGTTCGTATTCGGCGATACGGCTCATTCCGATCTCGTTTAGATAATCGATCGCCGCTCCCAGACCCACCGCGTCGGCTATGTTGCCCGTTCCCGCTTCGAAACGGAAGGGGGAAGGTTGATACACCGTTTTTTCGAAGGTAACGTCTTCGATCATGTTACCTCCTCCCTGCCAGGGGGGCATGGAATCCAGAACCTCCTGTTTTCCGTAAAGGACTCCGATACCCGTCGGAGCGAAGACCTTATGACCGGAAAACACGTAGAAATCGCAGTCTAACAGCTGTACGTCGATCGGCATATGGGAAACGGCCTGTGCCCCGTCCACGAGAACCTTGGCTCCGAAACGATGCGCCTGTTCCACCATAGGGACCACGGGGGTAACGGTGCCTAACGCGTTCGATACCTGGGTCAGTGCGACGAGTTTGGTTTTGGGACTCAAAAGGCGTTCGTATTCGCTCAGTATGATCTGTCCCGTTTCGTCCACGGGAACCACCTTGAGTCTGGCTCCTTTTTCGGCGCATAACATCTGCCAAGGAACTATGTTGGCGTGGTGTTCCAACCAGGTGATGACGATTTCGTCGTCCTTGCGGATGTTTTTTCTGCCCCAGCTCTGCGCCACGAGGTTGATCGCTTCCGTCGCTCCCCGTACGAATACGATCTGCTGGGAGGAAGGCGCGTTTAAAAATCCCGCGGTCTTTTCGCGAGCGTTTTCGTACGCGTCTGTGGCTCTAGCGGCTAACGTATGTGCGCCGCGGTGGATGTTGGAATTCTCCCGTTCGTAAAACTGGGAGATCCTGTCGATCACGGCGCGGGGTTTATGCGTGGTCGCCGCGTTGTCCAACCAGACGAGATCCCTTCCGTTTATTTTTTCGGAAAGGATGGGAAAATCGCGTTTGAGGGAAGCGATATCCGGACCGCCGGAGGAAAGTTCGATTTTGGAGGTTACGCTTGAAAACGAACGGAAAGGATCTTCTGGAACGAGTTCCCCGGAATCCGGAACAAAGGAACGAACGTCCTCCAAAAACGAAAACGAAGTCGAAAAGACCGGGATTTGTCTCGCCGCGTTTTTAGGATTTAAGGAGCCTGGATAGGAGGGAATTCCGGTGCCCGAAATCGGAAAATCCTGGATTCTTCCCATTTCCGTACCATTAGGAATCGATCCATAAGAAGATTGGAATATTTCGGAAGTTGAATGGACCGTTTCCGAAGTTCCGGATCGTCCGGCGGACCCGGTCGGATCTCCGGAGAGGATCAGTTGTTCCACTCCGCCTCCCGCCGGGAGAGGTCCGAAAAGTTCCTTGGCCATGGAGGCGATCATGTCGGGATCGATCCAGGTTTCTGCGTCCTTGGAAATCGGATTCTCCTTTCCTAAAGAAAGGTGCAAAAGCGGATCATTGGTACTCATGATAGTTGCCCACGTCCACGTTTTCGAGGACGCCGATCGCGTCGTCCGTCAGGATTGCCGCGGAACAATACAACGAAATCAGATAGGAACCGATCGCGGAACGGTTGATTCCCATAAAACGCACCGAAAGGCCGGGGGTTTGTTCTCCCGGAAGCCCCGGTTGAAAAAGACCGATCACTCCCTGTTTTTTTTCGCCCACGCGTAGAAGAAGTATATTCGTTTTTCCTGAAGTTGTTTTGGGATTGGTTTCCCCGTTCACCAAAAGTTTATCGCACGGAACGATCGGCAATCCTCTCCAAGTGAGGAACTGGGCTCCGAAAAGCGTGACGGTAGCGGGCGGAACTCCTCGTCTCGTGCATTCCCTGCCGAAAGCGGCGACGGCCAACGGATGCGCCAAAAAGAAGGAAGGTTCCTTCCATACTTTGGTGATCAGTTCGTCGAGGTCGTCCGGAGTGGGAGGCCCCTTTCTCGTGGAGACGCGCTGCGATTTGGGCGCGTGTTTGAGGAGCCCGTATTCCTCGTTGTTGATGAGTTCGTTTTCCTGACGTTCCTTTACGCTTTCGATCGTTAAACGAAGTTGTTCCTTGATTTGATCGTGCGGAGTGCTGAAAAGATCGGATACCCTGGTATGAACGTCGAGCACGGTGGAGATGGCGCTAAGAGTGTATTCCCTCGGTTTTTCCTCGTAATTGACGAACGTCTCCGGTAACGGTTGTTCGTCCTTTTGTCCGCAGAGTACGTCCACGCTCGTATTGTCCTTTACACGATTGACGCGTAACGTTCCGGACTCGAGGGGTTTCCAATCCAAAAAGCGTACGAGCCAGCGCGGAGTTATGGCGCCGTATTGCGGGGCTGTTTTCGTTGTATTCGCTAATTTGCGTGCGGCGTTGTCGCCTAAGGAATGTTGTACGGTCGTGTCGGCCATTGTGGACTTCTCCTGGAAGTATGAGTTTCGGATCGGATTTAGGGATTAATAATTCTTTCCGCCGTTTGAAAGCGGTTGGTATGGGATTTGAACCGCGTGTATATTATATTATCGGAATGTATAATATAATATACGGGTCCGTTTTCCGTTTAATTCGCCCCGAAGTAGAAATCATGCTTAGACGAACGCCGCAAAATGGGAACCATTTTTTGGAGGTTTCGACCCTTTTTCCGATCCGTTTCGGAACCTCCGATCTAATGCGGTTTCCTTCTTTTTGGGTTCCGAATATTCTTTCCGTTTTTCAAAAGAGGAGGACGTGGATTTTTCCGATATTTTTTCGAGAGTATGGAATTTAAATTCAATATTTTGAAGGTAGTTCGTGGATTTTTCGGAACGAGTTCGTATTTTTCCGTTTTAATCCGGATATGCGTTAGACGAAATTAGATCCGGTGCCCGGCTTTTTCGGAGCGGAACGGTTCGGGAATTTATCTTATTGCCGGATCGTTTTTTCTTTGGACGGGTTTCGATTTCTTTTCGCCGATTTCGATCGAATCCCGATTTTCTAAAAAGGAATTCCCGATTCGTTCGTTTTTTTAGGTTTCGATACGAAAACGACTTTTGTGATACCTTTGTCAAATC
>NZ_NPEF01000176.1 GCF_002811955.1 Leptospira ellisii
GTAGGCGGGAAGAGAGTTCCTCTTCGGTGTTGAGCAGTAAATATCCCATATCCAACCCGGTTCCCCGACTTTCACAAACGTTCCACCGAGCGGATAAAAAACTCACAACGGCGGGGCCCATAACGACTTTTCAGAAGTGAATCCGATAAAGTCAGAAAAATAACGCGTGTTTACGTGTTTGCAAAAACGTAAAATAATCAGCGGCAGGAGCTGGCAATCTACTCGATTGTTTCGGTCATTTCCGCCGGTAGGTCGCCGTGTTGCCCTACTTCGTGGAAGGCTACGCTACTTGTTTGTTAAGCGAAGTCCGGAGAAAGCATGAAAAAATTCTTGCATACTTTAGAAAATCGTAAACTCATTGATCCATGCGAAATCGAAACTCGATTTTAAAACGGATCGAATCCTTGGATCCCGTCGAAGATTGTCATACGATTTCCTTATTGGCCGGAAGTTACGATTTTCCAAAAGACTTGGAAATCTCTCTTGCATTAGCTTTTTTTAAAACGTTCGCCGTTCCTTCCATCGCGAAAATCTTGGATCACACGAAACAATTCGAAAACTTCGGCCAAAAACGCTATGATGATACGGCTATCCTCCTCGCCGAAATTTTGGAAAACGGATTCGATTCCCCTAACGGAACGACGGCGATTCGGAGGTTGAATCAAATCCACGAAAACTATCCCATCTCAAATCAGGGTTTCTTATATACTCTCAGCACGTTCGTATTCGAACCGGTTCGTTGGAACCTGCGTTTCGGTTGGCGTCGCGGAACGGAAAAGGAAAAACTCGCCAACTTTCATCTTTGGAGAAACATAGGAAAATGTATGGGAATCCGGAACATCCCGGAAGATTACGATTCGTTCGAAATTTGGAATCGTTCCTTCGAAGCGGAACACTTTCGAAGAACGCCCGAAAGCGAACGGCTCGGTCTTGCGACGTTGCGGATTCTTTCCGAGAAAATTCCTAAATTTCCGGGAATAAAATCCATCGTAAAGCACGCTCTTTGCAGTCCGTTGGAAAAGCCGCTTCGGAACGCGATGGGGTTTCCCGAACCGAACCGCTGGATCGAAATCCTCACGCACACAACCTTAAGAATCCGCGCCTTCCTTTTACGAACCGTCTGGCCTCCGAGAACCGAACCGTATCTCGTCACAAAACGCAAAAACCCCACGTATCAAAACGGATATTTGATTGAAAACCTCGGTCCCCGCTAAACCCTGAAGTTGCGTGGCTTATCTTCTCATCGTAGAATCCCCTTCCAAAGCGAAGACGATCGCCGGTTATTTAGGAAAAGATTATAGGATCTTATCGACGCTGGGACATGTCGCTGATCTTCCGAAAACGACCCTCGGAGTGGATTTAAAGAACGGATTCGAACCGGAATACGTTCCGCTTCCCGGAAAGAAAAAAGTTATTTCCGAGATCGTAAAGGCCGCGAAAGAATCCGACACGATTTTTTTAGCGACGGATCCGGATCGCGAAGGGGAATTTATCAGTTCGTATCTGTTCGAAAGATTCAAAAGAAAATCGAACGTCTTCCGCATTCGTTTTTCGGAAGTCACGAAGAACGCGATCCTAAGTTCGCTCCGAAACCCGACCTCGATCCTTCGACCTCTCGTCGACGCGCAAAAGACGAGGAGAATCGGAGATCGTTTGATCGGATACTTCGTCAGTCCGGTTCTGTGGAAGGAAATCGGTCCCGGTCTTTCCGCGGGACGCGTGCAGTCCGTCGCGTTAAAATGGATCTGCGAACGGGAGAAGGAGATCCGCGGTTTTCAACCGGAAATATATTATCAAATTCTAATTTACGCGAAGGACGAAAACGGGGTGGAAGGGATTTTCCAAAGGAAAGGGGAACGTATCGTTTCCAAGGAAAAGGCGGATTCTATTCTTAGGGAAGTCGACGGGGAAAAAAAGCTCTTCATCGGCGCCAAGGACGAGAGCGCGGGTAAGAATTTTCCTCCTCCCCCCTTTCAAACGGCGAGTTTGCAGCAGGAGGCGTTTCGAAGATTTCATTTCAGTTCCAAAAAAACGATGAACCTGGCCCAAAAACTCTACGAAGGAGTGGATTTAGGACAGGGCAAACGGGAAGGTCTGATCACTTATATGCGGACGGATTCGGTCCGATTGAATCCGGAATTCGTATCCCGCACGCAGTCTTGGATCCGTTCCCGGTTCGGAGAATCATTTGTCCTTCCGTATGAAATCAAGACGAAAGCCGGAAAAAAGGAAACGAAAAAAATCCAGGACGCGCACGAAGCGATTCGGGTGACGGATGCGGGGTTCACCCCCGATTCGGCGAGACGGATTTTGGGAAAGGACGAAGCCTCCCTGTACGAACTGATCTGGAAAAGAACGGTCGCGAGCCTGCTTCCCCCCGAACAATTTCAAAAAATAGAATATTCCATTTTTGTCAAGGACGAGCATTTTTCGCTCGAGACGAAGAGAATCACGTTTCCTGGTTTTAAGATCGTCCACGAGACGGCGGAAAAGAAAATTCCGGTTTGGAAAAAAGGGCAGACGATTCTCCCCGAAAAGACGGAGGCGCTCGTTCAGAAAACCGAACCTCCCTCCCGTTATACGGAAGGTTCTTTAGTATCCCGTTTGGAAAAAGAGGGGATCGGTCGTCCGTCGACGTACGCGACCGTCGCCGAAACGTTGCTCAAACGGAAATACATCGATAAGGATCGCGTTTCGTTCTTTCCGCTTCCGCTTGGAGAAAAGGTGGATTTTTTTCTTCAAACCGGATTCGGTGAGCTGTTTCGGGAGAAGTTCACCGCGGAGTTGGAGAACTCCTTGGATCGGATCGAAAAAGGGGAGGCGGATTCCCTCGAAGTATTAAACGGACTTTGGTCGGACTTACAAACTCAGATCGAATCCAGCAAACGGAACGCGCAGAAATTTCGCAAGGACTGGGCCGTCGTTCGCGAGGAGAAAAAGAGGACCGGTTGGGGGATTTGTCCCCTTTGTAAGGAAGGAATTCTTCAAAAAAAGAAAACGCATAAAAAGAGGGAGTTCTACCAATGCGACCGTTTTCCGGATTGCGAGTTCGTAAGTTACGATCTTCCTTCCTCAGCTTCGGTTTAAAAAACCGCTTTTTGTATAATTCTTAAGCCGTCCTTTATGGATCTGCCTTTTCTTTGGCTCCGGGGCCGCGACCGGAATTCGTACATTCCGAAAACGTGTAGGGATTTTAATCCGACATCGATCGCTTCGCCGCGTTTTCGAAAAAACGTTTGGACCGAGCTGAAAAACGTCGTATGATGAAACGGAAAACGTTCGAAAGCGAAACGTTTCGGGAAGGGAATTTAGGCAACCGCTTTTCCGTAAAAGCGAAACGGGCGTTCTGGACACATTCTGCCGCAAAGAGGGGCCGGACGTAGAAACGGAACCCTCTTTGCGTGCGTTAATAAATTCGAAAAATAGAATATTCTAATTCTTATACGTAGTTTTCCGTTCGGAATCCGGAAAAAACCGTTTTAATAAAAAAATATTTATTTTTTCCGGTTTATTCCGTCGAATGGATGTAGGGAAACGGATTATAAACGTTTCCCATGCAAAAACAAATAAACGACACTTTTGAGGTTTCAATCATGAACACAAACAAACTCTTTTCCTTAATTTCCCTCCTGGGATTTCTGGCGGCAAGTTCCCTTTTCGCGGTTTCCGAAGAGGTGGAAGATCAACTTCTCGAAAAGGCGATCGTGGAAAGCGCCGTGACCAAGGAGCAAAAAACCGCCGTGGCGAATTACCTGAAAGCGGTGGCCCAACAAAAATCGCAAAGAGCGGAAGAGTTGCGGGAATTGGCGAAACGTTCCACCGGCGGTAAATTTCTGGCAAGCAATGCCCAGTCCCAAAAATACATCAAACAGGCTCAGAGTCTGGAACGGGAAACTGCGAGATACCAAGCGGCCCTGAACGGTCTTTGATTTCTTTTTTTCTTAGTCGTGAAAAGGCGCTTTGAACGGCGCCTTTTTTATTTTATCGGTTTCTTTCCGGAATTACGGACCAAGTGCCGTCGATTCTCTTTACCTGCAATTTTAGGTCGTATAAGGTTTCCAGATTATTCTTTTGAAAACAAGTTTCGATTGGACCGGTGAATACAACCTTCCCTTCTTTGAGCAAAACTGCCTTCGTGTAGAACTCCGGAATTTCTTCGGGACGATGCGTGATGTAAAGCGAAGTGAAATTCCTTCGATCGTGGTATTCCCTTAAGAATCCCAAAAAGTCCTCTCTCGCGGTGAGATCCAAAGAGGAGCACGGTTCGTCCAAAATCAAAAGGTCCGGTTCCGTCACCAAACTCCGTAAGAACAATATCTTTTTCTTTTCTCCGGAGGATAAGGTGGAATAGAATTGGTCCCGCTTCCGCAGCAGATCCGCTTCCTCGAGAATACGGACCGCCTTGTCCAGTTCGTTCGGAGTCGGATCCCGATAATATCCCACGGTATGAAACAACCCGGTGAGAATCACATCTAAGACGGTAAGTTTTCTTTGGAGCGTGTTTTCCTGCTGGGAAGCGTCCAAAATCCCGATCCGTTTTCTGAGATCCTGAATCGCGGTTTCTCCGTAGGTTTCGCCGAACAGACGGATCCTTCCGGAAGTGGCCCAGATCATCCCGTAGACGAGGTTGACGAGCGTGCTTTTCCCCGCCCCGTTTCTGCCCAAAAGGACGCAATGTTCGTTTTCGGAAATTTCAAAACTGACGGAATTCAGGATATCTTTTCCGGAAGGACGGTAGCTCACGTCTTCCACGGAAAGGAGAGAATGTATATTCAAAAAATCTAATTCTCCATTCTGGCTATATCGTAGAGTTTTCTCAGTTTTTCCCCCGTTTCTTCGAAGGTCTTCTTGTCGGCGAGATCGTATTTCTGCAATACGGTTTCGTCTATCGTGAAGAAAGATGCCTTTTTGTCGATACAATCCACCATCATATTCGCTAGATAGACCAATTCCACGAGATCGTGGTACACGCTGCCGATGCACATGAACGGTCTGTGGTGGAATTCTATCATTTGGACGAGATCGGGAGGAAAATCCCATTTTTTGGCGAGAAGACCGCCTAACGTGGGATGGGAAATGCCTATCGAAATCTCCTCCAGGATCGTGGAACTTCCGAAGTCGCGGTCCTTTTGGTAGTTGGATAGTTTGACGAAAAGTTTTCTGTCCAGGGAAAGCAGGATGAATTTTCCCAGATCGTGCAGAAGAGCGCCGGCCGCGGCGATGTCCGCGACTCTCGTCATTCCGCCGCGGCCGGCGATATTCCGTATAAAAAAACTGCACATATTCGAATGATTCCAGACCTCTTGCAGTTTCGCATAACGTCCATCCATAATCTTACGCACGCCTGAAACGTAGAGAAGGTTCCGCACGTTCTTGAGTCCGACCACTTTTACGGCCTGAACGATCGTATTCACCTTGTTTCTACTCGCGAACCCCGCAGAGTTGGAAAGTTTGAGAAGGTCGGCGCTGAGCGCGGGATTTTTTTCGATCTCGTTGGCTATGATTCCCAGATCCGAATCCGGGTTATTGCAGAGCGAGATGATTCGGGTCAAAGTATTCGGAAGAGGGGGAAGTCCTTCTATTTCCGCGAGGATTCTTTCCTTGAGTTTGGTGGTGATCTCGATCGGAACGATCTGCTGCGGAACCACGAGCGTGGCTCTGGTCAATTTTCCGTCCGAGTCCACCTTGAATTTATCGGCTCCGATCCCCGAATTTTTGAGAAGCAGTTGGACGAGCACGAGACCGAGCCCGGCGCTTTCCTGGGAATCGGAAATATCCATAAACGCATCCGAAAGATCGTTGTACTTTTTGGCGGATTCGATTCTTTTTTTGATGCGTTCCACTTCCTGAGGGAGAAGCGCCGCGTCGTTTTCCACCAAAATGGCGAGGCTGTTGTTGATGATCTTGGCGCGGAAATGGATTCCGAAGCTGCTGTTCTGCAGCGTTTCTCTTTGGTCGTCCCAGTGATGCGTAATCTCCTCCTGAAACGTCCTCATCCCTTTGGAATAATGATCCGCGTTGTTGATATCGAGGCTTTTTTTCAGGAAGAATATCCGTTTCGCGTTCGCCTTATTGGCATTCATTAGGATTTCTTTAAGTATTGTTGAGATGACCTCCGTCAAAAAGAGTCTGTCAATTTTCCCCAAAATACTTAGCAATAAATTATAGAGCTGTTGATGATCCTCTTCCGTGACGAATTTATATTCTATATCTATATCTTTTCCGTTCAGAAGTGTGTCGGTCAATTCCGGTATATTTAACATCGAAGCCGCCTTTCTCCTGCAAATTTTTCGAAGTTTCGGAAATAAATCCAGTCTTTCCGAAAATCCTTGTCCGGAGGGGCTGGTAAACTTTCTGAAAGACTCGGTCGGGAGGGGGAATATGGGTTTGATTCAAAAGAGCGAGAGTGAAATGGATAGGCAAATTCGATATTTTTTAGAGGAAAAGCTGGAAGGGATTTTGGAGGAGGCTCAGAAGCTCAAAAAACGACGCCAGGAAGTGCTTCACGGAAACAGTTGGGAAGAAAGGAAACGGGCCCGTACCCGGGAAAGAACGAAAAATAACGAAAATCAACCGACCCTTTGGGGAAATGAAACGGTCCAATGAATGCGAACATAATAAAAAGAATGGACAACCTTGGAACCCATTCTTAGGATTGAACCAATGGACAATAGCTTCTTTTCAGAAAGCGAAAACGGCCAGGGTTTCCCCGTAAAACGGGACATTCTCGATATCATGGATTCCTACCGGTACATGAATTCCTCTTACTTCTTTGATTTTCTTTCCGACGGTCGTTGGGACCACGGAACCGGATGGATCGAAAAAAATATGAGCGGGGCGGATTGGTCCACTCGATACGTTCCTGAAAGTATAGAACGGTATAAAAAACAATCCAAGCGTTCCCGAAAGTCTCTTTGAGATAAAGATAGCTTGGTATTCGTTTCCCGGAACCTCGGGTTCGATCCTCCCTCCCGGGAAGTTTTTTATCGTTCCGATTTGTTTCTTCCTTTTTTATCCTTTCCATAAAGTTTGCTCGTTGAGGATTTTTTCTCTTCGTCCTTGATCCGCAGAGAATCGACTTCGGTTCTTTTCTGAGTTATTTTTGCGAAACTCTTCGGAATTAAAACTCTGCATGGAAAGGTTTTGCTCCGATTTTCCTCTCGATTTTACCGATGAACTTCGGAATTCGAGGGAGGTACCACACAGTTTTAAGCTAAAACTAAAGGCGGAATCAAACGGAGAGGGGGACCCTAAACAAAAAGGATCATTTTTGTTTCAGGATTCAAAATCGAATTTTTGCGGAAGTTTTGTGACGGTGCAGGTTCGGGGCGAGTGGATGATTTTGGAAAAAAATGGAGGAAGACGCTTCAGGCGGAAGGCTCCGCCTGGAGGATCGGAACGTCGAAATTCTTAATTGAGAAGTTTTAAACCGGTCACATCGATGAATCTTCTGTACACCAGTTTGTTTTTTTCCTTCAGAGGATTGAAGATCAAAATCACCACTTTGTTGTAGGTAAGATAACCCGGTCTGTACTCCGTATAATGATGCGACATCAACGTGGCTTTGTATTTCGCGTTGTAGATCGTATATGTGTGTTTGTTCAGGGTCTCGTGGGCTTGTCTTTTCTTTTCGTCTTCGGTTTGATCCACGAAGTTGCTCAAAAGCACCTGATCTTTTTTCGGTCCTTGTTCTCCGAAAATCGTAAATTCCAAGGCGTTTTCCGGATGATTGGTCAGATAGGTGATCGTTTCGGTCAAAGCGGGATTTCCCATTTTGACGGATTCGCCGCGGGCGATTTTATCGTCGTATTCTTTTTTGACCTTGTTGTATCTTTCCTCTCCCCAAACGGCTTTGGGTTCGAGTTTGCTCGGCATAAGATTCTGAAAATTCACGATAAAAGTGGAATTCTCGACATCGTATCCTCTCCATTTCGGAAACGGAACCAATTCGCGTTTGTCGGAATTGATCGCGGTGGATTCATTCACCGCCAAAATGTATACGGAAAACTTTGCGGGTTCGAAATCCCGATTTTCCATTTCCACCATCACGTCCAAAAATTCCCCCTTTCCGTTATCCGAATGTCTACGGAAGAAGGAGATATTTTTTACGGCCAAACGTTCGTCGTAGTAGGAGAGGGGATAATAATCCGTTCCTCCGTCTTTTTTCGGTTCCGATTTTTCGACGTTTTGACTAAACCCGGTCTGGCCGAGGAAAAGGAGGATTAGGCAAACAGAAATTCTCAAAAAAGATTTCATAATGATTTGTTCCGATGGAATTCTTACTAA
>NZ_NPEF01000177.1 GCF_002811955.1 Leptospira ellisii
GTCAAGAACCGAAACGAACTTACTTCACATTGAGCCGTCGCGATATTGCTTGACTACGTCAAGAACCGAAACGAACTTACTTCACATTGAGCCGTCGCGATATTGCTTGACTACGTCAAGAACCGAAACGAATCGTTTCGGTTAACTCACTCCCTATGGGTCGCGAGTTAAGTCCGTTTCAAAAGGTGGGCGGTCTTCGTATTGGGATGGGCGGTGACGATTTTGGGATATTCCACGGGAATCGTAACGGTGGGACCGTTTCATATTTTCGGGATCCATTCGTTGACGGTGTCGCTGCTTGTCGCCACTTTGGGCCAGACGATTTGGGCGATCGGTTTGTTTTTGGCCGCGCGTAAGACGCCTGAGTTGACGCTTTATTCGAAACTCAATCATCTTTCGGAGGATCTGCTTTTTTGGTATTCCGCGAGGATGATCTTATTCGTGATTCTTCTTTTCTGTTTTATCTTATATCGTTGGTGGATGAATTCGTTTCAGGTTTTGGATTTGGAGAAGGAGATTCTGATGATCAGTTTTTTGAGCGTTCAGATTCTGAATCTGATCGGACAAACGATCACCGCCCACCTTTTGAAACGGACTTAACTCGCGACCCATAGGGAGTGAGTTAACCGAAACGATTCGTTTCGGTTCTTGACGTAGTCAAGCAATATCGCGACGGCTCAATGTGAAGTAAGTTCGTTTCGGTTCTTGACGTAGTCAAGCAATATCGCGACGGCTCAATGTGAAGTAAGTTCGTTTCGGTTCTTGACGTAGTCAAGCAATATCGCGACGGCTCAATGTGAAGTAAGTTCGTTTCGGTTCTTGACGTAGTCAAGCAATATCGCGACGGCTCAATGTGAAGTAAGTTCGTTTCGGTTCTTGACGTAGTCAAGCAATATCGCGACGGCTCAATGTGAAGTAAGTTCGTTTCGGTTCTTGACGTAGTCAAGCAATATCGCGACGAATTTACTTTTGAACGAGTCGATAACTTTTAAGCGTAAAGGCCAGGAGTTTCCGTTCCCCTAACGCTTCGGAAAAACGTTTCGGATCGGAGATCCGGATCGCGATCTTTTCCTTATATTGTTTTTCGGGAAGATTCGGATCCCGGGTCGGTACTAGATCGTATTCCAGAGTGGAATACGACGTTACCCCTTTTTCGAGCAACAATTTCTCCAGATCGTTCCTGTCCTTATCCGAAACCACGGAAAAATGGACCGAATTCAAATAGGAATATCCGATCAGATAATTGGTGAATTGACCCTTATGGATTATGATTTTACGTTTTTGGAATTCGCTCTGAATCTCGCGGTAAGGGTCGATCGAAGCGAATAGGATCTTAAATCCCTCCCTTACGAATTTATAATTAAAATACAAACTCAAAACTACGAGAACGCTTATAATCATTCGGCCGCGTCCCGCATATCCTTCGGATATTTCGGACAGAAAAACGAGAATACCGATCGATAGAAAAAGGAATCCGGATTCCAAATAACGAAGCCCGAAGTGATGGACTCCGGCCGTATAAGGACTTAGGAAAGATATGGCGCATAACGTTCCGAAACCTACGAGCCCGTAAAGGGAAGACGCGGTGAAACTGCGCTTTCGCAGAGATTCGTAAAAAATTCCCAGGATCAGAACGGAATAGGGGGCTGCTTTCAGAAAACCGGTTTTCGTCGAATCTCCGAAAAAATATCCGCTGAAGATGCGGATCTGTTTTTCCAACGAAAACTGACTCATCGCGTCTCCGGAGCTGACCAGGAACCGGATTCCCATCGGATGTCCCGAATAGTAAAAGTTCAAAATTCCGATTCCGCAAAACGCGACCGAGGCGCCTAAAACCGAAAAGAGGAGATAACGGGGCAGCTTCGCTCTGGAATCCGAGTTAAAAAACGAAAAAAGTCCGAATAAAAACACGGGAAACGCGGATTCCGTCCTGAGAAAAAAGGCCGCGACCGCGGACAGTCCGGATAAAAACGAGAATATTCTAAAATTGGAATGTTCTTCGAAGGACGAAGTTCCTTCCGCTGTGAAATTCCGAAACAAAGAAACAGTAACGGAATACGCGAACGCGAGCAGAAGCAGATTGTTCAAAGGAACCTCGGAAAATTCCTCCGCGGACAATACGGGAAAGCTGAGACAAAAGGGAACGATCGTGCCCGCGAGGATCATCATCCAACGTTTCTGAACGAACTTCGACAAAAGCGAATCGAACAAATACAAACAACCGAGCATACAGAGCAGCGGCAAAAACGTGATGATGGTCTTTCCGAAAACGAACGCGGGCAACCCGAAGAATAAGGCGAACAAGGGGGGATATTGGAACAGACAGGTTTTGTTTCCGTTTTCATTTCCGTTTACAAAAGCCCAAGGATAATCGAACGGAAAATAACGAAAATCGGGATCGTATTCTTTTCCGGGGTAGACGCATTCGGACGAAGTGATTGCGGAAAATCCCCTTTGGGCGAATGCGATCGTCTGATAATATTTTATTTCGGAATCGCTTGAGACGAACGGGATCGCTCGGTCCAATTGCCATCGGTTGAACGCTAAAAAGAAAAAGACGAGAAGGTAGATCGTATATCGGAGAATTTTATTGGGCATGGGGTTTATTCCGTAATGATGATGTGGAACGGATCCGTCGTTTCGGCCCGTTTGCGGTCGGCTCGTTTTTCTTCCTGCGATTTTTTTTCCACGACGAGTTCGGAACGTTCCTTCCAACAAACGGAAGAGTAAGGATTGTCCCGAACGCAGCGATCCAAAAAGGATTTGGCTTCGTGGGTCAAATCCGGTCTTTTTTTCAACAGATAAGAGGCGAGCACCAGATTGTCCTCGGAGCGGATCCAGATCCGATTGTTTCGAATCTCCGAAATCGGATATTCCCGTTTTTTGGAACTCTGTTTTTTCTTGGTTTGTTTATAAACCAGGAAATTATCGAGTTCTATCTCGTTTTGGGTGGAGACGAGAATGAGATTTCTAAGTCTTTGTTCCCAGATCAATTGGAAGGATAAAAAATAAAGCGCCGCCGCAAAAACGAAGTATATGACGGAAACAGAATGTCGATTCAAGCGCATAACGCTGATTTTACGAACGGATCCCATGTCGATCAGGGAAAGCGCTATCGTCGCAGGGATGAGAAAGTGCTGCTCTCCGGTGTTAAAATCGAAAAATTCGTGAACCGCCATAAAGGCCAAGGTCGCAAAAACCAGGCCGGCTGAATCCGAAGTCGTGCGGTTCTTCGAGGAGAACATACCGAAGGCGGTTTTTGCGAGATATAAGGCGATCCAAAGAAAAAGCAGAAAGCCGGAAAAGCCGAGGCTCGTAAACGTCTCCATATACAGGTTGTGAGCCTGGGGATAGGATCGGAAGGAATGTAAAAAATCGTAAAAGTCCCGATAACCGATACGGTCCGCGTTAACTCCGGGAAGATGCGCCAGAAGGGAATCCGCGTCCGGGCCCAAACCGAAAAACGGCGCGTTATGCGCCACTGATTGAAAGTGAAACGTCCAAAGGGAAAAACGGATGAATAACGTGTTCGGATCAAAGTATTTTCGGAGTTCCTCCTCCGGTAAAAACAGATAACCGAGGATCGCGATCGAAACGAAAGCGGAAATTCCGATCGCGGCGATTCGGATCGTAAACGCACGTTTGCCGCGAAACGCCAGAACGAGGACCGCAAGTCCGATTCCCAAAGCGAGCATACTCGCCCTCGATTGACTGAAAAAAACGAGATAAGAGGCGCCGGCGGCCCCGGGAAAAAGGATCCACGAGTATCGTTTGAATTGGAGACCCGTATACAAAGCGGTCAAGGCGGTGAACGCGGAGATGACTGCGATGGCGGAAACGGGAAATCCCGCGTAGGTGAGTAGAAACGGAGGGTGCAGCGGATCGAAAGGATATAAGGTATGAACCGCGGATAAAAGGTTGAGCATGTTCAAAAGCAGATTGAACGAAAGGATCAACAACATCCCTTTTTTGAGCGCGCGTCCCGGAAAACCGGAAAGCAAAAAGAGGATCGTTACCGCCGACATAAGCAAGCAAAACTGCATCCAGGCGGATTGGGACTTATACGACAACAACGAGGAAATACATACGACCGATAAAAAAGCCGCGATCGACGCGTGAAGACGATTCCATCGAAACCGTTTTCGGATCAGATACGGAACAGCGGCCAATACGAAAAGAAGAAGGGGAATCGACTTAATGCTTGAAAACAAGGGAGGGGAGCAGGCGAAGGCGACCGAATGGATAAAAAGAAAAATCGGGGGAACGTTCTTAAAAAAGAGAAAAATCGCGAACGCTAAAGAAGCGACGTACATCAATTTTAAGTTCACCTTCTGCGGAAAATAAACGACCGGAGCGCGGTTGATTCCGTTGATCGTGGAAAGACCGATCAGCAAAAGACAAACGAGTAAAAACAAGGGATGGATCGAGGATCGTTTTTGGACTAAGTTGATTCCGATACAACAGATCCAGACGAAAAAGGTGAATACGGAGGAGTCTCTGGAAAGCGCCGGATTGGAAGGATCGAAAAAAAAGATCGGTGTCAGAACCGAAACGAGAATCAAAAGAGGAAACGTTCTTAAATTGAGATACCGACTCATTTCGTTATAATAAGAATCCGACCGCAAAGGGATAATATGCAGGCTATTCGTTCTACTGCATTTTAGCAATCAAGTTTCTCGAACAAGGAAGGACCCGCGCAGGAACACGGGATCAAAGATTTCGCCTATACCATTCCTGTCTATTTTTATCCTCCGCATATCGAAAGTAATATTCCTCGAATTCCGAATACCTTTTTTTTCTCAAGTCCGGCTCCAATTTTTTGAAGTCGTTTTTATACGCGTCCAAAAAGAATTCGAATTTCACGAAGGAGAACTCTCCGATCTTTCCGAGCTCCTTCATCGTTTCGGGAGAATACGAAAGGAGTCTCCAAGGCGGAGAAAACGTTCCGGTCGAAAATTCGTCGTATTCCTTTTTTGCGGGAAGGTTGTGCGAATACAGAAGCAGCTGTACGTTTCTACTTTTGAGGTATTCCAGAGGAACCGATTTTCCGTGACCGATCCTTCCCCGTATCTTCCAGTCCATTCTCGCAATGTTCGGATCCGTCAAACCGGCCTCCGTTTCGATCGCCAAAGAGGGGTTGAGATAATAGACGAGCCAACATTCCGAGCCGGCGAAAGCTACGCGCACCTTGGAGGACTCGAAGTGTTTTCTCCAAGGCGAGACGATCCCTCTCAGTCGTTCCAAGTCCTCCCGTTTGTAGACCTGGTTTTCGTCGGCTATTTCGTTTAACACCGGATAGGTGGTTCCCTTGTAAAGATCCCAGCGCAGAAGAAGAAGGATCGGAACCGCGAGCAGCAGCGCGTCCGTTTTCGTGAAGCCGGCGGATTTTTTTTCGATTGAAAGCAGTAGATTCTTTTCCACCCAGAGCAGAAACAAGGGCAGCACGGGAAGGTAGAATCGAGAGAACATAAAATCCCCGCCGATCCATGTGTAATAACCGAAGTAAAGGACCGGAAACAAAAAAAGCAGAATCCAATCCGAGCGGAACGACGAGTCCTTTCCGCTTCGCAGAAAATCGACGGCGGTGCGGATTCCGAAAAAAAACGCGGCCCCGAAAACGGGAATCAATCCGTAATACATGGAGAAAAAAAGGCGCAGATATACGATACCTTGGGAAAGATACGAACTTCCCCCCGATTTCGCGTAGAAGGTATTCGGTAGTAGATTTCCATAATATTCTAATTTCCAAATGTAGAATGCAAGTGGAAGCGCGCAGACTACGCAGAAGATGCGGAACGGCGCGTTCGCCAGCGCGGAGGAAAATCCCTTTTTGGAAAATAGGTTTATCTTAAGAAAAACGCTGAGTGCGGCCAATCCGTGAAAGAGAATCCCGTCCGGACGGTTCAATACGCTCAGTGAGGAAAGGAAAATTCCCAGGATCCAGGAGGGTTCGAATTTCCGGTTTGAATCCGTTTCGCCGGATTCGGAGGATCCCGAAAACCACATTCCGTTTTTATAAACGGAAACGGGATCGCCTTTTAGCAAATGATAAGAAGCGGCCACGAATAAGAAACCGTGTAGGGAGGTTTCCAGACCGCTCGTGGCGAACACCCGGACGTGATGGATCGCCGCGTAACAAAAAAGCGAAATCGGAAAAAAGGATTCGTCTCCGATCCTACGCAGCGGAAAAAGCAGAAGGTAAAAACAGGTTCCCGCAAAGGAAAGGATTCCGAGGGCATAACACGCGTTAAGCGGATCGATCGATTCGAAACGATGGACGAAATACAGAAGGATCGTCCATAAAAAATTCGTGTATCCTTCGACGAATTCCCCTTCGTTAAAGACGAGTCCGAGCCCGTCCGCGAGATTTTTCGCATAACGCAGGCTGATAAATGCGTCATCCGCCATCCAACGCAACGAGTATGCCGACGCCGCTCCGGACAAAATCAGCAGAATGCCAAAGCCGAAATACAAAATGCGTTTCAAAATAACATATTTCCTATGCGGTTTTTTCGTAACGGCCGGAAACGGAACCCGGTCCGTTTTTTTCGGGGGGCCGTAATTTCCTTGTAGGAATGTGATGGAGAAAAAACCTGTAACTGAATGATCACGCCTTCCGGCACGTTTCCTAAGACCAAGGAAGAATGGAATCGATGGTTCCAGGCGGGAGAAATCATTCCTTTTTTCCAACCCATTTTATCCGTTGAGAGGGATTCCATCTACGGTTATGAAACCTTGGGAAGGTTCAGGGATCAATCCGGAAATATACACAGTCTCGGTCCTTTTTTTTTGGACGCGGAAACCGGCGTTCTGGATCCGAAAGAACGCAGGGAAATCTATTTATTCAAGCGCGAGATCGATCGCACCCTCCGCAAAAAAGCCGTTCTTCATCTTTTGAATAAGCAGGATTCCTTTCCGGACGCGAAACTCTTTTTGAACATATCCCCGGCATATATGCGGGATCACATCGAAGAGGAGGAAAAGGATCCGTATACGATTCGCCTCGTCAAGGAACTCGGTTTGGATCCTTCCAAGATCGTGATCGAAATCGTGGAGGAACACTTCGACGGAAGCATCGAAAGTCTTCGTCCTTTGATTTCCAAATACAAACAGGAAGGATTTTTACTCGCCATCGACGATTTAGGTTCCCGTTCCTCCAACCTGGATCGGATCGGAATCTTTCATCCCGATATTCTCAAGGTGGATCTTCAGATGTTGCGTCATTCCGTGACGTCGAGGAATTTTCAGGAGATTCTGTTCACCATATCCAGACTTTCCGAATCCCTGGGTTGTTCCCTTCTTTTCGAAGGGATCGAAAATGAAACCGAACTCTTTCAATCCTTGACCTACAGCGCGCGGTTTTTGCAGGGCTTCTATTTCGCGGAGGCTTTGCCGGACATGATCGGTCAGGAGGAACTGAAGCTCCGTTTTTCCACCCTGCACGAACTCTTCTTCAACTACAAACGTTATCAGCTGATGAAACAGATCAAACGGGAAAAGGAATTGGAGGAGAAGTTGGATCTTTCCGGTATCTCGGTTTTTCCGGAAGGTGAAGATCGCTGCGGAGTGAGGATCGAAAATCCGGGAGTACTCAGCGACTTCGTGTTTCGCATCTACGTGACGAGTCAGATCGGAAGTCAGGTGTCCCCCAATTATATGAGGATAGGAGAGGTTTCCGCCGATACGGATTCCTCGTTTATCGGGCGGAACTGGAGTTGGAGACCTTATTTTCTGGAACAATTCTACAAATCCATGAAGGATATCCGCTCCGAATGGATCATTAGCAATCCGTATTACGATATCAGCTACGGAACCCTTCTGGTCACCTACAGCAAACGTTTGCCGGACGGAAACGTGCTTTTCGTGGACGTACAGGCGCCTGAGTATTAAAAAAGAAGAATATTCGAAATCTCGAAATTATCGGGCGGAACGGTTTTTTGAGGGCTGATCCGCGTCTCGTCCGAAGTTTATACGGGACCTTGGTTCGCTTCCGCCAAAAGACGATTGACGTTGTCTATGTATTTTTTCCGTTCTCCCGGACGGGAGGAGTTCCCTTCGATCGAAAGTCCCACGTAGAGATTTCCGTCGCTGTCCTTCGTCACCGAACGGATGACTCCGAAAGCGGTTAGAGGAGCCTGCATCTTAAAAAAGATATCGAAGGTGAATCCGGCGCGTTTGGTGAGGTCGTGGTTGAGATCCGGGTGGTTGATTTTGACCTTGAGTCCCCCCGTGGAGATGTTCACGATCGGAAACCGTTCCTTGACGAGTACGGT
>NZ_NPEF01000178.1 GCF_002811955.1 Leptospira ellisii
AAATACAACAAAGGTCCTATCAAAAAGATTAATCCTATTTCGATGGTAAAAAAATTGTAATACTCCTCCCATTCGTTCGATAATAGCAAAGCGCCTTTAAACAGGAATACGCTCATGGAAAAGAACGTTCCGAAGAGGATTAGATTTTTTTTGGATACGGAGTTCGCGATTTTCGTGATCGCTACGATCAGTGACAATCCGCCCGCAAATAAGGAAAAAGTGATCATCGTATTTTTATCCGATCCGTCCGTTCCGAGTCTTCCGTTTCCACCCGTTCAATCCTATTTGCAATCAATTTTAAAATGTCTAAAATTTATTGATCGATTGAAACGATTCTCTTTCCTCCTGGGAGGAATTTTTTCCTTTTCACCGTTTTTTTTCGAACGAAATCGGCTTTATGTTTTTGATAGGACCTTTGTTGTATTTCTATTTCAATTCCCTGATCGACGATCCCGCCTTCGAAAGCGATCGGATCTATCTTCATCTGATTCCCGCCTTAGTTTTTTTCTCGCTCTGGATCGCGGATACGATCCGCATTCTATGGAACGGGGAATCGTTTTCCGACGCGAACCCGGGTAATCGATATGAGAGCAGATACGAACTCGTGTATCACGTGTCCGCGTTGGTCCCCGCGGCGTATATCCTATCGTTGATGAAAAAATATTTTCTCGTCTTTACGGGAAATTTCGCGAAACGGATCTGGCTCGTACATTTGATCGTAATCTTTTTCCTGGGGATATGCTCCATCGTCCTCAGCGCTTTGATCGATCTTAGGGGAATTTTCGGGACGGAACGGGTTTACGAACCTCTGAGCGAAGCCCTTCTTCTTAATTTCGGCGTGATCGTTTTATACGCGTTTTTCGTCAGTCAGAAATATCCTGCAACTTTTAACCTGATCGCCGACACGATCCGCAAAATCCAATACGACAAAAGCACGTTAGGCGGCTTGGATCTGCGCTCCATCGATCGGAAGCTGGAACGCTTGATTCTGGATCAAAAGATCCATCTGGATCCGAAACTCAGCCTTTCCGTTCTTTCGAAAAAGCTGGGAATCACCCCTCACCAAGGTTCGGAATTTCTAAACGCAAAATTGGATATGAACTTCAGCACCTTCGTGAACAAACATAGGATCGAAGAGGCAAAACGGCTTCTGGAAAGTTTTCCGGAAATCGGGATTTTGGAAATTTCCTGGAAAGCCGGATTCAATTCACTTTCCACATTCAACGCCACGTTCAAAAAGGAGACCGGGCTTTCTCCGAGAGAATACCGCTTGCGGAACAAAAGGGATCGATGAAGTATTTCCCGGTTTCATTCAGCCCTCCTCCGAATTTTTATCCTCCGTATCTTCGCCGCGTTCGTTCTTCGGTTTTATCGGAACGATCGGATACATTTCCCGAAACGACTTCGGAGAATGACCGGTCTCGGTATAAAACGCGCGATGAAACGCGGACGCGGAATTAAAACCGACCGCCATACCGACGGACATCACTCGGCGTTCCGGTTCTTCGACCAACATACGTTTCGCCTCCCTTACGCGGTACTGATTCACGAACTTGCTGAAACTCGTACCCAAATGATCGTTTACGAACGCGGAAAGATGATGAAGGGAAATTCCGATTTCATCGGCGAGTTTCGGAAGCCTCAGATCCTCGTCCAAAAAGACCTTTTCCACTTCGAAAAGATACTTCAGCTTTTTTTCGATGGCGGCAAGATCCACGTTACCGAGAAGATTTTGTTTTATCTCCGGTCTACGATATTGATACGGAGATTTCGATTCCGCTTCCTTGATTTTGATCTTTGCGAACGAATCATCCGGAATCATCTTCGCGAAATCGTTCGTCTTCTTTTTTCGAGACGGCAGCATCTCGTTCAAAAATACGGGAGAAAATAAAACGAGGCAATCGTCCAAAATCCGCAAAGGCGTTAATTCCGAAATTCCGCGGATCTGTTTGACGAGTTCGAATCCTTTCAATGTGAGAATGACCGTTAAAAACGGAAGCAGATATGTCTTTTCCTTCCGATTCATCGAAGTTCCGAAAAGGATATCCAAAAGAATCAAAATGTAATAGAAACAGACGATCGCAGAAACGACCACGACGAGATCCGGCAAAAACGGTTTCAAAAACGTTCTCCAAACCCAATACGAAAAAAAGGCTACGACTCCGGACTGAATCCCGATTTTGAGCGGATCCTTGAACGTGTCCTTGGGATCGCAGACGGATTCGTAAGGATCTTCCCGCCTCATTTTTTTTCGGAAGGCGTGAAAGACGAGAGCGGTCAGAATCGAAGAATATACGAAAAACAATTCCAACACGGAACAGAGTAACCCTCCCTCCGCAGAACAATTCGCGTTCGAATAAGACCAGACGATACAACCAGTCGCCAAAAAAAGCATAGCCTGGTAACAATCCAACTCGCCGACCTCCATCCTAAACCTGAACGCTCCGATAAGAATGTAGAGCGAAGCCGAAACAGTCAAAATATCGTTATCCATACCCGTCCTAACGCGACAAAATTTACGGCTTTATTATAGGAAGGAAATCGATCGGCGTCCCCCGAAATGATAATTTCGGAAGAATTCGGAAACAAATTCTTGATAAGTGTGGATTGGATTTAGGAAAAAAGGCGTTTCCTCGTTCTCAAATAAAAACCCCCGACTTCGTTTCGGGAAACGGGTCGGGGTTCGAGAGCACGAAAGATACGGCTCCGCTTTTTAAAACGAAGTCGTATTCCGTTCGAAACGAGAATCGGTTTACTGAGGTTTGACCTGATCTTTGAGTGACTTTTTGGAGTTTTCGAGCGCCTCTTTGTCCTTGTCGATGCCGGACTTGATGTTCTTTCTTTCCTCGTCCGCGGCGTTTTTGATCGCTTCCTTTTCCGCCTTACCGGATTCTTTTACGTCCTGAATCAGTTTTTGATTCTCTTCTTTGGCGGAATTGATCAGTTCCTGGTTTCTCTGTTTTTGTTCTTCGATTCCCTGGAGAATCCTTTGTTTGTTCTCCTGAAAATCCTTGAGAATCTCTTCGATTCTTTGTCTCTGTTCTTCGGTGACGGATTGAACCGTAGCCGCGTCGTTTTGCAACTCTTTCAGTTCATCGTCCGTCAACTTTTCTTCGGATTGCATTTTACCGTCGGAAACCACTTTTTCACCGCCGTCGGCTACGTTGGTCTGATCGGGGTCGTCGTTGTCCGCGACTTCCACCGAACCTTCGGATACGAGGGTGTTGGTTTTGTTTCCGTCCGCTTCCACTTGAAAGTCCGTTCCGCGAACGGCGGCGGTAACGGTAGGAGTGCTGACCTTAAATCCGGAGGTTTTGCCGAGTTTCGCCCCGACCTTGGAGAAGATCTTTCCCTTGTTCAAGGATAAGTCCGCGTAAATTTCGGAATTTTTGGAATCCACAAAAATCTGATTCAGTGTCAGAATCGTATTCTCCTTTACCCGGATGATGACCCCGTCCATCAGTTGGATGTCCGCATACGACGCCTTTCCGGTTTCGATTTTGTCCTCCGGAAGAATGAACTCGGATAGGCCCGTTTTTTTCGCCTTACCGGCTTTATCGGTCAGCTTCACCGTTCCTTTGATAAAGGTAAATACCCCTCCCTGCAGGTCGTCTTTTTTGGATTTTCCGCATTCAATTGTGAAAAGGACGATCAAACCCAGGCATAAAACCTTTTGAATCATTCTGGTTCTCCCATTGATAAATTCTTTCCGGGCAAGGTAACACGAAATTTAATTCGAGTCGAGAGTTTTACATGTTTTCCGGCCCATCTCGGAATCAACGTCCCGGAATTCCCGGAGCCGGGAAAGATTTCACGGTACTGGAACCGAGGAAAAGGACTTGCCGTCTAAAGGATGATTAGAAAATTGATCTTGGAACCTGTTTTTTAAGCGGACCGGGAGAACCTACCCAGGAGAATCGAGGCCTATGGCGACTAAAATTGCGTATGTAGATAAGGACAACTGCACTTCCTGCAATCAATGTGCGGACAATCTTCCGAAATATTTCCAGATGGACGACAACGATACCTCGGAAACGCATATCGGCGGAGAATCGGTCAACAACGCGGCGATTCCGGAAGAGGATTGGAAAATCGTTCAGAAGGAAATGGACGAGTGCCCGGGCGAATGTATTCAGTGGAAAAAATGATTTTTTCCTTCTCTTCGCGAGAATGAAAAAAGGCGGCTTCCAGCCGCCTTTTTTATTGTCTTCGTTTTGATCAAAACCGTTTTCGGTCGTTTTACATTCTAAAATTTTAATATTCCTGTTCCGATCTCGTAGAACCCAAAAGTTCGTCCGGAATGTCCTCCACCCGATCTCCGATCTGGATGGCCAATCTGCTTCCCACCCGTCCGGGAAGACATTTGAATTTTTTGCGTTCCCCCACCTTTACGATCATTTCGGAACGTGTGGAAGTGTTCTCCAGTTTCACCACGTCTCCTACGGAGAGATTCATAAAGTCGTTGATGGAAACGTCGACGGAGCCCACCTCCGCGATCAAAGGAATGGCCACTTGGTCCAAACGTTCCTGAATCACGGCGCGGTTTTCGTCCAATTCTCCTTTTCGAATCGAGGAATACCAGTATTGCGCGGAAAGTTTGTTGATGATCGGTTCGATCGTGATGTAGGGAATACAAAGGTTGGTCATCCCTTCCACTTCTCCGATCTTCGTCTCCAGAGTGATCAAAACCACCATGTCGTTCGGAGGAACGACCTGCGCGAACTGCGGGTTGGTTTCTATGTTTCCCAAACGCGGCCGTAAGTCTATCACTGTGGACCAGGATTCCCGCATGTTCCCGAGAATCCGAACGATGATCCCTTCCATTACGCTCATCTCGATCTCGGAAAGTTCCCGGGAAATCTTCGCCTGTTCCCCTTTTCCGCCGAACAGACGATCGATGATCGTAAAGGAGATGGAAGGATCTATTTCCAGGATGGCGGAACCGCGGAGCGGATCCATGTTGATTACGGCGAGCGTGGTCGGGTTCGGAATCGAACGGATGAATTCCTCGTAGGTCAACTGATCCACGGAAGCCACGTGAACGGAAACGAGGGCTCGTAACTGCGCGGACAACCCCGTAGTGGCGAGTCGCGCGAAGGTTTCGTGCATCATCTGCAACGTGCGGATCTGGTCCTTGGAGAACTTATCCGGACGTTTGAAGTCGTAGATCTTTACTTTTTTCTGTTCGGAAACGGAGGCGTAATCGGACTCGTTTACTTCTCCGGAACTGATGGCGCTGAGAAGCGCGTCGATTTCGTCCTGCGATAAGATCTCTGTCATTTTTTCACCTTCGCTACCAAGTTAGACACTTTCCAAAAACCTCCCTGCTCGTCGGGGACCCTTCTGAGGGTATAAGTATATTCGTATTTGGAACGGAATCGATTCAATTTTCGTTCCACAAGAACCGTAACTCTGGCCAATCCCGGAGAAGAGTTTTCGGTATTCAGAATCCGATACGACTGCAGAAGCCCCGCTCTGGATTCGGTCAGATATCGTTTAAAATTCTCCAGAAGAAAATCCCGTTCGGATTCCTCCGCGCGGTTGTATTCTTCCGAATATTGATCGTAGGCCTGCACATATTCCGGAAAATAGATCCACTTAAAATGATTGATCCAATTCCTTTTTTTTTCGGAACCTAAAAAGAGATGAATCACTTCCTCTGGTTCCAATCCGTCCACAGCGGGATCCTTTTCGGGAACGGCGGTTAATACGGATTCTCCGTGTTTTTGTTCGTAGAAAAAATACGGCTGATTTTTGGAACGAATGAACAAGGAAGGCATTTCCTGAACGTTGGGATGAAAATACGCGGTCACGAAATATTTTTTTCCGGGAATCAGATCGAACCGGGAACCCAAATCGATCTCCTTGGAAAAAACCTCGTCCTTATGAAGGATGATCTCTTTGACTTCCTTCCCTTCCAAAGACTCGATCGTGTTTCTCCGTTTTAAAACCGGATCGATCCGTTTTTCCTCGTCCCGTTCGGGAACCTGCGCCCCGTCCTCGTCCCGAACCACGATCCGGTAGGATTCCAAATCCCGACCGGAAGGAAAAATCCGTACGGTTTCATATCCAGTGTTCGTAATGGAAAGTCGTACCGGAATCCGATCGTTTTCCCGAAAATGGATCTTCTTGAGGTCGAGGGTGATGATTCCCTGTTGTCTTAGATAATTCTCGGATACGGAACCGCGCGCGTCCCGTTTCGGATAACTTTCCAAAACCAACGGTAAACAGATCGATGCGAATAAAAGAATGCGGATCATCCTGGTTTATTTTCGGCAAATTGGGTGGGAAGAAACGAAAAAATCCGGAAAAATCAGGGTTTAGCGACCGTTCCCCCTGCATCTTCTATGATCATTTCCGCGATCCGTATCAGCCGTTTCAGGATCGGTTCCGCGGTTTCGTAGTCGCCGTAACACACGACCAGTTTTTCCACGGGTGGTTGGATCAGGGAAATCGCCTTAGCGGACAAAACCAACGAGGAAAGATTGGTTTCGTTTAACAAATTCAAGGATTCGAATTCCGAAAGAAAACGGTTGATCTCCTTGATCAGAGCCTCGTCCGCAATGTCGTTCTTTTCGAAAAAGGATTCTATTTTTAGAATATAGTCCGTCAGAATCTGTTTGATCCTGCTTTCGTCGTCGCTCGGTCTCCGTTTTGCGGTGAGCGTGTTTACGATCCCGTATCGGGACATCGCCGCCTCGTAATAAGAATTCACTTCCTGTCGTTTGGACTGGACGATCCGGAACAATCTCAAAACACCCACCAATCGATCGGGAAGATTTTTTCCGTGATCGGATTCCAAAATCGCGGTTCTGGAATCCTGATCGTGGGACGGTAACACCGACAATCGATCCAGGATACGATTCGCGCTGGAACCGGCGCTGTAAGCCGCCAATTCCTTGATGATCGCGAGATAGTTTCCCGCCAGGGATTTGTCCGTGTCGGCCGCGCTCATGGATTTTGTTTTGGAGCCGGCTCGGGGGTGGAAACGTTTCGTTTGTCCACGATGAGCACTTTTTTGATCGTCGTTTTGGAATTGCCCGCTTTTACGATGCGGTCCACGACTTCGCCTCCGGAAACCAGTTGTCCGAAAACGGTATGCAAACCGTCGAGATGCGGAGTGTCCACTTGGTTGATGAAGAATTGTGAACCGTTCGTGTTCGGTCCCGCGTTGGCCATCGCGAGGGAACCTTTGACCGCGCGGTGGGAGTTTACGGATTCGTTATATTTATATCCGGTTCGAAACAGAATTTCGAGAACGGAAAGTTTTTTCGCTTCCTCGAACGCCTTTTCGATCTGTTCGCGTTTGGCTTCCGCCTCTTCCCTAGTTTTGATCTGAAGTTCGTTGGCGACGGCTCTTTGCAGTTGATATTGATAATACGGAGCCTGTCCCGCTTGGATCTTATCCAATCCTAGGGATTTTCCGTTGATCTCGTCGTCGAAACGATATCCCGGTCCGCCGGTTCCGTCTCCGTTGGGACATCCTCCCTGGATCATAAAATTCTCGATAACCCGATGAAAGGTCAGACCGTCGTAGAACGGCTTCTTCACCTTTTGTCCGTTTCTCGCCAAAAATTCCTTTTCTCCCTGCGCCAAGTCGATGAAATTCTGCACCGTTTTCGGAGCGTCCTTATCGAAAAGTTCCACGATTAGATTTCCCTGAGTCGTCAAAAAAACGGCGTAGATCGCCGGTTTTTCCGGAAGGGAGACCGGAGAAACATCCTGTTTAGGAACCGCCACGGAAGAGGCGCTGTAGGATTCGGGTTGATAACGGGATTGTGCGAACGGATTCCGATTGCACGCGAAAAAGCAGATAAAAAGAAATAGTCCGAAGGTTTTTCTCATAGACGCAAGTTTTCAGCTTCCTCCAAAGATTCCAACGCAATTTTTAATTGTTCCTCCTGTCTTTTCCGGGAGGTTCCTCCATAAGAGATCTTTTTATCGGCGGATAAGGAAAGGGAGACCGCGTCCTCGTATTCCTTTCCGACGAAAAATTCGGAAATTTTTTTCCGATCTGTTTCGGGAAGATCGAAGAGGGTTTTCTTTTGTTCGACACAAACCCCGACCAAGGTACCCACAAGTTCGTGCGCGGTTCGAAACGGAATGTGTTTCACTCCCACGAGAAAATCCGCGAGATCCGTGGCGGTGGCGAATCCGTTCTTTAGGGAAGATTCCGCGCGTTCCGGAACCCAAACCCAACCTTCC
>NZ_NPEF01000179.1 GCF_002811955.1 Leptospira ellisii
AAAGGGAATCCAAATCGGAACCGGAAACCCTCTCCGTTAAGGAACCGGAAGGTTCCAAAGAATCGAAAAAAATCAGAAAACTCTGCGAGAAGTTATTTTTCTCTTAACGGGTTTTTCAGGAAGGGAAGAAATACGGCGTATCGATCGAATCAAAACGTCCGTTTTTGTGCGTGTATTTCCGGATCAAATCCAAGAAATACCGTTCTCATTTTCGGGAAATTAGGATATGATCGTTTCAATATATAAAACTATTTCAGGCAAACAGTCAGAATGGAAATTTCAAAAGAAGATTATTCCGTCGAGATGGAAAAAAATCGGGGAAGAGTCAAAATTTCGGGCACGTTACGTTTACTCAACGTCGAAGAATACGAACCCATCATCGCGGTGATCGAAACCGCGTTGGAGCAGTCCGGCCGCGGAAAAGCCGTCATCGATATTAAGGATTTGGATTATTTAAACAGCGCCGGAATTGCGAGTCTTTCCCGTTTCGTCGCGGGTTACGATAAGAAGAATTTCGGCAACGTGGAATTCAAAGGGAATAAGGATCGATATTGGCAGATCAAGTTTTTGGATAATCTGAAAAAGCTGCGGTCTGAGATTAAAACGAGTTAGGAATGATGTTGCCCTTTTTACGAGGTTAAGGTTTTGAGCTTGGTGCGTTCCGCTTCCTTTAAATCCAGATAAGCTCGAACCGTGACTTCATACCGTACGTTTTCGGTTTGATCGATCAAAAAGCCCAATCGCACCGGATAATCCTTCGATAAGAGAAGGAGTCCGATTCCCGAATTTTGTTCCGTTTCGTCGGGATGTTTGAGTTTGTTGATATAGATTTGATCCGAGTTTCTATCGATCAGATTTCGGATGGAATTCTCCAGTTTCTTTTTGGACGATTCGTCCGCGATGTTCTTAATTTCGATCTTTAACATTTCGGAATAGTATTTCACGTCCAAAAGAATTTCCCCTTTTCTGTCTTTGGAGAATTTCGCGGCGTTTTCGATGAGTTCGTTTAACACGACGGAGATGGTATGCGCGGAGTCGGGGTCCAGTTTTTCCTGAATCGAACAATAATTGGAGATATAATCCGCCGTTAGAGAACAACGTTTCCAGTGAACCCGCAAATCCATCGGTCTCAGTTTGAGATTGAATTCGCTTTCGGAAGGAAGCGAATCCGGAATCAAATTGTAATGGCCGTATTTCACAGGATAAGACATGATGCACTTCGGTTTAATGAATAGACGAACCGGATCGCAAAGATTGCAACTAGGATCCTCGGATAGAAAAGTAAAAAAAGAAACCGGTCCGAAAAACCGATTCGATTTAGAAGAGTTTTCGGAGCGATTCCAGATATTGTATACGACGTGAATCGGATTCGGTAGGGGCCCATTCGGCGAAATCCTTATCCGTCGTCGGGTCGTAAGGGCCGGATTTTCCCTCGAAACAGATCGCATTTTCGGTAAGACAGACTAAAGTATGGTATATTCCCGGCGCAACGTCGATTCCGTATACCGGACCTTCCGCATCGAGACGATGCGTTTCCGAAACGTTGCCTTGTTCATCGAATAGAACGAAACCTAAAGCTCCTTTTAAAACTAAAAACGTTTCCGGTTTAGGAGGGGATTTATGTCTATGAGCTTGGACATACGTGTTTTCGGTAAGTACGTTCAGAAATCTTTGATAAACTTCGGAAAGTTCGTGAAAGTTGTGGTTGGAGCGTCCGCGAGGGGAGGTCTTGGCTTTGTGTAGGACCTCCTCGAAAAGGGAATCGGTTATGAGTTGTTTATGCGGTTTGGAGAAGTTCGAGTCTGGATTCACAGTACTCAATTAGGTAGGATTTGCAGGCCGTGCAAGTATTTCCCGCATTGACACGTTCTATAATTTCACGATAGTCGATTCCCTCCGATTTGGCGGTTTCTACGATCGTTTCAAACGCTACTTGAGCACAGTGACATTTATCCATCTTAGTTCCAACTTTCTGTTTGGTAGTCTTTTACAAAGTAAATGAGACTCAGTCTTAGTGTCAATACGTACTGGGAGTTTTTCTTTTTTTAAAACGATTTTTGTGTGAGAGTTCCCACACAAAATTTTAGAGAACAATCAGCGTTCGCCTCGGGTAATTCTGGCTCATTTAAGACACAAAGCAGAGGTTTGAACTTCTTTTGCTTACAATCCGTAGGACGAAAAAGCTACCGATGCGCTTCGAAAATTTTGAGATGGTCGGAACTCCGAATCAAAACTTCGACAAAGTGAAAATTTTTAGAAATCTAACGATTGAAACTGAATTCCGGAACTTTTCTCAAGGAGCGAGCCATCGGACCGTAGTGAGTTCTAGTTTGAGGGAAATCGGATGGAAGTGAAAAAGTGGTGCGCCCAGAAGGAGTCGAACCTCCGACCTTCTGATCCGTAGTCAGACGCTCTATCCAGCTGAGCTATGGGCGCGTACCGGTTTAATGGATATAAGATTCCAATCGGGAAAGATGTTCCTCAGGAATCCTAAGTGCAATCTTTTTTCCGGTTGTGTAATTGTATAGCAGTAATCCGGAGATTCCCAGATAAATCAAAATCCCCGCTAAATGCACCAAGTGACCTAGCCAAGGACCCGCGAAGGGAATCCAGGAAACGAATACGCTTCCTACAAGAAATGTCAGAAAATAGATAAAGTTCAGAAACGAAAGACCGGAATGTTTTCGAACCGTGGGATTTTCCCAAAAGAACGTAAATCCGATCAGCCAGGTTCCGAAAAGGGGAAGCGAAACCAGATAAACCAGAAACTTCTCCGATTTAAAAAAACGTTCCGCCGTTTCCGGTACGTTACGGAGAACCGGTTCGTATTTTTTTAAAAACTCTTTGAATTTCATTCTCCATCTCCGGAAAAAAAGGCAACGTGTATTCTTTCTCCTGATACGCTTTCCAAGCCCCCAAAAGGGAATAACCTAAAAACGCGATCCAGGAAATATAACTGATAAAATCGGTTACGATCGGATTCACCTTTACCAAAGATAAAATCCAACTAATGACAGGGAATTCCCGCAAAAACCAAACGATCGAATAGACCGCAATAAAACCGGCGTTCAGCTTCATTGCTTGCAGCATGTGGAACGAAGCGAACTTCTGCGTTCTCCGGAAAAACCAAAGAAAGATCCATCCGAAAAACGGAATATAGGAAAGGGCCGCAACGGAGCCGGGGAATTCTTCGCTTCTTAAAATTCTCAGGGTTTCCTGTAAAAATTCCTGGGTTTTGAACCGCTCAGAGGACATGGGATGAGAATTCCATATGTAGGATAGAATGAAAACAAAAATCCGGAGACGCAGGGATTCGAACCCTGGGTACAGTTACCCGTACGACAGTTTAGCAAACTGCTCCTTTCGGCCACTCAGGCACGTCTCCAAAGGTTGTCGGAGAAGGTAGGATTCGAACCCACGGTGGGATTACCACGACGGTTTTCAAGACCGCTGCTTTAGACCACTCAGCCACTTCTCCCGACGGAATTACTTTACCGTGGGAAAACCCCCCCGTGTCAAGGTGAATTGTTCTTTGCGCTTCCGGTTCCACGTATTTCCTGGAAGACGGCCTTTGAAAGAAATGAATCGACGTTCCGCGGGACATAAAAACCGATTTCAAAAACAAAAAAACGAACCTACTTCGGAGACGGTTTCTCTTTCTCCGCGCGCATGGGCTAACCTCGGTTACTCGATCGCGAATTCGAAGGAATCCGCTTTTTTTCTGAAGAACGCGATTCCCGGAGAAGAGGTACGGGCGATCGTTTCAAAAAAATCGGGAAAGTTGCGTTGGGGAATCGCGTCGGAAATCCTTCAAACTTCGCCGAAACGAATCGCTTCGGATTGTTCCTCCTATCCTAAATGCGGGGGTTGTTCGTATCGTCACGTCGATTACGAAACGGAACTGGAGGTGAAGCGACTTCTTTTACGCGAAACCTTGGAACGTTCTTTATCCAAAAAAGGAGTTTCGATTCCGCAAATCGAAACTCTCAGCGCGGATCCCGTCGGCTATAGAAATACGGCGCAGATCCGGCTCGGGTTCTCGGGTTCGGAACGTATCGCCGGGTTTTACGGAGAATTTTCCCATTCGATCGTTGCGCTTCCGCCTAACGGATGTTCGAATCTTCCGCAGGAAATGAACGTCGCGATTCTGGAACGTTTGAGTCTGGAGAGGAGGGGCTCTTCGCCCGTTTCGAAATCCGAAACGTTGTCGTATCGTATGGAGGGAAAACGGGTCGTAGAGTATCGTAAAGAATCGGTGAAGTTCAAGGAGACGATCCGGATTCCTGAACCGGTAGAGATAGAATGGGAAATTCCCGCGGGAGGGTTTTCGCAGGTGAATCGGTTTCTGATTTCGCGTTGGCTGGAAAAAATATACGATTTGGCTCCGCATTCACAAAAAAGAATATTAGAATTTTATTGCGGTTCCGGTCTGATTTCAGTAACCCTCGCCTCCAAATGCGTGACTTGGAGCGGTTACGAACTTTCCGCCGATTCGGTCGAACAGGCTGGAAAAAACGCGTCTTTAAATCGAAATTCCGCCTCCGCCGCTTATAAATTTTCCGTCCTCGATCTCGAAACGGAATCCGTGTCCGATTCGGAGGATTTAAGTTCTTCGTTTTGGATTCTCAATCCTCCGCGTTCTGGTTTGTCCCAAAAGGTGGTCGATACGATCCTAAAAAATAGGCCGGAATCCTTTTTGTATTCCAGCTGCAACCATACGACTTTGGCCAGGGATCTATCCACCGTCTTGGAAAAGGGTTACGAACTTTCCGATCTCGTTCTGGTTGATTTTTTTCCCAGAACCAAACATTTCGAAGTGATAGTAAAGGCGATAAAAACGGAATAAAACCCCGTCTTCCGTTTAGCGATTTCCGGTTTTAAACGGCGGATGGTAGATCGTCGGTTCGCTTTCCGCGGAAGAATACGTCTCGAGATTTCCGATTCACGCTCTTCATAAAAGTTCGGAAACATTTCCGAAAATTTATTGATAAACGTAAGCATCGGATCAATATCATCAATAACTAATAAACAAGTCTTTTAGGAGATATTTTGCGTATGAATCTATTTCTTCGATCCGCGTTCGCCGCTGCGATCGCCCTTTTACTCGGTTTTGGAACCGCAGGTTCGTTATCCGCGGACAGCGCTTGTCAGGGACTTTCCTCTTCTTCCTGTAATGCGAACGACGATTGCACATGGGTGAGCGGTTATACTAGACAAGACGGAGTTTCCGTGAACGCGTATTGCAGGGCTAAACCGGGAAAAGCCGGAGACGGAGAACGGAAAACCTCCAAAAAAAACAAGGACGATGACGAGGATTCCGGAGTGAAAGAGAAAAAGTCCAAAAAGAAAAAAGACAAGGATGACGACGGAGACGAGGACAAAAAGTCCAAGCGTAAAAAGAAAGATAAGAACGAAGACGAATCCGACAACGAAGACGATTCCAAAAAATCTAAAAAGAAAAAGAAAGATAAGGAAGAGGATTCGGACGAAGTAAAAAAAGAGAAAAAATCCAAGAAGAAGGAAAAGGACGAATCCGATAAGGAAGATAAGAAGAAGTCCAAGAAGAAAAAAGACAAGGACGACGAGGATAAATCGGAGAAAAAATCCAAAAAGAAGAAGAAAAAGGATAAGGATTGATTTTTGGATCTTTTATAAAGATCGTCTCGAAGGCCGGAGTTTTTCTCCGGCTTTTTTTATCGAAACCCCTTCGAAACGTAATAGGAAATCAAGAATATTTAGATTTTCTAATTTAAAACGAATCTTTCGTTGCGATCTCCGCTTCGATACGAAACCAACGTTTCGGACTTTTTCCGGTTCGTTTTTTGAATTCCCTGATGAAATGAGCCTGATCGTAATATCCGGAACGATACGCAAGATCCGTCAAGTTGGGCGACTCGGCTTTGAGATCGATCGTTTTGCGAAACCGTATAAGACCTGCGTATTCCTTCGGGGAGAGTCCTAAAAAAAGTTTATAATCTTTTTCTAATTTACTTTGACTGATTCCCAAATCGGACGCTAAAGAGGAAATCGAGGTTTCGCCGTTTTGCGAACGGATCCGTCTCATCGATTCGCGGATAGATTCGGGTTCGGATTTGTAAAGTTTTAATTCTGATCGGAATCTATCCCAAGCCCATCCCGGTTTTTTCCCCTCCTCATATTCCGAAATACAATCTTCCCGCAGATTGTGAACCGCGTTTTTCGGAAAAATATCCTCCAAAGAAAGACTTTCGTTCACGATTTCGGACATAGGAACGTTTAGATATTTCGCTAATAAAATCGGAGGGACACGAATCAAAAATGAAGTCGTATCCTTTTCCGATCGGAAGGTTTTGGCGCGGGTCATAATTCCGGTGATTCCGGAAGGATTTAAGGTTTGAAAGGAATTTCCACGGAATATCTCGATTCGCCCCCGTACCTGAACTCCTAGTACGCAGTATTCGTCGGGAATCACGGAATATTCCGAGTTTTCCTTTTTCGAGATCCAGTCGTGTCGAACGGGTGCGAAATCCATGATCACTTTCGGCTTAACGTAATTCTTTTTAAGAGGAAAAGCAATTCTTTCCTCCGTTTAGGATAATAATTTTCTCGTCACGGATTCGAATTTTTCCCTTTCTTCCGAAGGGAGCGTCGGCGCAACATAACGAATCCATAATCTTAGGTCCTCTTTGGAAAGGGAGGCCATAATTTCCTTTCGATGGTCCTCGAGTTGTGAATCGCTGAATTCTTTCCAGAGATAAGATTGAGTCTGCGTTTCCTCCTCTTCCATATGGGATAAATACGCGGTTTGAAATCGTATTATAGAATTATAAAACTCCGTTTTTGATTCGTTTCTCGAATCCGGATCGGAACCCTCGATCGCGCCCAATATTCCTTTGATTTCCGAGACGCGATTCTCCAATTGCACGTGTGTTCGAACGTCTTTTTCCGAATACGAAGGATCGATGTCAGAAAGACGGCTCAAACTCACGTTCTCCTCGTCTCGGGCGTGAATCTCCAGAAGTCTAAAAACCTCGAAACATAAATCCGTTAGGCGCTTCCATTCATCCTGATTTTGAAAATCGGTTTTCCCCGTTTCCAAAATCCAAATGGACAGGGCGTTTCTGATTCCCCTATGGGGAAAATCGTATACTTGTATTCTCGGAACGATCCGTATGCTTTTATTCATAAGGAAAACATAACATTCTCCCCGAATAAAAAATTGTATAAATTCGGAATTCCTCGATAAAAAACGAAAATCGACCGGGATTCTTTCGTCCGGTTAAATCCGAATCGAATAACCGACGTTGAAGAAATAAATGCCGCGGACGATGTGCTGGCTTTGATAATGTTGGATCAGATCGCGCGCGACAAATTCATTCGGAGAATAAGTCGTGATCGCGTTTATGACGGCCTCATTCGTATAGCCGTGAACCTTGGAGGGATCCACCGTACGATCGTCCGTTTGGTTGGTGTCCGGATAAACCCCGGAACTCGGAGTCGCGTACTGGTTGTCGACGAGGGAAGGCGTGGCTCTGTACATCCAGTTGACCGCGAAAAAAAAGTCCTGAAGGTTGAACTGAATCCTAGGGCTTACGTCGCTGACCCCCTTTTTCCGATCCACGTTATCGTTCACGTCCTGATAGCCCGTTACAAGGCTCGGGGTCACTTGGATCAATTTTCCTTTGAAGTATTCGTGGCTTAGCGTGAGGCGCACGTTATGCGTTCCTTGATAGATTCCGTTACTTTCGGACAACATCTTGCTGTTGACCGTCAATTGGGGATTCAGATATTCCAAAAAAGGCGGTTTCCAACCCACGACGAAATATCCGCGCATCAAATAGCTGGGATCGTCAACGTTGATGAATAAGAACCCCACCGAAAAAGCGCCCAGCCGAGTGGTGTGTTCGTAGGAAGCCGTGGTGAAGAGATAATCGTTTAATCCGTTTTTTTCCTTTCTCAGTTTCGTCTGGCTCGGATCGAATTTCAATTCTCCGGTTTGCATCCACTGATTGACGAGGTGAGTCTGATCCAATCCCCCCGGTGTATTTTGAAAGAACCCGTCAGAATCGGTATTAGTGCGGTCGACCAAAGGATTCATAATCGTAAATCCTATCCTAAGTTGGGGCGGAAGTCCGATTAAAGTGACGGACGAAGTGAGATAATATGCCTCGTAATAGTCGGTGTATTTCGTATTGTTTCTACG
>NZ_NPEF01000018.1 GCF_002811955.1 Leptospira ellisii
TTGACATTGTACGACGTTCTTTTGCGTGAGCGGGCCGCAGGGCGCTCAAGCGTCCTCGAAGAGGACGAGCGGGAATCCGCGAGCCCGGAGTCACGCGACTCGGAGCCGCCGCAACCGACGCAAAACACATTCATCTTTTGGAATATTGCGGCGGCTCCGAGGCACGCCCGAGCGTTTTTTATCTTTTAATAATTTCTTCTTTGTATGATTCTACGAAGCTCTTTTACGAACGGAGAATCCTCGGATGCATCCGGATTCATTCGATTCAAATACGCCTTCGCCCAGTTTTCGGCCTCTTCATATTTTCCCTGTTCGGCGTAAATTCGAGCGATCAGAGTTACAGCCCGTTCCAGTCGTTCCCGCTTGGAATCCAACTCCGGTTTTCTTTGAAGCAGTTTGATGGCCTGCAGCAGATATCTTCTTGCGGAATCCTTTCTCTCGGTCGAAGACAACATTTCCCCCAAAGAAACGAGAGCGATAACCTGAAAATTTTCCGGAGCCTCCGTGATTAAGCGTATGTATTGAGCCTCGGCTTCCTGAATTTTTCCGTTTCCCCGTAAGGACCTCGCCACCTCGAACACGGCTCTCCACTTTTCGTCTTCGGAATCGATCTGTTCCGTGATCGCATTCGCATCGTTAGACGATTCAGCGGTCAATCTCGCATCCTCCAACCGTGCCGCGTTAGACGATTTCCCCTGACCTCCCGCTTGACCGAATTCGCTTTTGGCGTTGCCCCTTTGATTTTCCCTTAAACGTAATACTCCCTTTTTATACCCGCTTTCCGAAGGATCCTCTTTCTTTTTCTCCTTCTTTTTTTTCAGATTCGTTTTGGAGGAATTGGGTAAACGGGTCCGAGAAACTTCTCCGTCCGCAAACGCGGATGTCGCTCCGGTTTCCGACGCGGCCGCCGCCGCTTCCTTTCCGTGTTGTTCCGTTTTATTTTCCAGGGAATCGGCGCTCGCTCCGCTCGCGCCCTCCTTCTTCCCCACATCCTGAACCGACGCTGTTTTTTTTTCCTCCGAGCCGACCTCGGCCGCACCCGCATCTCCCGAACCGGAACCCTCGTTCCGCGCAGGAGACGTTTCTACCTCTGCGGATTCTTCCGGAAACGGAAGAGGCATGTCCGCAAACAAAGAAGAAAGACCCGTTGTTGTTCCGTTTCCCGATCCGAATCCGATCGCAGTTCCGAAATACAAACAAAAAAATAAAAACAAAAATCCGGTCGATTTCATCGTAATTCGGAAGATCCCCGGGAACCTGCAGCGCCCGCTCCCGGAGAATTCGATCGCGGAGGACGGATCAAATTCGGTCGATCTCCTCCGTTTCCGTTCGGCGTCTTCCGATCGGGGGAAAGTACGCCGGGGTCCTCTCCTCGTTGTGAATCGGGTTTTCTTTCCCGCTCCTCCGTAGGAAGTGCGTCGTTTTCGGTGGGAAGTTTCGGAGTTCCGACACCTTCTCTTCTACCTTCTCGCAACGAATCCTTTCCCTCCGGAGAATTCGTTTCCGGCAGAAGACCGCTCTTCGGTTTTTCCCGTTCGTATCGATCGATTTCCAAGGTGGAGGATTCTCCCGAACCCAAACCGGACAAGTCCGGATCGTCGTATCGGATCGATCTTCGTTTTCGATTATAATTGCGTTCTATATCTTCCAGAAAAAGCGCCTTCCGATCCAATTCCTTGGCTTGATCGTCGAAGGCCGCCCCTTCTTTCCCTCTCTGAATCCCTATCAAAACCGCGAGAGAAACCCCCAAAACCGCGAGGGAAATTCCCGTATACAAAAGCGTTTTTTGAACCTGAGGAGGCAGATTCCTCGAAAGCTGATCGATCGAAGACATCCCCGATTGAAGTTTATCTTTGAAGTTGAGATCCATCGTTTTATTCTCGGTCGTTTTTAAGATTCTACCGAGAAAGAGAAAATTCTCAGGTCTTTTTTTTGAGGGTAAAACCGGCGAGGAATCGGGTCTTCACTTTTTTGAGATTCTTTCTCAAAAAATTCCGAAAACCGAAGAACCAAAATCGCTCCCCCCTCTTTTTCCACAACTGAAAGCGGAACCCGTCCGCTTGACAATTATCATCCCCGTTCTTTCCGAAGCGCGGTCCGGATTTCTTTCCTTTCATAGTCGGTTTGAATATAAGGTAAAACTGATAAGACTCCAAAGAACGAAAAACATTCATAATTTATAAATATCGAATGTCTTTTTAATTTTTCGAGACTTGCAGATCGAAAGGAACAATCGAATCGGGAGACAAAATCTCATGAGCCAAACGAACGCCAAATACAACGATTCCATCGTAAAAGGGTTCATCATATCGGCTATGGTTTGGGGCGTCGCCTCCATGTTAGTGGGGGTCCTCGCCGCATTTCAGATGGTTTATCCGGAGCTGAATTTCACTCAGTATTTCAGTTTCGGAAGGATCAGACCCTTACACACGAACGCAGCGATATTCGGTTTCGCATTGAGCATAATCTTTGCGACCGCCTATCATCTCATCCAGAGGTTATGCCGGGTTAGAATCTGGAGCGATACCCTGGCGAACATCCACTACGTTTTATACAACCTGACGATCGTGCTTGCGGCGATCACCCTTCCTTTGGGCCTCAATCAGTCCAAGGAATACGCGGAGTTGGAATGGCCCCTCGATCTTTTGATCGTGGTCTGGTTCGTGATCTTCATCGTCAATTTCTTCGCGACGATATTCACCAGAGAGGAAAAACAGCTCTACGCGGCCATCTGGTTTTACATCGCATCCTTCGTGACGGTTCCGATTCTTTTTATCGTGAACAACCTTTCGATTCCCGTCGGATTGGGAAAATCCTATTCGGTTTTTTCGGGAGTGTACGACGCGAACATACAGTGGTGGTACGGACACAACGCGGTCGCATTCGTCCTGACGACTCCGTTTTTGGGTTTGATGTATTACTACTTTCCTAAACACATCAAACAGCCGATCTACAGTCATAGACTTTCGATCATCCACTTTTGGTCCTTGATCTTCATCTATATCTGGGCGGGCCCTCACCACTTGCTCAACACCCCTCTTCCCGAATGGCTGCAAACCACGGGGATGGCGTTTTCGATCATGCTATGGATGCCTTCCTGGGGAGGGATGTTGAACGGATTTCTGACCTTAACCCAGGCCAAGGAAAAGATCAAAACCGACGCTCTGCTCAAAATGATGCTCGTGGGAATCACCTTCTACGGTATGTCCACATTCGAAGGTCCCCTTCTTTCGATACGTTCCATCAGCGCGCTCGGTCACAACACGGATTGGATAGTGGGTCACGTCCACTCGGGAACTTTGGGTTGGGTGGGAATGATGTCCTTCGCCGCCATCTATTATCTCGTTCCTAGATTATGGAATTCTAATCTTTATTCCGAAAGGCTCGCTAACGTCCACTTTTGGCTGGCCACTCTCGGAATTCTCCTCTACATCGTGTCGATGTGGGTTTCCGGAATCACCGAAGGTTCCATGTGGAGAGCGGTCGACGCGAAAGGATTTTTACAGTATCCGAACTGGGTGCAGATCACAGAGGTTCTCAAACCGTTCCGTTTCGCAAGAGGAGTGGCGGGCACCCTGTATCTGAGCGGAGTTTTCGTGATGATTTATAACGTGGTCAAGACGATTCAAAACGCCGGATCCGGTTTTCAGGAAACGGATTTGAGAGTGAAGGAATAAGGAGCGAACGTATGAAATTATTCGACATACTTCTGGATTGGTTTTCCGGTTTTACGGATAAGTGGGAAAAACAGGGGATTAAGTTCACCGTCTACACCACGATCGCAGTTTTGATCGGCGGAATTTTCGAATTGATCCCTCCCTTTTTCATCTCGAGAACCGCGGTTCCCATCCAAGGAGTCAAGCCGTTCTCCGCTTTGGAATTGGCGGGAAGGGACGTATATCAAAAGGAAGGATGCAACAACTGTCATACGCAGATGATCCGTCCTTTCAAATGGGAAGTGGATCGTTTCGATCCTTCCAAGGCGTACGGAAGGGACGGATATTCCAAAGCGGGAGAATTCGTCTATGATCATCCGTTCCTCTGGGGCTCGAAACGGACAGGTCCCGACTTAGCGCATGAATCCCAAATTCAACCGTCGTATGCTTGGCATAAAACGCACCTCATCAATCCAAGAGACACTTCTCCGGGATCCGTTATGCCCGCTTACCCCTGGCTTTTCGAATCCTCGGCGACGTTGAACGCGGAAGAGATCGTAAGTCACATGAAGGGCCTCGCAAAAGTCGGAGTCCCTTATACCGAAGCGGATTACGCCGCGGCGGTTCAGGAGTTGGAAGGGAAAACCGAAGGCGACGCGATCATCGCGTATCTTCTCAAATTAGGAAAGGACACCGCGGAGCTGTCCAAATCCATACAGTGAGGACGGAATGGAACTTGAACTGATTCAAATTTATAAGTTTGCGAGACTGCCTTTGCTCGTTCTCGCGATCGCGTTGATCACCGCCTACGTGTACAACAGAAAAAGGAAAACCCAAATGGAAGAGCCCAAATTTAGAATGCTGGAGGAGGATTGATCCATGACGCACGATTCAAATAAGGAATTCGACGGAATCAGACAAGCGGACAACCCGCTTCCGGAATGGTGGAAATGGATCTTCGTGATCTGCGTGATATTCGCAATCGGTTATTCGATCTACTTCCACAAGTATTCTCAATGGGAACAGGACGTCGCGTACGAAAACGAGGTCAAAGAACACGAAGCGAAATTTCCCAAGGCCGTCGCCGTGAAAAGCGAAGACGGAAGCAATCCTTTACGAGGGAACGCCGAAGCGATCGCGGAGGGGGAAAAGACGTTCAAAACTGTCTGCGCGGCTTGTCACGGTCCTACCGGACAGGGATTGGTGGGTCCAAATCTCGTGGACGCGGAATGGATTCACGGATCGATCGATTTAGAAGTTTATAATACGATCATGAAAGGAATCCCGGTCGAAAATACCAAACTAGGAAGAGGACCGATGCCTCCACACGAAAACTCCCTCGGAGGGGAGAAGGTTTATCAGGTAATGGCTTGGCTCGCGTCCCAAAACCCGAGTTTAAAGGCTTCCCGATAAGATAGAATCTTTATAGTTTAGAGTTTTATAATTCTCTAAACTATAAAGCGGAAATAAAAGAATCACGGAGCGGGCCGAAAAATACGGCCCCGTTTCGAAAAACCAAAAGGAGAACTTGAGTGGTCATCTCCAGACATATCACCGGCAAAATCCGCTCCGCGCGTTACGCTGTGGAAGCGGTTTTAATCCCGTTCTATCTTTTTTTACCCTGGCTACGCTGGGAAGGACATCCGTGGATCCGTCTCGACATTCCGGCCCGTAAATTCTATCTTCTCGGAAACATCTTCACTCCCCAGGAGGGATATTTTCTTCATCTGTTCCTGATCGGAATGGGCCTATCCCTGTTCTTTTTTACGACTCTGATCGGAAGGGTTTGGTGCGGTTGGGCCTGTCCTCAGACCGTGTTTACGGATCTTTTCGACTGGATAGGAAGAACCGTTCTCGGTTCCAAATACGGGAAAAAGGACGCACCTACTTTCGGAAAGGCGATCGTACATTTTTTATGGATTTCAGTTTCGCTCGTCGGAGCACTCGCATGGATTTCGTATTTCGCCGATCCCTATGAAATGATAAACGACATCCGCACTTCTTCGTTTTGGCTTTCGCCGCCGGTCTGGGTTTATTTCACCGGATTTTTCACGGCGACTCTTTACGCCGACATGGCTTTCGTCCGCGAACAATTCTGCAAATACGCCTGCCCTTACGCGAGATTCCAAACCGTCATGATGGACGCTGATTCGGTGAACGTAACCTACGACTTCAAACGTGGGGAACCGAGAAGAAAGGCGGGAGTACAGGAAGGGGATTGCACCGCGTGTAATCTGTGTTTGGTGGTATGCCCCACCGGGATCGACATACGGGAAGGGGTCAATGTAGGTTGTATCGCCTGCGGAAAATGTGCGGATGCCTGCGCCAAAACCATGGGAAAGGAAGGGAAAAAGACGCTCATCGGATATTTTTCCGAAAATCAGGCGAAACGTCCGGGCGCGTCGATCCGCTGGATCCGGCCTAGAAGCGTGGTTTACGGAACGCTTTTAGCCTGCGTGCTGATAGCCGCCTTCGTACTGTTATACGGTCGGGCTCCGATGTATGCGAACGTTCTCCCGGATCGAATCATACAACCGATGGAAGTTCCCGGAGGTGCGGTGAGGAATTTTTACAACGGAAACCTCCTCAACCTCACCTTCGAAAAAAGGACCTGGAACGTCAGCGTCTCCGAGTCGACATTACGTTCGCCGGTGCGGATCCTTATGGGAGGGACGGAAGTTCCTTCTATTCAAGTGGAAGGGAACGGTTCCGAAAATTTTCGGATCATTTTGGAGACACATCCTGAGGCGGAGGACCTTCTGATTCATACGCACAAAATATCGCTCGAACTTCAGGACGTTCTTAATCCGAAAAACAGGATGAAAAAAACGGTGCCGTTTTTAATTCCGCAAACCGGTCGATGAGGAGGAAACAGATGGCCTTGCATAAAAGTATGAAAGTGGCGTTCGTTTGGGTGGGGATCGCCTTTGTCGCGTTAATTTCGGCGACGGCGGTGACGATCCGATACGCGAGCGAAGGTTATACGGGACCGATCGAAAAGGAATATTATGAAAAGGGATTGAACTACGAAAAGGCCATCCTGGAACAGAAAAACATGCTCGCGGAAGGATATTCCTTCGACGGCGTCCTGTTTTCGAAGGAACCGAAACTCGAAAAAGGAAAAAATCCGATCCGAATCCTGTTCTTGAAATCCGGATTCGCGATCGAAAACGCAAAACTCGAAATCCAACTCGAACGATCCGCCACCGATCTTTGGAACAAGACGATTCCTCTAAAAGAGGATTCCGGGCACCCCGGGACGTATTCCGGCACTCTGGACTTCGCCGAATCCGGTCCTTGGATTCTGAACGTAAAGGGAGAGGTCGGGGGAAAAACCCTCAGACGCACCTTTGAAGTGGAGATTCCTTGACGGGAAACGATATGCAGACGATCCCGAAAACCGTCACAGCCTGTTATCACTGTAACACTCCGATCGCCGACACAAGGGATATCGTTTTCGGAGAAGTTTCCGGAAAGAAAGAAAGTTTCTGTTGTTCCGGTTGTAGAACCTTGGCGACCCTGCTGGTTAATCACGGTCTCACTCAGTTTTATACGTTGAGGGGATCTGAACGTCTGGAGCCGGTTCGGGACGGAGTCGAAACGGAGGAAACCCTCGAAACAGATTCCGTATATAACGAATACGTAACGGAGTTGCCGAACGGAGATTCCGAAACCCTGATCACGATCGGAAAGATACACTGTTCCGCCTGCGTATGGTTAAACGAAAGAGTGCTTTCAGAACGGGACGGCGTCAAAGAGGTAAGAATCAACTTCGCCACGGGAAGGATGAAACTCGTCTACGACCGAAAACGGATCACGTTAGACGAAACTTTCTCCCTAATACGGAGCCTGGGTTACGAACCTACCCTGTATTCTCCCCTAAAGGCGGAACAAGGCATCGGAATTTTCTCCAAAGACCTTTTCTACAGAATGGCCGTCGCGGGATTCTCCTGGGGAAACATCATGCTTTTCAGCGTCGGATTGTATACGGGTTATTTTTCCGGAATCGAGGCGGAATTCAAAAGGTTGTTCCATTACGTTTCCTGGATATTCGCGACTCCGGCTTATCTTTACGCGGGATATCCTTTTTACAAAGGAGCGCTTGAATCGATCAAACGCAGAATGCTCACGATGGACACTCTGCTCTTTTCCGGAGTTTCTCTCGCCTATTTTTATAGTATCTATGTAACGTTAACCGATCGGGGCGAAGTGTATTTCGATTCGGTATGCACCATATATTTCTTCATCCTGATCGGAAAGTTTTTGGAATCCGCCATCCGCCTAAAGGCGGGAAGAAAAGTGGGGGAACTCTTATCCACACTTCCCCAGGAATATTCCGTTTTATCCGGCGAACAGGAAATAAAGATCGCGCCGGGTAGGATTCAAAAAGGGGATCGTCTTCTTCTCAAAAACGGAAACCGGGTGCCTGTAGACGGAATCGTAAGGATATCGAAGGCGTATTTCGACGAATCCTTTTTAACGGGAGAATCCGAACCGGTCGCTCACAAACGCGGAGAGGCCGTTCTTTCCGGATCGGTTTGTTTGAGTTCCAACGCGGAAATAGAAGCGACCACGACCGCCAAAGAAAGCACGTTATCCCGGATCTCCTCGCTGATCGAAACTTCGCTTCAAGCGAAACCGAAATTGCAGAGGACGACGGATCGTTTTTCCTCCTATTTCATCCGGATCGTACTCGCCGTCGCGGTCGCAACGTTTTGTATATTCGGATTTTATAAACAAGATTGGGAAGCGGCGACGCTCAATACGATCAGCGTTTTGATCGTGGCATGTCCGTGCGCCCTCGGACTCGCCGTGCCGGCCGCCTATGTGGTCGGAAACCTTCTGCACGGATCCAAGGGAATTCTCGTCAAAAATCCCGACTCGATGGAGATCCTGAGTCGCGCGACGAGAATCTATTTCGATAAAACCGGAACCCTTACCTCCGGAAAATTAGCGGTACGAAACGAATGGTTTTCCGATCCGAAAAGAAAAAACGAATTCTACTCGATCGTCCTTTCCTTGGAGACCGCCTCCACTCATCCTTTGGCGGAAAGTCTTAAACGGGAAATTTCCCTCCGGGAAAAACTAGACCAACTAACAACGATTTTATGGAAAGAGATCCGGGAGATTCCGGGCGCCGGAATGGAGGGAATTACCTTTTCCGGAGAAAGTTACCGCGTGGGAAGTCTAGCTTTCGTTTCCGACGGGACCGTATCCTCGAACGGCAAAGTGTATCTGGGAAAAAAAGGAGAATTACTCGCTTCCTTCTCCCTGGAAGACGAAGTCCGCCCCGAAGCAGAAGGCGTATTACGGCGATTAAAGGAGAGAATCCCGTATCTCGAAATCCTTTCCGGAGATTCCAAATCCAAAGTCCAAGCCCTGGCTTCGACGTTGAAATTGGAGCGTTTTTCCTACGAATTAAAACCCGAGGACAAAGTTGCCGCAATTCAAAAAGCCCAAGCGGCCGGCGAAACGGTGGTTATGGTCGGAGACGGGATCAACGATTCGGCCTGTCTCGCGGCGGCCGATCTGGGTATCTCCATGGGAATCGCGTCCGATCTTTCCATAGACAAATCGGATCTGGTTCTGATTTCGAACCGACTCGATTCCCTCGTTTCGGCCGAGGAAATATCTCGAAAAACGAAGAGAATAATAATTCAGAATATTTTAATTTCCTTATCCTATAATTCCGTAATGCTTCCCTTGGCCGCTTTAGGTTTTATGCTCCCCGTCATCTGCGCCGGTTTTATGACGCTCAGTTCCCTGACGGTGGTTCTCAACTCGATATCCCTATCCTGGAGGACGAAACTATGAACGCTTTGTATCTTACCATTCCGATCGCGATGGCGATCGCGCTGGGGGCTTTGGCCGTTTTCTTTTGGTCCCTAAAATCCGGTCAGTTCGAGGATATCGAAGGCCCGAAATACAGGATGTTGTTCGACGACGAGGACGAACCCTTCCTCAAAAGCCGAAACGAAGACGGGGAGAAAAGCCGTGCAAAATGAATTCCTACTGACGGCGTTATCCGTAGCCTTCGTCCACGGTTTGACGAGTTCGTTGCACTGCCTGGGGATGTGCGGTCCGTTCGCCGGCACGCTCAACATCGCCGGAGGGAAGGGAAAATATACCACCAATCTTCTCTATAACGCGGGAAGACTCGTTTCCTATTCCGCGTTAGGCGCAATCATCGGCTTTTTGGGGACCGGTTTAAATCTCGCAGGAAAACTCGTATCTCTGCACCAGTTCGCGGCCGTCGTTTCCGGAATTTTCGTCGTCGTCCTCGGTTTGGGGCTGATAAGGAACGGAACACCGGAAGGATCGGGAGTATATCATAAAATACTTAATTTCTTTGCGGGCCCCCTGCTCGTTTCGATCAGGAACGGAAAAAACGTCCCTTCCACCGCCTTGGCTTTCGGGATGGTCACCGGACTTCTTCCCTGCGCCGTATTATATCCCGCGTTCGGTCTTGCGCTGGCCGCGGCCGATCCCGCGTTAAGCGCGCTTGTGATGACATTCTTTTTTCTGGGCACCTTCCCGGCCCTTTTTCTTTTCGGCGTCGGATTCCGCCAATTGCTCCTCAAACTTCCGCGGGGACTCGTCCGTTACGGAGGAATCGTCGTCGTTCTCGTCGGCATTTCCATGATTTTCTTCCGAATGAATCATTCCCACGAAAACCACGATCCTGACTCGCACCGGTCCGGTTCGGAATGGAACCGCTCCGATTCCGAAAACGCTCCGAACACCGACTCGCGCGGATCGAACGGAAACGTTTCCCCGGAAGAACACGGACATTCGCATCACCACTGAGAAAATTTCTTTCCTACGGCTCAAGTTTTTCGGGGAGATTTCGATTGTAAAAATGAAGAATGATTTCTACACTGAAACCGCGAATGAGCGACTCCCTGAAGAATTTTACGGATTCCCTTCTCAAGGATCTGGAAGAGAACGAAAACGGATTCTTTAAGATCGAAAACGAGGACGGACTCGCGTATCTCTCCGTTTTTTCGGCCGGGAAAAAAGGAAAGGCCGTGGATCCGAAAGAGGTGTTTCGTAGGATCGAACTTTTTCAGATCACCGAAATCTCCTCTTCCATCGTCAAAGACCTCATTCAAAAGGCGGACGGGCTTTCCCATCTGATCGGGAAATGGCCCGGTAAACCGGAAAGCTCCCGGATAGAAATCGAGATCCAAGAGGACAAAATGAAGGCTTTCCTTCTTTTTCATCCTCCCAAATACGGAGGAAGAATCCTCACCTCCGAACAGATCCTGGAGTCCGTGCGTCTGAACGGAATCGAACACGGAATTTATACGGAGACGGTCGACGCGCTCTCCAAAGAACCGGAATATGGGAAAAAGATCCTGATCGCGGAAGGAACCTCTCCCGTTCCCGGAAAAAACGGGGACATCCGCGTATTGTTCATCCATCCGGCCTATCCTCATCTTGAGGAGGACGAACACGGTAGAGTAGATTTTAAGAATATTCAAATTATTCAAAGTGTTTCCAAAACGCAGAAACTCGCCGAAAAAATCGCGCCCGTTCCCGGTAAGGACGGAAAGAACGTCCTCGGTCAGATCCTGCCTTTCGACGCGGGGAGGGAAGCCGACTGGAAACTCGGGGCCAACGTACATCTTTCCCCGGACGGAAATTCGATCCACTCCCTCATCGATGGAAGACCGATTCTGGATCGGCAGGGAACCGTACGCGTCGACGAAGTCTGTCATCTGGAAAACGTGGACTTCTCCACCGGTAACGTGAGTTTTCCCGGAACCATCATCGTGGAAGGAACCATCGCGGACGGATTCACCTTGGAAACGGAAGGCTCGATCATCGTAAAAAAATCGGTAGGCAAGGTGTTTCTCAAAGCGGCCGGAGACGTGGTTCTTTCCGGAGGTTTTATGGGCAGAAACGGCGGTCTCATAGAATCCGGAGCGGACATCTACACTAGGTTCGTGGAACAGGGAAGATTGATCGCGAAAAACACGATCTTTATCGAGGAAGCCTCGATGCATTCGGAACTCGTCGCGGGAGAATCCGTCGTCATCCGCGGAGGAAGAGGCGAACTCATCGGAGGAAGTTGTGTCGCAGGTAAGGCGGTCGTCTGTACGAAGTTAGGCGCAATCGCCGAAACCAAAACGTCCGTTTCGGTGGGAATCCGTCCCGAACTTCTTTCCGATCTCGAAAAACTCAAAGAGGAAATCCGTAAAAACCAGGATATCCTCAAAAAAGTGGAATTGAGCCTTACAAAACTGAACGAGGATTCTCAAAGAAGACAACTAACGCAAGAAGAGAAGGAAAGCGTTCCCAAACTTTCCGCGATCAAACAGAAATATTCGGGAATTCTAAACCATCTTCTCGGACAGGAACAGTCTATGATCATGGGTTTCGAACCGGACAAGGATTCCTACGTGGAAGTGGAACAGGAGATATTTCCGGGCGTGGATATTTATCCCGGGAAAGGGAAGAACTTCAAAGTCCGTCTTAAGGAAATTCCCGGACCTTCTTTCGTATTTTTAGGTCCCGACGGAAATCCTCAGATCACCAAGGTGAGAAAACAGCGTCTTGGAATCCTTCAGGAAGAAATCAAATCAACGTCCGGGTAGGATTCCCACATAACGGGCCCTAGGACGGATCAATCGATCGGAAGCGTATTGCTCCATCGAGTGGGCGATCCATCCGGCGCATCGACCGATGGCGAATAACGCAAGTCCCGCGCCTTTCGGAAGTTTTAACGTCCTACACACCAATGCCAGACCGGCGTCGATCGTGGGATAATCTCCCAGAAGACGAACCGCTTCCTCCAAAAGGATTTTGGCGGAAAGAAACTCCCTATTTTTCGGAAAAAAAGACTCCGACAACTCCGTGAGTTTTTTGGCGCGCGGATCTCCGTTTTTGTAGAACGGATGACCGAATCCCGGAATCGTCTCCCCTCGTTTCAGTTTTTCGACCAACAAGGATTTCGGATCCTTCCGTTTGGGATCGTACTCCTCCAGAAGTTCGATCGCCTTTTCCGTAAGAAGTCCGTGTCTGTTTCCGGACAAAGCCCCCAACCCGGCGACGACCGCCTGGTATAAACTCGCGTCGCTGGAAGCGACGCAACGCGCGGTGAACGAGGATACGTTGAGTTCGTGATCCGCGGAAAGGATCAGCGCGGCCTCGATCAGACGGATCGCCTTTTCGTCCTCCGAACTCGGTTTAACTTTTTTTTTGAGTTCGAAAGGAACCGCCCTTTTTCCTTTACCGGCCCCTTCCCTCCACGAATACCAGAGGGTTTCCGATACGGAACGGCCGCCCGTCGGTTTCGATCCGGAAGCGAACGAAGCGAGAAGACGGACGATCCGGACCCCGTTTTGCGTAACGCGTCCTGAGTCCTCAAAAAGGATGTCTCATCCCCGTATTCCGAAATCCCCAAAAGGATCCTGCAACGATCGATCAAGGGACGGTCTCTCAGTTCCGCATAACAATACAAAGACGATCTGTCCCAGGAGGGCCATTCCGAATCGAATCGGGAAACGCCTTCGTTTTCCCACAAAAGATCGCATACGGATTCGAAGTTCGAGGTTTCACTCAACGTCTCCGCGTTTCGACCCCTGTAATAAAGCGAGGAATTTTCGATCATGGAGATCGAGGATTCGAGAACGGGTTGTCCGAACGTCAACGCCGTCTTCGCGGTTTTTCCGGGATTCAATTTTTCCTCCCGCTGCAGAAGGAGACGTTCCACCTCTTCCCTGCGGTAACGTCTGCTTCGGTCTTTGGAACCGCTCGATTCGGAATGAAGGATCCCGCGACTCACGTAGGCGTAGATCGTTTCCACCTCGACCCCCAATTCCTGGGCGGCCTCCAAGGCGGATAAAAACGTTTTTTTCGGCTCGGTCTTCATACATTGACAATGAAATCAATATTGATTCATTTTTGTCAATCAAGTAAACTCTATCCTGAACAAGGAAACAAATATGGAAACAATAAATCGGCCTTTAGAGGAAAGAAAATACAGCCCCGGTCTGGAGGGAATCCCCGCCGTAAAAACGAGGATCTCTAAGGTGGACGGAATAGGCGGCAAACTGATCGTGGCGGGATATCCCGTCGAGGAATTCGCGGATAAAATAGGTTTCGAACAGACCTTTCACCTCCTGCTGGAGGACAAACTTCCCTCTTCCGACGAAACGGAGCGTATGGAACAAAATCTCGTACTATCCAGAAGATTTTCCGAGCCGCAAAGGGCCATCCTGGAACAAGCGGTTTCGCAGGGAGCTTCCCTCGTCGAATGTCTGCGGATCGGGGCCGCCTCGCTTTCCCTGGGTAAACCGTTCGCTTCTTCGCAGGAGGAAAGTTATGCGGTCGTCGCGTCGCTGCCCTTGGTCGTCGCGTGGGTGTATCGTCTTCAAGCGGGAAAAAATCCGATTCTACCGAATCCTAAACTGAAACAGGCGGAGAACTTTTTATACATGCTCGGAATTTCTCCGGATCCCAAAAAGACGAAAGCCCTGAACACCTATTGGAACACGGTCGCGGATCACGGACTCAACGCGTCCACATTTACGGCAAGGGTGATCGTCTCCACCCAATCCGATCTGATCTCAGCGGCCACGGGTGCGATCGGCGCGCTCAAAGGTCCGTTACACGGAGGCGCTCCCGGTCCCGCGTTGGATACCGTATTCGCGATAGGAAAGAAGGAAAACGCGGAAACATATCTGCGGGGACTTTTGAACGCCGGGGAACGTTTGATGGGTTTCGGTCATCGGATCTATAAAGTGCGGGACCCGAGAGCGGACGTCTTGGCCGGAGCCGCGCAGAAACTCTACGAACTTCCCGAGTTACGCGATTTTTACGAGCTTGCGATGTATGTGGAATCGGTCGCGCTTCGTCTTTTGAAGGAATACAAACCGGACCGGGTTCTGCATACCAACGTGGAATTTTACACGGCGCTTCTTCTGCACGGACTGGAACTTCCCACCGAATTGTTCACGCCGGTTTTCGCGCTCGGAAGGGCGGCAGGATGGATGACGCATTGTCTGGAACAAAAAAAGGAAAGAATTCTAAGACCGGACGCGATTTATATCGGAAACGAAGACAGACACTGGAATTAAAAGAAGGGAGTCGCTCTTTCGAAGGATTTTTCGTCCAATCCTTCGAAAGATTTTATGCCTTCGACTCCTTATTACCTTTTTCCGATCACTCTCGCCCACACGGTCTTTTGTCTGGCCTTTATACTCGCCAAACGCAAAAAAGGCGCCCACGATCTGATCGGTTCGATCTGGATCCTTTTGGTTTTCTTATCCTGCGTTCGACGAGCGATCCACCTAAACGATTCCCACGGGGAATGGAATTGGTTTTTAAAGATCATCTCCTATCCTCTCGCCTACGGCCCCTGTCTGTATCTTTACACCAGTTCCTTGGTGAAGGAAGGATTCGTCCTTCGCGCGAAACATCTGCTTCATTTTTTTCCGTTCGTCCTTTTTGCGGTTTCCTCCTATCTGCCGGGTCTTGAAACGGAAAACTACAGGATCGATCTGACGAATTCCGCCTCCTGGTATTCCTCGTTTTTGAACGGAATCGCAGTACCTCTTTCCATCGTTTCCTACGGTTTGATTTCCTTTCGCCTGATACGGAAACACGGCAGCAGGGTCCGCGATTTTTTTTCCTACGAGGATCTGGAAAACACCTTACGGTGGTTAATCGGAGTTTGTATCCTGTTTTTGGCGATCCTATTCGTCCAAACCTCGTTTTTGGTTTTGAAGTTCCTATCCGAGCCGGTCTATTCCTCCCCCCGTCTGACGAACAGCTTGATGGTTGGATTTTTGTTTCTTCTAACGTTCTTTATCCTGCGTCAAAAAACCGTTTTTTCCGAAAATACGATCCCGACGCATACGGAAAACGGAGACGCGGAAAAGTATTCCAAATCGCGTTTGGAATCGGATCGAATGACTCGAATCGCGGAGGACTTGATCCGTTACATGGAACATCACAAACCGTATCTCCGCGACGACTTGGGAATTCAGGACATAGCGCAAGCGCTTCAAGTGAGCGCCAACCATCTGAGTCAGGTGCTTAATCTTCATCTTGGAAAAAATTTTTTTACTCTTACGAACGAGTACAGGATCGAGGAGGTAAAACAAAGACTTAAGGATTCCGAATTCAAGGATTATCCCGTGCTTCGGATCGGCCTGGAATGCGGGTTCAATTCCAAATCCTCTTTCTATTCGGTATTCCGCAAAATGACGGGACAAAGACCGGGAGAATTCAAACGGGTGTAAAACCGCGATTCCTTTTCGGTTCAAACCAATGGGATTGGACTCGAAATATGCGGGCGCGGAAAAATAAAAAGTTGAAACCGGTTTCGATTTCTGATACCGATACGTCTTATCGATTTTAAACGATCGATCCATCGACATACAAAATTCTCGGAGAAGTTATGAAACTGATTCCTCAAAAAAGAAACGACGAAGTTCGGAAAAGACGATTCACCCCGAACTCCTTTGGTTTTTTCCGCACGCTGGGAATTGCGATTCCCGGTTTCGTGTTGCTCGCGACTTTATTCGTTCAGTCCGCTTGTAAACCGAAGGAAAGTGACGACTCCGTTGCGATCGCGATCGCCGCGGCCGCAGTGGCCGCCAACTCTCCCGCATCCTGTGTTTCCACTACGACCACGAACGTAAACCCCGGAACCTGTACCGTCGTAGGAGCGGTCAACAACGGCGCGGACGACCTCGGTCTGGGAGGCCCGACGTGTACGACGCAGATCGACGCCGCGGCTCCCTGTTGGATGAAGGAGAATTTCCATTGTGTAACGATCACGGTTTCCGGCAACAACTACGTCATCACCACCAACGATCTTCCTCCCTACAAAAGTTATTACTACGGCGTCGCGTCCGGATTCCACGAGGCGATGGGAACGGGCAGATTCGGAAACCCCAACTCCATCGCGGCGCAGAACATCACCTTCACCATTCCCACGACCCCCACTTGCACTTCGAACGTAAGTTCCACGTCGGGAGCCGGTCTGGACGCGTTAGGCGTCACAGTACACGGGGTCGTCATCTTCAACAACCAAGCCGCGCCGGGAGACAGCCTCGCGACGGAGTATCAGACGATGGATCAATCCGAAGGCCATCCTCAGAACACCGGAAAATATCATCATCACACCGAACCGTATAAGATCACTCAGGACGGATCCGAGCTGGTGGGAATCATGCTGGATGGTTTTCCTATCTACGGCAAAAAAACGCAGGAAGGGGCCTACCCCGCCTTGGATAACGTGACCCATACGAGAACCTGCACCACGACCCACTTCCCCAACGGAACCTACTGCTATCACGTAGGAAACGGGACCGGAGTAAGCGGTTATCTGATCGGAAGTTATTTCCGAGGCGTAAAAGGAACCGTCAACTAACGGGCGGAAAACGAAGAGGCGGACGATTCCGCCTCTCGGCCGAAACATGAAAACGAAATCGATTCTTTTGTTTATCCTTTTATGTTCGATCGGATGCGGGAACGGAATCGTGGTACCGCACACGGACCCGGGTTTGACCCGTTCCGGAGAATTCCTGTTCTACAAAGGAAAAAAATTCGACGGTGTGTTGGAAACGAAACTAGATGCGATCCAGGTGATCCGCAAAGGCTCGTATCGGGACGGTTTGGCGGACGGAATCGAAAAGGAAATCTACCAAAACAGGATCCTTTCCTCGGAACGGATCTATACGATGGGCAAAAAAACCGGAATCCACCGAGGCTGGTATTCCGACGGGAAACGCAGATTCCAATATTCGTATCAGAACGGAGAACTACACGGAGACGTGTGGGAATGGCATTCCTCCGGGAACCTGGTAATGTACGCCAAATACTGGAACGGCCAACTGCTCGGAAAAAAGGTCTGGAGACCGGACGGGCAAATATATGCAAATTTCATAATACAATCGGGACGACCAATGGGATTACCCGGATCCAAACTTTGCTGGCAGGTACGATCGGATGAAAACGAAAAGACGAAATCCTTCTGAATACGAATACACGCGTCCGGACGATCGGATCGCGACCCTTGCAGGCCTACTTTTGTGTTTCATTACGTTTTCGTTTTGCGGTCCTTCCGACCCTGCCTCGGAATACGACTCTTCCGTAACGGAGTTGTCGATTCCGAAACGATCCCTTCCCTATTTTAAGGGAAAGGATTTACAACCGGTTTGGTTGGAAACCTCGGAGCTGAAAGACGCGACCGCTCTACGGGGGATTTCCGATTTTAAATTCGTCAATCAGGAAGGAAAAACGGTCTCTTCCTCGGATTTAAGAGGTTCGCTCTCGGTCGTCTCCTTCTTTTTCACGCGTTGCTCCGGAATCTGTCCTACGATCACGGACCATCTCAAAACTGTTCAGGAGGAATGCGCCAAAGACGGCAAGGTCCGTATGTTTTCCTTTTCCGTCACGCCCGATCTCGACAGCCCGGAGGAATTAAGACGTTATGCGCAACGAAGAGGAATCCGACAAAAGTCCTGGAATCTGCTCACCGGTCCGAAAAGCGGAATCTATAAGATGGCCCGCGAATCCTTCAACGCCGACACGATCGCCCCCGGAGAAAGAAAAAAAGGAGTCGGGCCGAACGATTTCCTACATTCCGAAAGCGTGTATCTTTTGGACGAAAATCGGAGGCTCCGCGGAATTTACAACGGAAGAAGCCTGGGATCGGTGCGCGAATTGATCGGAGACGTCGAACGTCTTAAATTAGAATCTTCGTATATTCCATAAATGACAAGTAGACCGGGACCGGAGGAGCCGTGCAGCTCCGAATTCCGAGGTTAACAGAAAGGATAAAATGAAGGCGATCGGCGAAGCCGCTTCCGAGCCCCTATTCGTCTTTGGAGGATTGAAACAACTCGCGACAGGAGGGAATTCCCCCTCCTTCCATCTCCTCGCAGGGAACCTTAAGAAGATCCTCCATACAAACCTTGACCTTTGCGATCTGGACGTCCGTGACCTTTTCGTATTCGTCCGGAAGAATACTCTGATCCTTTTGTTCTTCCATACACTGATCCACCGAGTAAGCGGAGTTTTCGGAGGTTTTTTCGGAAGCGGGAAGAGTCTCCAAATATCGACTCGCACATTCCGCGGTTTTCGTACAAAGACGGGTAAAATAATCCCTGCTCAGTTTTTGAACCTCCTCCCTGGAAAGAGAAGGACCTTTTTTACAGGAGGAAATTCCCGAAACGAATATTAAAAAAACCGAAAATACAGGAATTCCGAAACATATGGATCTCATTTGAGTTTTGTGAGAATCAGCCTATTTCCTTCGGGTAAGGATTGATCCAGATAAAAATGATCTGTGAGTTTTTTCACGAGATAAAGGCCGATTCCTTCCTCCCTATAATCATTGGGCTCATACCCTCGAATTTCGGAAAGATTTTTCTGACTTCCGAAATCGCGAATTCTCACCTCCATACGATTGTCGAAAAGGCCGATCTCCAAAAAAATCGGAAGATTTCTTTTTCCGGAATACGAATGTTTGATGACGTTCAGAAGACATTCGCCCACCGCGAGTTTCAGATCCGCGGAATCGTTCGCGGTAAATCCGTTTTCGAACGCCAGATTATAGATCATACTACGTATGATCGAAAGATAACGAGGATGGGAAGGAATCTGCAATCGGAACAGATTTTCGAAGTTTTGCTTTTTTCCGGAATCCATTTCGATCGTTTCGAACCGCGCTTGCGATTCCCGCTCCGAATCGAACGGGAATCGCAGTGGAGTTTTATCCTCTCGGATGAAACTTTTTATGTACTTCTTTGAGGGTTTTGTTGGCCATATGCGTATAGATCTGGGTGGTGGAGATATCGATGTGACCCAAAAGTTCCTGAACCGACTTGAGATCCGCGTGATTCTCCAAAAGATGAGTCGCGAAAGAGTGGCGTAACGTGTGTGGTGTCACCTTTTTGGAGATGTTCGTTCTTTTGATGTAATGATTCAGAAGTCTCCAAACCGACTTACGGTTGATATACGACCCTTTTTTGGAGACGAACAGATATTCGCAGTTTCTGCTTTTCAGTATGAAAGGACGGCTCTGTTTCAGATAACGGTTGAGGATATCCAGGGACTTTTCGCCGAAGGGAACGAGTCTTTGTCTTCCGCCCTTCCCTTCCACGGTCAACGTCATCCCTTCGAGGTCCATGTCCCCGAGTTTGAGGTTGCAGGCTTCTGAAATTCTCAAGCCCGAGGAATATAACAATTCGAAAATACATTTGTCGCGGAGTTCGTAGAGGTTATCCTCGCGGATCGTCGAAAACAGTTCCTCGATCTCGTCCTGAGTCAGATAATCGGGGATACTCCTCATCACTTCGGGAGTTTCGATTTTTTCGGTCGGGTTCGTGTCTAATTTCTTTTCGTCTTTCAGGAACTTGTAAAACTGACGGATCGCCACGACTTCTCTCGCGATCGTTTTGGAACTGATCTTACGGTCCTTTTCCTCGTTCAAAAACCGCATGATATCATTCGCCTGAACTTCCAGGAAATCGATATGTTCCTTTTCCAGAAAGTTTTTGAACTTATTCAGATCGTATCCGTAGGAATAGATCGAGTTGTCGCTTAATCCCTTTTCTACGGAGAGATATTCCTGGAAATTTTGAAGTAGGTTGTTGTGCGATGATGTCACTGTTTTTAGTCCCGTCTGAAATGTTTAACAAGTACTAAATCCTTCGGACGTTTCCTCCCAAGAGAATTAAACTTTTTTATGTTGCCTTAACTCTTTATTGGAAAATTCTAAACGAAACCCCGGACAGTTTCGGCCTTTGGAATTTTTTTTTTAGGGGAAGAAAGCAAAAACTTCTGCAATTATGAGACTAAATATCCGATACGTTTGCCTCTTGGTTTCTTTCCCCTTTTTTTTCGCGTGTTATTCCGGAGAGGAAATGGTATGGGACGCTCGGGATTCCCTATCCAAAGGAAATACGGCGGAAGCGATGCGTCTCTACGAACTCGTCCTCAAAAAAGACCCGAAACATCTGGAGGCGAACCGCACCCTGGGAATGATTCTTGCGGACAGCGGTTTGGCCCTCAATTCGGCGGCGTATTATCTGGAACGGGCGGAAAACGTCCTTCCCGGAGATTCCTCCCTTTTACTTTACCTTTTGGAGATCCATTTACAAGAAAAAGACAGGGATAAAACGAAGTCTATCTTGGAAAAATTCTCCAAGGGAAAGGACCGGGAAGCGGAGAACTACGCGTTGTTCCTTCGGGATTGCCTTTTGGAAAAAAGGAAAAATCAATCCGAATTCAACAAATTCAAAAACGATACGATCCAGGAATCCCTTCCCCCGGCAAGGCGTATGTTTTTACGATGCGAACTTTCCCTGTATTCCGCCGCGTCCGCTTCATGAAACAGAAACTCCGTTTTTTTTCGATCCTTTCGTCCGCGCTTTTCGCAGTTTTCGTGTTAGGCGAAGTATATCTGCGGCTTTTTCCGCCTGCGGGTCTGATCTACCGCCTCCGCGACAAACGGGTGCATTGTATCGAAGAACGAGAGATTCCGGAAATAATGCTTTGCCCCGACTCGGATACAGTTCTTCCCCATCCAGCCGGTTTTACGTTTCGGGTGCGGGTGAACCGCTATGCGGAACGGATCGTTTCCGAAGAATCCTATGTTCCCGCTTCGGAGTCAGAAGTCTGGCTGATGGGAGATTCGATCGCGTATGGTTTCGGCCAAAACGATCCGGAAACGATCGCCTGGAAACTTCAGGAGTCGCTTTCACACCGGAAACTTCACGTGCGCAATCTAGGAGTGGATTCCTTAGGAACCGGCGGCATTCAAAGAAGAATGGAACGCGCCCTCGACTGCGAAAATACGGGATTCCGAAAGGATTGTATTCTTCCCAAGGCGGTGTTTTGGATCTATCACCCTTCCGATCTACAGGACGTACATCGGGAATTCTACTTGAGAAATTCATTATACGGAAGATGGCTTTTCCGCGCTTCGGTTTTTTTGTCGAGATACAGCGCAGTCTACAATTACTCCAAGATAGAAAGCGAAAACCGCAGATTGGCCAAATTGAGGGAACAGGGTCCCGAACCGATTCCGGAGACGCTCGCGGGAACTCCCGACGATCACCCTTCCTTCCGCGAAATGAGAAACCTATTTTCCGTTTGCAAAAAACGTAATATTCCTTTGACCGTGGTCCTGTATCCGAACGGAACGTATTCGTTGACCCCTCTTCCTTCCACCCCTCTTCTGGATCAGGTGGCTGAAATCGCGAAACGTTCCGGAATCCCCGTTTTGGATACGAGACCCGAATTCATACGCCGTTACGAAAAGGATAAGACCGAATTTTATCTGCGGAACGACGGTCATCCGAACGCGACCTCGGCGGAGCTGATCGCGGATCGGATTCTGGAAAGGATTCCGCCGGAATCGGAATCGCGTTAGGCGAAATTTAGAACTGAAAATATAAAAACGGCTGGCTTACGGTCACGCTGTAGAGAATGAATCCGACCAGAACCATCATCGCCGAAAGGGTATACACGACCCAAGGACGTTCCTGGATTCCCTCCATCCATTCCTTCCTTTTTTCCTGAAGATAATCCGCGCCGAACAGGACCAGAACGGCGAAAACGACTCCGAAAGGAACGGGAAGACTTTGTCCCGACTCGAAGGAAAAACTCCGTTTTACGATCGCGAACGCGAGATCCAAACTCGTGGAATATCCGTATTCCGGAGAGGGTTTGGCGCGAAAGAAAAACATCGAGAAGGAAAAGACGAAAAACGGATACGCGTATTTGATCCATTCCGGAATCCGATCCCAGCCGCGTTTGAGAACGGAAAACGAAAAGACGAACCGTTCGAACACCATTACCGAAGCGTGACACGCACCCCAGATCACGAAGTTCCAATCCGCTCCGTGCCAGATTCCGCTCACGAACGTGGTGATAAAGACGTTGAAATACGCCCGGGGAATACTGACCCGGTTTCCGCCAAGGGAAATATAGATATAATCCCGAAGCCAGGAGGAAAACGAGATATGCCATCTTCTCCAAAACTCGGTGACGGTCTGGGACAAAAACGGACGAATGAAATTCTCCGGAATCCGATATCCCATGATCCTTCCGGTTCCGATCGCCACGTCCGAATACCCGGAAAAATCGCAATAGATCTGAAACGAAAACAAAAAGGAAGTCAACAACAACGATCCGGAATCATACGCTCCCGGATTGGCGAACACCGGATCCACCGTCAAAGAAATCGGATCGGCCACGAAGGTTTTTTTGAACAAGCCCCATGCCAACTGACGGATTCCCGGTAAAAGATTTTCCTTTCGATAAACGTAATTCTCCAAAAATTGATGGAGCATATCCTGGGCCCGAATGATCGGTCCGGCGACCAACTGCGGAAAAAAAGAAAGAAATAATCCGAACTGAAACAGACTTTTCGCCTGGGGAACCGTTCCGCGGTAGACGTCGACGGCGTAGGAGACCGCCTGTAAGGTAAAAAAGGAAATTCCCATAGGAAGCATCGCGCCCGTCAAGGGGATATACGATGGATCGCAAGGTTCCGCCTTTACAAAAAGGTTCCAAGCCTGGATCGAAAAATCCATGTATTTAAAGACGTACAACAGCGCGAGATTTCCCCAAACCGCCAGATTCAAAAAAAACAATCTCGCAAATTTTCCGGTCGCCGCTTCCATTCCCCGAACCGCGTAATACGTAAGAACGATCGAATATATCAAAAGCAGAATAAAAGGAATTTTGAATATAGCGTAGAAATAAAGACTGGCCAAAAGAAGCCACAGCCTCTGAAACCTGGCCGGAAGACAAAAGTAAACCAGGATGACTACGGGGGCGAAGATAAGATACTGGACCGAATTAAAGAGCATTCTTTTTATCCAATTCCTTGAGCTGTTTGATCAAGGCACGTTTGACCCAATTGTTGCCGGGAACCGTAAGATGTCCGTCTTCGGGAATGAAATAATCCCTGATTCCGGAGAATTTTTTCCCGAAGGGGGTCTCCAAAATTTCTCCGCACATCTCCGCCGTTTCGGTTCGAAGTCTCAAAACGGGAACCCCCTTTTTTTCGAAGTAGGTCCCCGCGCGGAGGGCGTAGTTTTCCAAAGGATGATACATTCCCCGATTTCTACAAAAGATTTCCTCCACCTGTACCGGTATCAAAACGACGACGAGACGGATCCCGTTGGTTTGCGTGAATCGAACCATCTCTTCGTAGGCGGTTTGCGTGATTTTGGGAAGCGGTTCGAGAGAAGACAAACTCGGTTCCTTTTCCTGACAGCCGAAATAATCCGGAATCGGTTCCGGACAGAATTTAGATCTGTATTCCTCACTGCCTATCGCGTCGGGAACGGGAGGAACCGATATTACATTCAATTTCTCTAATGTTTTTTCCGTCGGTGCGGGCGGCGCGCAGTTTTCCCGCGGCGGGGTGCGGAAAAAGGAATCCTTCATATACTTGGCCGTGGTTTGTTCCGGTCCGGAGGAAGCGGACAACCCCGTGAATTCCCATTCGGATCGGACCTTGTACCGAGTGAACGCGTATTGCACTTTCAATTGTTCGAAGGCCAATTTCAAGGCGAGTAACGTGTACGACGCGCGGGATAATTCGAATTGAATCCGGAAATTCCTGTTGAACGAAGGGTCCTTATCCCGAATCTCGTCGACCTCGTCGTCGGACAACATCCCTTTGGCCCTCAATTCCTCCGGTAAGGTGAAATCGTTCGCGGAGACGAAAAACAAAACTTCCTTTAGATTTTTCAACTTGGGAGCGAGATCCTCGAGTCTTCGCAAAGCGCCCAAGGATCCGTACGCGTCCACCGCCAGGTTTAAGGATTGACGCGCCCCTCCTTTCAATTCGATCCCGTTCAATTGATGGCAGAACGTATCCTCGTCCGAAACTCCGAATCCCATCACCAGGCTGTCTCCCAAACAGGCGAGTTTGGGTTTATCTCCGTCCGGTTCCTGGATTCCGCGCAAACCCAGGGAATTGGTCCGGAATCGACCTTCCCACTTTCCCGCGAAATGGCGGATGTAAATGTCCTGATTGGGTTCCAGATCCACGTAATAGATCGGATTGTATCGATGAAGGATCTTTTGATCCCGGTAGTATTGCAAGGACGGGGCCCGAAGAATGTTGAGAAGAATCTCGGTTCCTAAAAAAACGACGAGGAAGAAGGCGAGGGCTCTTCCGGCCCAGGAAAAGAACCCTTTCATGGATACGGGAGAGGTTGAAATACAAGTGTTCGGTGGCAAGCGAATTTGTCCGCCGTAAACGGAGGATGGCGGGGAGTTCCCACATTTTGTCGGTCCAATCGAGAACGAACCGAGGGAGTTCCCACATCCGAAAATACGTCTCAGGTTCGAAAAACGTTTCCAATTCTTTTTGGCAAAAAAAAGGATCTGCTTTACACTCAGACAGTCTAAAAAACACATTAAATTTAGAATCATTCTAAATCGAGGAAATCATGGTCCACAAAATCGTCGTCATAGGATCCGGCCCTGCCGGTCACACAGCAGCTATCTACGCCGCCCGCGCCAATTTAAATCCGGTGATGTATGAAGGGTTCATGGCGGGCGGAATCGCAGCCGGAGGACAACTTACCACCACGACCGAGGTGGAAAATTTTCCTGGATTCCCGGAAGGTATCGACGGGACAGAACTCACGCAAAAATTCCGGGAACAATCGATCAAATACGGAACGAAAATATTCACGCAAACGATCACGAAGGTGGATTTTTCCGTCCATCCGTTCCAACTCTGGTCCGACGACGAACGGATCGAAGCGGAAGCGGTGATCATCGCGACCGGAGCCACCGCAAAACGGATGAACGTAAACGGAGAAGATACGTATTGGCAGCGGGGAATTTCCGCCTGCGCGGTTTGCGACGGAGCGCTTCCGATCTACCGCAACAAGGAACTGGTCGTCGTGGGCGGAGGAGATTCCGCGGTGGAAGAAGCCTCTCATCTGACCAAGTTCGCGTCCAAAGTATATCTGGTTCACAGAAGGGACACGTTACGCGCCTCTAAGATCATGCAAAAACGGGCCACCACCCATCCTAAAATCGAAATCATCTGGAATTCCCAAGTAAAGGAAGCGAAAGGCGACGGCAAAAGCCTAACTACCCTCACCCTTGAAGACACGGTCAACGGTCAAAAGAAAGAGCTATCGGTCGGCGGACTTTTTTACGCCATCGGTCACAAACCGAACACCGAAATTTTCGAGGGAATTTTGGACCTGGACGAAAGCGGCTACATCAAAACCGTTCCCGGCACGACACGCACGAACATCGAAGGCGTCTTCGCGGCGGGAGACGTTCAAGACAAAGTCTATCGTCAAGCGATCACCGCCGCCGGTTCCGGTTGTATGGCCGCACTCGAAGCGGAACGTTGGTTGGAATCCAGGGAAGAATAAGAGGAATTCTCCGTTTTCTCTTAAAATACTGCGCGACGGTCAAGGTTGTTCTACGAGCATTCCCCGACCGTTGCGGATATCGTAGATATAAAACGTGGTTTCCGGTAATACGGCCGCGGCGGAAGGTTTCTTTTTTTTCGATTCTTCCTTTTCCTCTTCCAAACTCACGATCATCACGAGTTTTTCCTTTCCCGCGGAAGGAAGGATTTTCTCCAGGGAATATTTGCGGGGAAGCACTCCCGTCAAACTCGCGTTAAACGGATTATAAACGAAAACCTGTTTACGGTCTCTTTGATTTAAAAAACCGTCCTTGTTCGTATCCTCCGTCATTCCCACCAGAATCAGATTTTTTCCGGTGTCGATTCCGCCGAAAAGAACCGCGTCGGTTTCCGATTCCTCCGTGATCTCTCCGGTTTCACGTTCGTTTTGTATACCCGTAAAATAATCCCAGATATAAACGTTGCGGTGGAATAATTTTCTGGGTTTTCCCGTTTCCAAATCGATCATCGTAACGTTGCGTGCGTGGTTGAGGGTTTTGCGCGAACCGGCTACGGTTTCCCGGGAGAGTTCGAACGGATAAAACAGGAATCGGTCCCAGAGAATTACGGAATGATTGAGAAGATCGTTGCTTCGATCCGAAAGAACCGCGGGTTCTTCTTTGGAGGAGCCCGGCTCCACCAATTCCACCCCGCGATCGAGGATGAACCAGCTTTTGGATAAGGTGAAGACGAGAATCCCGACTACGATGATTCCGAACGCATACACACCGAGTCGGAATTTTTCCATGAGTAGAAAAACGTCGGGGAAAAATTCAGGTCAATGAAAAAAACGGGCTATTTCGATTCCAAAGCGTAAGAACGTTCCGGAACGGAAAGAAACGAGGAGATCTCCCCCACTTCTTCTCTCAGTCTCGTATTTTGGTTGAACATATCCAAAACGATCTTTCCGTCGCGGACGAAATTGTAAAGATACGTTCCCGGTTTCATTTTTTTGACGAGGGTGAACGTTCCGTCGGATTCCCTTTTGAGAACATCCTCTTCCGGATCCCAATGGTTGAAGTCCCCGATCAAAGAGACCATCTCCGCATCGGGAGCGTAAATCCGAAACTCTACGGTTCTATATTCCAGTTCTTCGTACGGAGAATCCTCCAAAATCCGGACCGTTGCGTGTTTGTCCGGTCCGGAAGGAACGGAGATCAATCGGGAGATCAGGGAACCGTCTCCGTCCTCCGCAGAATCGGAGTTAGACGGATCGTGCGTAAACAAACCGTCCACTCGGAATTTGTATTCGAGGATTTTTAATTCTTCCCGGATCGAATCCCTGCTTTCCGGGTTGAATACGGTATAAAAAACTCCGTGGTCGTTTTTCTTCAGAGGGAGACATCTCCAAAGCGAAAAATTTCCGCAGACGGCGACGTCCTCGTTTTCGATTCCTTCGAAAGTGAATAGGATTCCCCGGTTCAAAAGTTTTCCCGTTTCCAGGGAAAGCGAAGAATCGATATATCGAATATAACGGGGAGGCACCGCGCGTTTGAGTTTTTCCATCTGCCAATAATAATAGATTTTTTCTTTTTCCACGGGCTCCAAAAAATCCTCGTAGTCTTCCGAGGAAAAGGAACCGATCCAATCCCCCGCGTCGTCCGCTCCGACGGCGACGGTGATCGTAAGTAAAAGCGCCAATAAAACTTTTGTTTTCGGAATCGATTTCATTCTGAATAAAGATTCGATCCGTTTTTGAAAAAGCATAAGGTAAATCTCAAAAGAATACTCGGAAAGGAAACGGCCCGTGGTAAAATCGGACATAAGCGGCGGATTTTTCGAATTGCGTGAGTTCCCGCACAGTTTGTCGGTCCAAAGGAGAGCAGGAGTTCCCGCATTTCATCGATCCGGGGAGAAGTGTGAGTTCCCGCGTTTTCCCCGATAAAGTCAAAGAATCGGTGTCGTTTTTTTCCGAAGAGAATTCGGAAGCGTTCCGATATAATGTAGCAAGGATAACATGGCAGAGGCGAATTCCACCCCACTCAACGATGCGGAATTAGAACAGGTTCGTTCTATTCTCCAGCCTCTCACCAAAAATCCCGACATTTCGGAAGAATTGAACCCGATGTTATCCGTATTCCGGGAAAAGATGGGATACGGGGCCCCCGTTTCTTCCGACGAGGACGAGGACGAAGAGGAAACGCCGGAACCGAGTCGACCGACGTCTTCCGAAGACGAATTCGACGACGATGATTTTGAAGAACCCGCGCGCCCGCAACGTCCTCCTACAAAAAATTTCGACGATGATGATATCGATTTAGACGAACTTTTAGCGGAACCATCCCAAAGCTCGGCCTCGGCTCCGACGGAAGATTTTGGAGCTGTGGACTCGGATTCGTTTGCCGACTTCGGAATGAATGCAGAGCCTACGTCGACCGTTTCGGAATCCGATCCTTTCGGCGATATAGGAGGCGGAACCGATGCAGGAAACGCGGACCCGTTCGCCGACTTAGGCGGAGGAGACGATTTCGGAGCTTCCGGCGGGGACGATCCTTTCTCCGCAGGATCCGCGCCTACCTCTGATGCGGACCCGTTTGCAGATTTGGATGATTTCGGTTCTACCCCTTCTTCCTCCGGAGAATCCGCTTCCCCTTTGCGAAACCGAGACGGTTTCCCCCAAAGCTCCGGAGAGAAAATCGGCGATCTCTTCGGGGGAACTTTCTATTTTAATTAATTCTAATAAACCTTTTTGATCGCGGGTGGTCAGACGGTCCTGTACGATCGCGTCTATCACCGCTCTTCTCAGAGTGGGCGGATAACGAAGGATTTCCTTTTGGATGATCGCTAATTCCTCGTCTTTGAGGCCCTTGTCGATTTCCTGTTTTTCGTCGCTTGCAAGTCCCTGCAGGTCTGCTTCCAATCCGAAGGAATTGCCCGAATCGAAATCACCTCCGGAATCCTCGCCTAGGTCGGCGCTGAACGTATCGAAGGACGGTTCGGATGCAGGGATGTCGGATAATGTGTCGTCTTCCGCGGAAGGTACGAAGTCCGCGAACGGATCCTCCGATGCGGTCGAAGAAGAGGAAAGATCGGAAAACGGATCTTGCCCGGCCGGAGTTCCCAAATCTCCGAAATCAGCGAAAGGATCGGAATCGGAAGACGATCCCGAATCCAGAGGCTGGGTAAAAAAGTCGTCGTCTCCTCCGGAAGCAGGGCTCGGTTCCGAAGACATAAAATCATCAAAGGAATCTCCGCTTCCCGCAGGCTCGGACATTCCAAAATCGCCTCCTGCATCGGTTCCGCCTCCGAGATCGCCGAAGGGATCGGATTCTCCGGAGGAAGAAGGGGTAGAACCGAAATCATCCAAATCTGCAAACGGGTCCGCATCGGAGGTAGGCGCGGATCCTGCGGAGAAAGGATCGTCCCCGCCGGAAGCTCCGAAATCGTCTCCTCCGCCTAAGTCGGCGAACGGGTCCGCGTTTCCTGCATCGGTTCCGCCTCCGAGATCGCCGAAGGGATCGGATTCTCCGGAGGAAGAAGGGGTAGAACCGAAATCATCCAAATCTGCAAACGGGTCCGCATCAGAGGTAGGCG
>NZ_NPEF01000180.1 GCF_002811955.1 Leptospira ellisii
TGGAAGAGGAAGGCGCCGGAATTTTTTCGTCTTTGTTCGGAACGGTTTGTTGTTTTCGAGCGTTCTTCTCCGCCTGTTCCTTAGCTTCCTTTTCTTTGACGCGCTTTTCGGCGAGTTTGGACGCGTCCTCCTGGATCTTTTTCGTCCGGGCTTCGTTCACGCGTTTGTTCAGCTCCACCGTGTTATGCGCGCGGATCTGTTCCGCCTCGAACTTATGAACGGTCGCGTTCCCGAAGATATTCCTCCAAAGACGCGTGAAAAAAGGAAGGTATTTAAACAGACTCGAAAGTTCCAACTTATCGAAAGACGCCGCGAGATCTCGGTTTTCGATCAAGTCCTTGATCTTCATTCGATCCAAAATCCTGATTTCGCTGTCGTTGCCCGTCGCCGCAAAGACGCGCCGCGCGGCCTCGATCGCGCCGGCGACGGAGAGTTTGTGCAGAACGTAGGTGTACAACGTGTTTTTATCCGCGAACTCGGTATGAAGGATCTGTTCGTGATTGGCTACGAGCGCGCGGATTTCCTCCTCGATTTGCTGTCCTCGAAAACGGAGAAAATTCAGATCCACGAGTCTGTTTGCCGATTTGATGTAATCCAAAATCTCGGTCAGCTTTACCTTCTTCTCTTCCTTTTCCTTTTTTTCCTTGTCCTCTTCCTCGAAGTGGACCAAGGCTAAAAGTTCCTCCATCGCGGTCTTTTGATCGCCGTAGGCGGGACTTAAATACGGTATGACCGTGTTTACGAGGTTTCGGGTGTTTCCCCGTTCTTCGTCGGAAAGGGGGCCCAAGGCCCCGATTTTCTGAAGTTCGGGAACGAGACGATCGGTGAGAAAGGATTTATACGCTTCGATCCGGGCGAGAATTTCTTCCTGAACGTTATAATAAAACACGGAACGATTTCCGGGGTTGAGGGCATTTTCATTTCGAAAGAAGAATAACGTCTTCTGTTCCACGAGTTTTTTGAGCACGGGTTTGAGATGAATGTTGACCGTGACCTGTTTTAAACCGGGGGTCGCGTCGAGAGGATCGTTGAACAGATTTCCGATTTCGGTGGAGGCGTAGGTATCCGTGAGTTTGTTCTCCAAAATCGCGGCGTGGACCCGTTTGACGAATTCCTCCCTACCCGGGAAAATTCTTTTTTCCTTAATCCATCTCTGGATCGAGGAGAACGTGGTCTGATTGACGCCGTCCACATAACGATGACTGGTCGAAGCGTCCGCGGCTTGGGGACGGGCGAACACAGGATTGAGACGCAGATAGGATTCTATCTTCCCGTCCGAAGCGTCCCCGGTTGGATTAAAATCCACCATGCAGATTTTTTTCACGATCGGAGGATTGTATTTCGTACAAAGTTCGCGTAGATATTGACCGACCTTGTCCTTTTCCAGATTCATTTCCCTCGAAAGTTGATCCATATTGGGAAGAATCTTATTGGCGACGTATTTGTCGGTCCAATCCCCGATAACGAGCAGAAGTTTATGAATTCCCTTGTATTGAAAATCCCCCCGAGACTCCAGAGACTGAGTCAACTGCAATGCAGTATTATAATCCGCTACTTTCAGTTCTGGAGATTGAGGTTCCAACATGGAATGACAGTATCATCCAAGGAAATTTTTTTTGTAAAGAAGTTCTGCATTTAATAATGCAGCTCCCGCCGCGCCTCGAATCGTATTGTGACTCAAAACGACATATTTCCAATCGAATATCGGATCGGGACGAAGACGGCCTACTACGGTGGTCATTCCGTTTCCGGTATTCAGATCCAATCGGGGTTGCGGTCGGTCCTCCTCTTCACGATACAAAATCGCCGGATTCGGAGCCGAAGGAAGTCCTAACGACTGCGGTTCTCCGGAAAAATCCCTCCAAGCGGAAAGCACCTCCCCTTGGGAAGGTTTTTGTTTGAATTTCACCGAAACACAAACGGTATGTCCGTCGAACACGGGAACCCGGTTGCAATGCGCGGAGATCGGAAAATCGGCGTGTATGATCTTCCCGTTCTCCACCTTACCCAGACATTTGAGAGGTTCGATCTCCGCCTTTTCCTCCTCGCCTCCGATATGCGGCACGACGTTCCCCAAGATATCCATACTAGGAACGCCCGGATAACCCGCGCCGGAAATGGCCTGCATCGAAAAGAGCATAACGGACTCGATTCCGAAACGATCGAACAGAGGTTTTAACGTAATCGTAACACCCATGATCGTACAATTGGAATTGGTGATGATCTTTCCTTTCGTGGTTTGGGAATTCAAAACCTCGAGATGGGAGGAATTCACCTCCGCGGAAAGAAGAGGAACCGTCGGATCCATCCTGTGGTTTTTGGAATTGGAAATGATGTGAATTCCGGCCTTCGCGTAAGCGGATTCCACTTCGCCCGCGATGCTCGAATCCAAACCGGAAAACGCCAACACGACTCCGGGAGTTTTGGCGGGATCCGGCGTCGTAATTACGATGTTCTTCGCATAAGCAGGGATATCGGAGGAGATTTTCCATCTCGACTTCATGACGTCTCCGTACGTTTTACCCGCGCTGTTTTCGGAAGCGCAGAGGTGAGTGACCTCGAAATACGGATGATTCTCCAGCAATTGGATGAATCGCTGGCCTACGGAACCGGTGGCGCCTAAAACGGCAACTTTGACCCTGCTCATATTGAATGTTCAACGGGAAATTTCCCGCCCTCGTTAGATTGATAGAATTCGCCGAAGAACGGCTATTTATCAAGGTTTTACAGGAATTCCCCTGTGTCTTTCAGAAATTTGGACGAATTCTTCCGCATAAATCGAACTCATTCGGATCATTCCCGGATAAGTAAAATGATGATAATCGCTGAAGTCCTGCATGCGGAGAGAACGTTTGAGATCGGAGAAACGAACACCGTCGCCTTCGAGACTTTCGAGAAACTTCAGATGGTCCCTATACCAATCCGAATCGGCGTACCAGTCGAGACTGATCGGGTTTTCGGGGTTGTTGACGATCCACAAGGGAAGCCCGTTTTGTCCGCAGAACTCCGCAAAAAGGCGCAAATAACGGAAGTGTAAGCCGGGAACGAATCGTTCCTCCCGGATCCTCAGTTTTGCGTCCCGCAGTGCGACGAGATAGCCGATCCCCGGCCGCTGCGGATAATCCTCCAAAAGACGAAAGTTAAAGTATTTTGAATATTCCATATCGCTCATATTTAGGTAGCGCAGGTCCTCGATACGCTCCTCCCGCGTGTACTGCATCCCGTTCCTAGGAACGTCCGATCCGAAGGTCTGCTGCAGACGAACCCCGAGTCGATCATGATTCCAATCCTTGTTTTCCCCATGCGCTCGATAAGGCGTCCAGGTTTTGGAAAGTTCCGCGACGATCGAAACGTTTTCGGCCGGGATTCCGTTTTCGGAATCGCCCGGCTTCGCGGTTCCTCGGGGATCCGTTCCCTCGACGTCGGGAACGATCCCGCCTTCCGATGCAAAACGTCCGTCCAAAAGGATTTTCTTCCACCCCGGTTCGGCAAAGGAGAACTCCTGAATCACATTCTTTTTTTGGAATGTGATTTTTACGGGACCTTCGGCCAAAAGTTCGGGCACGATCTGCACGAGAAAGCCGTTCCTCTTCATACCTTCGGTCAGTACGAAGGAGAATTTTTTTCCGGTCCATCCGAGGGACGTCACGCGTTCCGGGATTTGAACCCCGTTGTAACCGTGATAACTCGTGTTCCTTCCGTATCGATGATCGTAGAGCGAACGCAAATTCTTCCAGAACACGTCCTTATAACGGTAGAATCCGAAAAGATAAGCGACCAAATATTCGGACGTACGGGCGAATCCGAGTTCGCGCCAAAATTCGAACGCGGTTTCCCGGGGAAAGATGAATCTGGATTGAGGCGCCTCGAAAAAGTTCAACGCGTCCGAAAGAAGTATGTTCGAGTCGATCGTATCGTTGCGGTTGGCCGGATCGATGGAATAGGCGCGATGTAATCTCCAATCGATGAAATTGACGGGAAACACTACGAAGTCCGGAGCCAACTCCTTGATCTTTTCGCGGCACAACCAGGCGTCGAGAGGCGTCATCCCCGCGTAGGAAAGAAATTCCACCTCCGCGTCCTTTCCCGTTTTTTCGAAAACGTCCTTTCGAAACGCGTCGCGATCGAACGAGTAATGCGCGATACTGGAACCGACGATCAGGATCCGCGGAGAACGTTTTTCCTTTTTTTGAAGCGTGAAGTATTCGTATAAGAAATTGTAGAAATGATTGGTGCTCCAAGGAGATTCGTTGGGAACGACCCAGATCAAAACGCGGAAAAAGACGAAATCGAGAATCAGCAAAAACAGGATTCCGACCGCGAGCAGCCGAAGGTTTTTTTCCGCGTTGCGTTTCATCCTGAAAGAACGGTTTCAAAGTCCCGTCCGCTTGTCCAGGATTACTTGATTTTTTGACTTTACCCGGAACACGAAGTCGAAAAGATTTCAGTCCTGATGTTGCGTTATCTCGCCGCCTTGATTCTTTTTTCCGTTTCGTTGGGAATTTCCCTGGCCGCAAGTCCGGAGGAAATCTATCTCAACTCGGACATTCTTTATCTTCCCGCTCTCGCCTTGGACGTGTTTCGGGACGGAGGAAATTTCTTATCCTGGTCGTTCACCCCTTCCCCTTATTTTTTTCCGGACTTCCCGATCGTATCCGCGCTGTTGTTCTTATTCGGCAACGCGTATCAAGCGTTGTATTGTTTCGCGTTTCTACAGATTTTAACCTTCACCGTTTTGGCGGAACGTTTTTGGATCTTCGTACAGGAGGAACGAATCGGAAAAAAACTTTCGATCCGGGAATCGAGATCGGTCCGATCCTGGGTGCTCGTTCTGATTTCGCTTCCGCTTCTCGGCGCGGCGCGGTTCCCGGCGTTTTACATACTGTTTTTGCCGTCGATCCATACGAGCGCGTTTTTGGTCTGTTTATACGCCTGGCCCTTCATTCACCAAACGACACAAAGGCGGAATCGGATTCTCCTTTTTCTGACGATTCTTTTCACCGTCGCTTCGGATCGGATCCTGTTCGTGGAACTGATCCTTCCCGTTTTTTTCGCCGGATTTTTTTTTCCCGGTTCGAATCCGAACGATCGCGGCGCGGGACGTTTCGACCTATGGAAACGTCTGCTGCCCGAAAACGGTAGACTCGTTTTAGCCGCCGGGATTTTCGGACTAACGTTGCATTCGATTCTAAAATCCTTTTTGCATATTGAACGTCCGGGGACGATTCCGATCTCGCTTTCTTTGGATAAGGCTTTGGGCGACGGAATCAGGTTTTTCACGGAGGCGGCCGCCTGGTTCCGGACGGGAATCGTCGCAGGGACCCGATCTTCCTCCGACGCTGCGGCGGATTTTCCGGTGCCCGCAGTCGCATTTTTATGTTATGCGGCGGCGCTTTGCGTCAGTTTATCGAGAATCCATCGCGCAAAGTCGAACGTATTTCTCGCGTTTTTTTTCTCGCTTCTTTTTTTCATCCCGATCGCCGCCGGATCCTACGTGGACGAATACAGCCTACGTTATGCGGCACCGGCGTTGATTCTCGCCCCTTTGTATCTGGGTTTCGTTTTAGGATTTCAGAAACGATTCTTAACGTTCGCGTTATTCGTATCGTTTTTGATCGCCGCCGTCGCGGGCAATTCCCTGCCGAAACCGTTCGAAAACGCGTTATTCCGGGGTCACCGATGGGCGCCCGCGGAATCGGCCTGCGTCGACGCAATCGCCGAACGACAAGGAATCGATCTTGCGGTCGCGGATTTTTGGACCGCAAAACGGATCCGCGTTTTTTCGAAACGAAAACTCTCCGCGGTTCACGCGGCGTATAGTACATTAGAAGGTTCTCATACGATTTCCAACCGGGATTGGTATCTACGGACATACGAGTCCCCGGCGGTGGTGATTCCCCGCGGCTTGGGAAACGAAAACACACTTTTAATTTACGGAATCCCCGAGGAGAAAACGGCCTGCGGCGATCTGGAAATCTGGATCTATAAGAATCCGGAACGGATCCTACAAACGTTGCGACGACCGTTTCAGAAAACGAAATAAAGAAACGGCTTCGTTTCCACGGTGAGAACGACTCCTACCATAAAAGCCAAAGCGCTCAAAAAAGCGAATACGACCCAGGGTAAATTCTCCCGAAACCGAGAATAGGCCCGCGTATGTTCCTCCCGAACTCCGATCCAGGTTGCGAACGCCACGCAGAAAGCGACGGTTATAAACTGGGTCTGCATCGTGTATGTCGGTTCGATTCCGTTCTCGAAAGAAAACAACTTTCCGAGCAGAAGCAGGGAAACGTCCAAGGTTTTGGAACGGAAAAAAATCCAGATCAGACAAACGGAAAGTATTACGAATATCTGATATAATTTCGCGAAAAACGCCCTGAGAACGGAACCTTCCTTCCACGAAAAGCGGATCCGATCGGAGAACCAACGCTCCAGAGCGAGACAAAGTCCGTGAAAAAATCCCCAGAGAACGAAATTCCAACTGGGTCCGTGCCAAAGTCCCCCGAGGAGCATAGTGATCCCAAGATTCCGATACGTCGCCCACGCGCTCGTTCGATTCCCGCCGAGAGGAATGTAAAGATATTCCCGCAACCAACCGGAGAGGGAAATGTGCCACCTTCTCCAAAAATCGGAAAAACTGGAAGCCGTATACGGAAGACGAAAATTATCCGGAAGACGAACCCCCAATAAAAGCGCGGAACCGATCGCGATATCCGTATAACCCGAAAAATCGCAATAGATCTGGATCGCGTAGGAGAAAATTCCCATCCACGCGAATGCGCTCGAAACTCCTTCGGGGAATTGATAAACGAAGTCGGAAATCACGGATATCCGATCCGCGATCACCGCCTTTTTCACGAAACCGATAAGGATTAACCAAAGTCCTTCGCGCATCGGAACGTTTTCCCAAGAGAATAGGGAACGGAACGCCGGTAAAAGAATTCTGGCGGACACGATCGGCCCCGCGACCAGCTGCGGAAAAAAGGAAAGGAAAAGCGCGTATTGAAAAAAATTCCTTTCCGCTGGGATTTGTCTTCGATACACGTCGATGGAATAACTCAGGGATTGAAACGTATAAAACGAAATTCCGACCGGCAGAGCGATACTTAACGCCGGAGCGGAAACTTTCCATCCGAAAGAATCCGCGAGAGAAAGAAAAGAATCCGTAAAAAAATGAAAATATTTGAAAAACCCGAGAACGCTCAAATTACCGCACAACGATATCCAAAGAAAAAAACGTCTTCTTTGTGGTCGGTTCTCCGAATCCAAAGCTCGTCCCACGGAATAATCCAAAATCGTCGTGAATAATATCAAAATTCCGAAACGATAGTCCCAAGAAAGATAAAACAGATAACTGACGCAAAGAAGAAAAAAAAGAACGGGAACGTTCCGCTTCGGAAACAGAAGAACCAAAACCCAGCGAACCGACCAGACGATCGCGAAAAAGAGGAAATACTGTGGGGTGGTAAAATTCATCGAAACGAAAAAGAATTGGAACCCAGAATTTCGATAAAACGTAAATCCACCAGTCGTTTTTATTTGATGAAGAAGTTTAAACGACGATCGTTCGAAATGACTTTAAAAAAGCGGATTTTAACGAAAAAATACCGAATCAACGGGGGAGTGTAGTACCCACAGGGAAGGTTGAAATCGCTTCGAATTCCAGAATTTCAGCAAAAAGATCGAATCAAAATTATGATTTTTTTCGTGAACCACCTATCTGCCGATTTTTGGACACTATGTTAAAAGAAAGAGGAACAAAGCTCGGTTTGCGGAAACGTAGGAACTCCTTTTTCGATCTTCTAAAAAAGAAGATCGAAAATCTAATTTGTCGTACCGGTTACCGGCGTTGGATTTGAAGAGTCGGAGACTTTGACTTCACAACGGAATTCGATCAGCTGATGGATTTAAAAATAATATTGATTAAATTTAATCCATTTTAAGCATTAATGATTATTTATAATCTATTTATACTAAATATTTATAAGCAAGCGCAATTCGCGCCCCATAAATTCAATTCCAAGGGTAAAATAGTTTGGATTTCAAAAAAAGGAGTTCCTGCATAATTTAGGAAAAATACGAAATCAGTCAAAAACCTAAGCGCTCAAGAGCATCCCGATAAAACCTTG
>NZ_NPEF01000181.1 GCF_002811955.1 Leptospira ellisii
TTTCGGTTTCCGCGTATTCCTTCACCCTGGTCTGGATTTTGGGATACGTACGGGGTCGGGAGAAATTAATCCGAAGATTGGCCTGGATCGTGACCGCGACGTTGGTAGTGGAAAACGTCGCCATCTTCGGACAAGCCTATCGGGGAATTCCGAGTCATTTCAATATAACCACGCCGCTCAACGGAGCGATCTTCAGCATCATGGGAACGGCGATCGGAATATTATGGTTTTCTCATATGATTTTGGCGGTTCTGTTGATCCTTCAAAAAACGGAGAAAAAATCGCTTCAGGAATCCCTACGATGGGGAATGGCGATCGCCGGACTCGGAATGATCCTGGGTTTTTGGATGACGGTTCCGCGGCCCGAACAGTTGGAGGCGATGAAGGCGGGAATTCTCGAAGCCAACGGAGGACATACGTTCGGAGCGCCGGACGCCGGGCCCGGAATTCCGTTGTTTGGTTGGAGCACCGTCGCGGGTGATATGAGAATTCCGCACTTCGTGGGAATTCATGCGATGCAGTTGATCCCTTTTCTCGCGTTCGTGTTCGGATTCTTCCGATTTTCCGAGGAGGTTTCCGTTTCCGCGATCCGCATCTTTTCAGCGTCCTTTACGGTTTTAATCGCGACTCTGACGATACAAGCATTGTCCGGCGAAACTCTGATCCGCCCTTCCCTTCCGTTTCAAATCGGCTTTCTGATCTCTTTCCTAGGAATGACGGCGGGGATTCTGTTTCCAGTATTTTCGAAAAAAACGCATCAAACACGAATCAAAGGAGCATAACGTGGAACCTTCACTGATATTCAAGATAACGAGCAACATCGCACTCGCGGGTTGGATTCTTCTTCTGACGTTTCCCAAATGGAAACATACGAAATCGATCACGATCGGAGTCCTGAGCACCCTCGTCTTCGGGGGAACTTATACGGTTCTTTTGGCGGGAAGTTTCGGAAAAACACAGGGAAACTTTTCGTCTTTGGAAGGGGTGCAACTTCTATTCCAAAATCCTACGGTCTTAACCGCAGGTTGGATCCATTATCTCGCCTTCGATCTCTTTATAGGAACCTGGGAGAGCGCGGACGCGGAGAAGTTGGGCATATCGCGTTGGCTGATCTTGCCCTGCCAGATCGGAACCTTTCTATTTGGACCGATGGGACTTCTCGCGTATATGATATTGCGTTCGATTTTGAGAAAGGGAATTTCGACGAAAAATCCGTTCGTGTAAACGTCTTTCGTTAATGCGACATCGCATCATACGTTTCGATCCGGGAATAAAACGTATGCGCGGCGAAATCAAAACGGATCCTCTTTTTACGAATCGATTGACCGTCCTCCGTTCTTTTTTTGACTGAGGACGTTCGTAATTTTTCGCAAAGAAAGGAGCCTCAATACATGGGACCGGAATTCAAAACTTTTTTTTTACCGCTGCTCTTACTCTCGTTTCTCGATATATCGGGACAATCCAAAGAGGAGGCGGATCCGTTGCTACAAAAAAGCAAACGCGACTTGGAGAACGTCGGCCGAAGGATCGACCTTCTTCCGATCGTACAAAAATCTCCGGCACACGGCCGATATCTAAGAACCAAACGATTGTGCGAAAGAGGAGAGGACTACGTAACCAGATACAATAACTTCAAAGGCGGGATTTCCATCCTAAACCAGTGTATCCGTGAATTGACCGATATCGACTCGGCCTATTCTCTGGGAATCGTTTCCGCGCAAGGCCAACGCTCCGAGGAAACGAAAAAACAACCGCAAACGAACGAACCGAAAAATCAAAACACGCCCGCCGAAACTCAAACCAATCCCCCTCCGACTTCGATATGCCCTGCCGATCATGTTTCGTATCAATTCAGCAAACGGACCCGTTGCGCTTTTATAGGCAATACATTGATGAATTTCAAAGCGGCCGAAACGTTCTGCAAAAACAAAAACATGGCCTTGTTGGATCCGATCTGGATGGGGAATAAGGGAGTCTTAGGAGCGTTAGGTTCCGCGCAACAAAACAAAAGTTGGACGTATAAGGACCAGTATCTTTGGTTGAATACGTATCGAAACAAACACTACCTGGCGAAATCCTCGAACATCGCCGATATGTTCAGCTATCAGATTACTGAAAACGCGACCCCTACGGTGCTCGCCTATCCCGTTTGCGACGATACTCGAGGGATTTAGGACGAATGACGGATCCGGAACCGTCGGCAAATTGGAACGTTAACCGAAACGTCGATGATGTCAGCGGACTCCGATGAAAACGTCGAGCTGGGCGTTCTGCGGATCCGCAGCCCTTTGATCGTAGAATTCGAAATCGGCCGCAAACCTGCGGGCCTTTCTCAGATCCGCGTCGTTCCAGATCTCCATCCATGCTCCGACGGCCACCTTTTCGAGCGGTCCCCGATCGCTGGTGATTTTCGCATATTCACCTTTTGGAATATAACAGAGTTCCATTCCGCTCGGAACTGAGTCGGCGTCCTCGACTTCGGCTCCTATCAGGAGACGATACGCCCCGGTTTCGTCGGATTCGTAATCGGTGTAAACCGCGATCACGTTGCCCGGGTTTCTTTTATTGGGGATCTTTTCCAAAATTCCCTCTTCGTAAAATCTCCGCCAAAGATTTCCTATTTTTCCGTTGCCCGACATTTCGTCCGCGTTTTTCGTAACGACCGAAATTCCTACGATCGCCGTTTCCGTCTTAGAAACGATTTCCCTACCCATTCGGTTCTCCCTTATTTTCCATCCTAATACATTCAATAAAAAGAATATTCCATTTAAAATCGGCGGCGGCTTCTTTAAAACTCAAATCCTGCGTTTCAACAGATCGCGCAGAATTTCCCTTGTTTTAGGATGTGTTATCACTTGATAGTGCGAGGTTTCCAGAAGTCGATGAACCCTGGATTCCGGATCGCTTTTTTTGCGGTAAACTTTGTCGCTTAACAAAGTAAGACTCGGTTTTTCCACGATTCCGTCCCCGACCCAGGAAGACCACTTCGATTCCTCCTCGGAAACCAGGCTGTATATCTGATACGCATCGACGTCGTCCAATTCGCCGAAATAGGAATCGTTTTTATAACGTCCGATCTGATCGTTCGTGATCCAATCCTCCTCGCGTATGATCCCGTGCGAAAGGTCCTTGATCGCGTCGCTTCTCTGATTGCCTATGAATCCGATCACGCTTACCGGCAGAATCGGCAGGGATTCGGCGCCCAATCCGAGCCAGAAACCGATCTTTTCGATGTATGATCCTCCGTCGGGCGAATTAACGATCAAAGCCCGGCCGATACGCGACGCGAACTCGGAACCGTTCCGTTTGGATTGATAAAGCGCGCTCCGCAGAATCAAACCTCCCTGACTGTACGAGATCACGTCGAATTTTTTTCCGTTCAACTCCGCGGATCCGAGAAGTTTCCCCAGCAGGTTCAACAAAGATTTAGCGTTAGACGAAATATGAACTCCCGGATTAAAACGGACGTAGACGGGATAATAACCTTCCTCGATCATAACCTCGGACAACGGAGACTGTCCGTGCGCGTTCCAAAGCCCTTCGTCGCAGAACAAACCGGGAATACATAGGATCAAACCGGGAAGTTTGGAACGTTTCCAGTCCTCTACGATCGTTTCGAAACCCGCGTCCTCTCCGTTTAAACGAAAGGACGCTTCGATCTGGGAAACGGTGACGAGGCCCGCGAACGATTCCCCTACGATGCTGGAAACGGGTATGTTTTCGAAGAGCGTTTTTTTTACGGAATGATCCGCGTGGTCGAGAGCCTGCAGGGCCTGAGACATCGCGTTTGCGGTGGAAGTCAGCGCATGCGTCAAACCCGTTTCCGTTTTTTCGCCGGCCGCTCTCAACGACTCGGAGGATTTGGAAAGGAATTCTCCTAGGTTTGTGTTCTGTATCAAAGGCGCGTCCGATAGCTGCGAAAGTTGTCTCGAGGACCAATCGAAGGATTCGGCGAGAAGCGAACGAACTCCTTCCAAAGTTCCCGTCGAAGTATCTTTAGCGATACGGACCAGAAGTTTACTTAGATCCATACCGGGTTGCGTAGGTTTATAGGGCATTTCCGCTTCTCCTTTCATCGCCCGCGCAGTATAACCCGTAAAACCCGCGCGGTCAACGTATAAAAAAGAACGTCGAAGATCGCGCGCGAACGAAGTCGCTTGATTCCCGCTTTAGTCCGCGTTCCATGGTAGAACATGAGACTTTTGCTCATACAACCTCCGGTCGAAGACTTTTACGATACCGACATACGATTGCAGCCCATCGGACTCTGTTATCTTAAGGCGGCCGTCGAAAAATTCATGCCGGACGTGGAGGTTGTGATCCGCGATTTTCATCGGAGCAAAGGGGAAAAACTCGCGGGCCGAAGGACGCTTCCCGTACCGAAGGAACTCAAATATCTGCAAAGCTATTATCCGGTTCCGGATAAAAGTCCGTTCTCCACGTTTTTCGAATATTTCCGTTTCGGAGCCTCTTACGAAGAGATAGCGGAAGAAACGAAAAGGATCCGGCCGGATCTCGTGGGAATTTCATCGCTTTTTTCGCCCTATTACCGCGAAGCCTTAAAGACCGCGGATGCCGTCAAATCCGTGTTAGATATTCCCGTTTTGATGGGAGGTTCGCACGTTTCGGCCTGTCCGGAATTGATGCTTTCCCACGAAAACGTGGACTTCGTCATCCGCGGAGAAGGGGAAAAATCGATTTATGAATTTCTAATGGAATTCCGCGGAGAAAGGAACTACTCTTCGGTGCGCTCCCTGGGTTGGAAGGAAAACGGCGTACTCAGAATGAATCCGACGGGAGACAACTTTCCTCTGGAGGAACTTCCTCCTCCGGATCTTTCCTCCCTTTCCAAGGAACATTATCTTTTCGAAGGAAAGCCGATGCGTTTCATCGTGACTTCCAGAAGTTGTCCGCATCGATGCAGCTTCTGTTCGGTCCATACCACCTTCGGAACCAAATACAGAAGGAACACGGTGGAAAACGTACTGAACGAAATCAAGGAATCTTACCGGCTCGGATATCGGGTGTTCGATTTCGAGGACGACAATCTTACCTTCTTTCGTCCGGAGATGAAACGTCTTTGTGAGGAATTGATCGCGGCCTTTCCGGGCAAGGACGTTCGGTTCGTGGCAATGAATGGAATATCCTATATCAGTCTCGACGCGGAGCTTCTCTCTCTGATGAAGGAGGCCGGATTCACCAATCTCAACCTCGCTTTGGTCAGTTCGGACAAACTGGTTAGGGAAACCACCAAACGTCCGCATACGATCGAAAAATATCTGCAGATCGTACACGAAGGATTCCGGCTCGGATTTCAAATCACGTCCTATCAGATCCTCGGCCTTCCGATGGAAACGTTGGAATCGATGATCCAAACACTTCGATTCAACGCGGCACAACCGGTTCTTATGGGCGCTTCCCTTTTTTATCTGACTCCCAATTCGCCCATCGCTTCCGGATTTCCGGAAAGAAGCGAGTCCGATATATTTCTATCCAGATTGACTTCGATGGCGATCCCTTCCGAACATTTCGCACGCGAAGACGTATATTCCCTTTTTATCACGACTCGGATTTTGAATTTCTTAAAAAGCGCGCCTTTGCGGAAGGACGAGATTCTCGACTTATCCGAAACCCTGAAACTTTTGGAGGACGGCGGAATCCGTTCGCGCATCGGAGTGGAACTCTTCGGAAAAATGTTAAACGAACAAAAACTTTACGCGTCCACGGCGTCCGGCCCGGCGCTTTTGGAACGTTTTCGTTTTTCCGTTTTCGAACGTGTGTTTTCGGGTTTGCGGACGATCGTTACGCTTTCGGGAGGAAGAATCGAAATCGAACCCGAGGATCTCGAAACGGCTGCGCGGACAAATTCGAAAAAACGTTCGGGATAAAATCGTTGATTTACGCAGGCTTCGGTGATCGGTAATTTAGGAATCCTGCCCGAAGTAGGGGCCGACTCTAAAACATTCAAAATTTTGAATATTTTGTTCACCGTAGGCCCGTCCGTCACATAACACTTGTTTACCGAGGCGGCACGAACGAAAACCGACTCACTTTGAACCTCAATCCCGACTCCAATCGATGGCCGGTAAAACTTCGGGCAATTCACGGCGGAATTCGAACGGATTTTAAGGGGGTATGATCCGGGGAACCGGATCCGAAAGGGGAAATCTTCGTCAATCGCGTCTGCGTTTTTCCTCTATCTTATCGATCCAACGGTCCAGGGTTTTTTTGAGAACCGCAAGATCCAGGGGTTTGATCAGACAATCGTTCATTCCCAGTTTTTGATAACGTTCCACGCTGCTTTCGATCGCGTCCGCGGTCAATGCTATGATGACGGGTAATTCCGAATTCTCCTTTCTTGACCGGATCCACCGCGTGGCCTCGATCCCGTCCACTTCGGGCATATGGATGTCCATGAGAATCAGATCGAAACTCTCTATCTGCATCCTTTCGACCACTTCCCGTCCGTTATGAACGACCGCGGGATCGTATCCCAGCTTTTTCAGAATCCTTTCGATCAGAAGACAATTGGTCTCATTGTCCTCTGCCACGAGAATTTTAGTCTTTTTTAATATAGATTCGGCATGAATCTCCCCGAAATCCGAGATCGTTTCCGGTTTCAAAATCGATTCGATCTCCGCTTCCGACGGAATATCGTATACGATCGAAAAACCGAACTTGGAACCTTGACCTTCCTTACTTTCGAGATGGAGAATTCCTCCCTGCAGTTCCACGAGTTGTTTCGTGATGCTCAGCCCCAAACCCGAACCGCCGAACTTTCTCGCCGTGGAGGAATCGGTCTGGGAAAACGCGTCGAACACCTGCTTTTGTTTGTCTTCCGGAATTCCGATGCCGGTATCGGAAACCGTGAATTCGATCTCCACTTTTTGATCGGAAGTTTTTCTCTGCGAAACCTTTAAGACCACGCCGCCTTGAACGGTGAACTTAATCGCGTTACCGGCCAAATTCCAGAGGATTTGTCTCAGCCTCAATTGATCCCCGGAAACGTATTCCTGAATTTCGAACTTACCTTCCAACTGAAATCCGATCTTTTTGACCTGCGCCAACGGTTGCAAAAGATCGTGGATCTCGTCCAAAACGGAACGGATCGAAAAGACCTCCTTATCGAGAACGATCTTTCCCGCTTCGATTTTCGAAAAATCGAGGATGTCGTTGATGATCTGTAACAGCGATTTGGCGGAACCCGAAAGCGTATTGATGTATTCCTTCTGTTCTCCCGTAAGTTTCGTAGTTCCCAAAAGTTGGACCATTCCCAAAACTCCGTTCATGGGAGTGCGGATTTCGTGGCTCATGTTTGCGAGAAAGCTGCCCTTCACTTTCGAGGCGTTTTCGGCGATCTCTTTGGCTTGAATCAACTCCCATTCGGTTTCCCTACGCTGTTGAATCTCCTTTTTCAAAAGAACGATGTTCTTATGGATCTCCGACTGAAGCCCTTCCGTGAGTTTGAATTCCAGCTCCTTGATCCTCTGGACGAGGATGATCGAAAAGAGAATGGACTGGGTTATAAAAGCGATCTTTAATATATGAAGCGAGAAATAATTTATGGAAATGACCCCCGTCGCGCTCAGGTTCGTGACGACGGCGGCTGTGGGAAAAATCAAGTGGATCAGCAAAAGGATTTTCGCCGGTTTAAAACCTTCCAGAATCCTCTTAAAACAGAAATAAACGATGAGAAGGTTGTTGAACAACGCCCAATAATAGGAAAGTTGATTGGAAACGATCGGAAACAGAAAGGAAAGCGGAAAGAAAAACAGATTTGCCAGAATGTAAACCGCCGAAACGACCTCCGCCCGTTTGTCCTTTTTTTCGGGATACAAAAATTCGATCGCAAAAAGGAAAAGGAACAACGTCGCGGAATAGATCAGAAAAAGAGTTCCGGGAAGATAATAATTTCCGTAGTACGGTCTGAAAAGAGGAAGGAGAAGACCGTCCCACGCGGTCAGATAG
>NZ_NPEF01000182.1 GCF_002811955.1 Leptospira ellisii
GTATCCGCCTTTTAGGAATCAGGATCGGATCCTTACGGTTTTTCGGAACGAGATGGGAAAAACGAACCTAACTTTGTTTTTCCTTAGCGACTCGGATGACGAGGGTGATTTTTCCGTTCGGTTTTTCCACGACTTCGAAACCCTCTTCTCGGAGAGTCTTTTTGATCTTATAAAGACCCAAATTCACCACGTTGGATTGTTGTTTTTTTTGGGGAGCGGCTTCTTCCATCCCTATTACTATCGGCTCGACGGGGATACGATCTTAAATGCGCCGCGGCGTTTTCGAAAACGTCAAGGTTTCCTTGACAGACTCGCGCCGGGATTCTCTGATGAATCCGAATGGCGGTTCGAATCCTCTTTTATTCGTTTTTATCATCGGTCGCGGTTTTTACGGGAATCGCGTTTTTCGCGCCCGATTTACTGCAGTGGGAAACCCTCGAATGGGTCTACGGAAAACGTACGTTTTTTCTTTTCACTTTGATCTTTCTCGTTTCCGTTCTTCTGATTTATATCATCTATAGAAAGGCGCGCAAAGGCGTCCATAATTCCAAATCGAAAACCGAACGTCATCTCCAGGAATCGCTCGAAGAGATCGTACAAGACAATCAGTCCCTGTTCGCCTTTTTGAAAGCGGCGACGGATTCCCTCGGAAAGCAGCTCGAATCCAAAAAACGGGAGATTTCTCCCGAATTATTTTCGGCTTGTTCCGCCGAATTTCTGAAACTCACTCGGGAATTCGATTCCTCCTCCGAAATCTTCCGGGACATCCCCCTCGCCCCCGAAGAGGAAGGATCGAAAACCAGAAACGGAAATAATTTTAGAATTTCCGAATATTCAGATTTAGTAAATCGTCATCGGAGACTTTCCAGATCCCTCGAAAAACTCAGGGAGGACGTGGCCCGTCTTCGGGAGAAGGTGAACGGCAAATGAGATTCCTATTCGTAGACGCGTTCGTCTTGGGCGTTTTTTTATCCGGTTGCGCGACGCCACCGGTCAAAGGGACTTCTCTCCCCGACAAAAACGGAGCGTTTCCGTTTTTAACGTTGGGCATAAGCCGGGATTCCCTCGACTCGGTGGGTAAAAGAAGATGGGGGTTTCGGGTCAAATCCATTCTACTACATCACACCTCCGGACTCAAAGCGGAGGAATATCTGGAAAAAAGCAGATCCGCGGGTTGGATGGTTCACTTTATCGTTTTGGAAAACGGAGCGGTTTACGGAGTGGAGGAACCTTCCAAGGTCCTTTACAAGGCCGCTCCCGGAATGGACGAACAAAGCATTCATATCGTCTGGGAAGGAACGGGAGAATCAGCGCTTAAAAACGAGATTCAATTAGGCGCCCTTTCCGAACTCATCGGCAACGTGGGAAAGGAACATTCGATTCCATTCAATAATTATGATATTGCGGTCGGGAAGGGAATTTTCACTCATACGCAGAGCAAAAAGAAATTCGGCCGTTTTTTGGACACCGCGGAATGCGGAGGGGAAAAAGTCCTCGCCGCGGTTTTGGAAAAACTGCAAGGCAAGTTTTATCCCGAGGCGGAATGGAAGGATCGTTTTCATCCCGGTTGGGTTTTGCGGAAGGAAAAATTTACGGATTCTTCCGGAAAAAAAATAAGCCCGGTTTACAGTCACGGCCGAGGAATTTCTCCCGCGCCTCCGATCGATTTGAAATCGGTAGAAAGAACTTCGGACGGCAAGGCCCCCGAAGATCGAAGACTCCGTTATAACCATCGCGGCGGCATCCACCCCGATTGTATCGTTCTGCATTACACCGCGATTCCCGATTATCAAAAAACCTTGGAAGTATTGGAAAAAAGGAATTTGTCGGCGACTTTCCTTGCGGACAAAGACGGAAAAATATATCAACTTTTGGATTCGATCCTGGACACGGCAGCGGCCGCCACGGGCACGAATGCGAATTGTTTTCAAGTCGAAATCGTGGGCAAGGACACGGAGATGTTATTGGCCAATCGGGAGCAAACGGACGCGGTGGTCCGATTAGTTCGGGAACTTTCCGAAAAATTCAAAATTCCGTTGAACAACGAAAAGGTGGAATCCCTACGGGGAGTGTATTCCCATACGCAGGCGAAGAAAAAGTGGGGAGGTTCCATCTATTTGGACGGAAAAGATTTCGATCCGGGGGAACCGTATATGAAAGCGGTTTTGGAAGCCGCCGGGGGAACGTATTATCCGGAAGAAACTTGGTATGAACGTTTCAGCAACGAATGGATTCTGCTATTCACACCTTTCCAGCCCTAAAGACCTGTTCTTGTCACGATTATAACAAGCCTTCGAAACCGTTTTTCTACATTACGTGTCGACTTATAAATTGCAATTCCGCATGACGTATAATTTGTTCGGAAAAGAACAAAAAAATTCCTTAGTTACCAATAAATCATTGATTACCGAGAAGTGTAATTTCTTTCCATATTAGAAGCGTATTGTCGCGTTTGCGATCCGCCGTGACGATGCGCCTTCTGAATCAGATAAAAAAGCCGTTTCTCAATCAAGAACCCGCTTCGTAAAAAAACACAGCGGATTTCGAAACGGACGACGGCCAAGCGGTTAGAACCAGATGAAAACAATCGTGCTCAAATTTTCCCGAAAATTTTTCGGGATTTTTCTTTTCCTATTCTCGGGAGTCGCATCCTTCGCGTTTGCGGATGATATGAGCCCCGCGCAAGAATTATCGAAAACGGTCGATCCGATTTGGGTGATCGTATGTTCCGCTCTCGTTTTTTTTATGCAGGCCGGCTTTTTGATGCTGGAAACGGGTCTTTCCCGGCTGAAAAATACGATCAACGTCGCGGTTAAAAATCTGATGGACTATATCGTCGGAACCGTCGCGTTCTTCTGCATCGGTTTCGGGTTGATGTTCGGAATTTCGGAACAGGGTTGGATCGGCAAAGACCTCTTTTTTCTGGAAGGTCTAAAAACCGGTCAGGAATTCTCCTTCTTTCTTTTTCAGGTCGCGTTTATGGGAACGGCCGCGACGATCGTTTCCGGAGCGGTCGCGGAGCGCATTAAGTTTTCTGCATATTTGATCGTATCGGTCGTCGTTTCGCTTTTTATCTATCCGGTTTTCGGTCACTGGACCTGGGGAGGCGGATGGATCGCCAAACAGGGATTCGTCGACTTTGCGGGATCGACCGTGGTCCATTCGCTCGGCGGATGGATTTCGCTCGCGGGCGTGATCGTACTCGGCGCAAGAAAGGACAAATTCAAAGAGGACGGAAGCCCCAGAAAAATCCAAGGCCACAATCTCACCTTTTCCGTTCTGGGGGTTTTTATCCTTTGGTTCGGTTGGTTCGGATTCAACGGAGGAAGCGCGCTTTCATTCACGGACTCGGTTCCCATGATCATCCTGAACACGAGTTTGGCGGGAAGCGCCGGCGGAATGCTGGCCATATCCGTATCCTGGTTGATCTACCGGATCGCATCCGTCGAGGAATGTATGAACGGGGTTTTAGGCGGACTGGTGGCGGTGACCGCGGGCTGCAACGAACTGTCCCCCGCCGCGTCGCTTTTGATGGGAGCTTGCGCGGGAGTCACGGTGGTTCTCTCCTCCCTCATGCTGGAGAAGGTGTTCAAACTGGACGACGTCGTCGGAGCCTTCCCGGTTCACGGAGTATGCGGCATTTTGGGAACGATTCTTCTCCCGATTCTATCAAAGAATCATAATATTCAAATGTTGCCTCAGTTACTCGGAGCGGCGTTCTGCGCGCTCTGGGCGTTCGGATTGGGCCTGCTCCTGTTTTGGGTCCTGAAGATCACGATCGGAATCCGGGTCAACGAGGAGTTCGAGGAAAAAGGTCTGAACGTCGCGGAACACGGAGCGGGTTCGAGCTGGATCGACCTGATCCATTCCCTCAAGGATCTTTCCAAAGGCGGAGGCGATCTCACCAGAAAAATCCACGTGGATCACGGAACCGAAGCCGGCGCCATAGCCTTTTTGATGAATCAATATCTCGGAAACCTCGGAGAGATGATCTATACGATCAAACAAAAATCCGGCGAACTCGAAAACTCCGCCTCCGAAATATCCGCCGCCTGGGGCAATATGAGTCAGGGAATCCAGGAACAGGCGGCGAGTCTCGAGGAAGTTACGGCCATTTTCGATTCGTTCCGGGACTCGTTCCGGCAGATTTCCTCCTCGGCCACGGAACAAAAAGAGATCGAACGCGGAGCGCATCAATTGTTAAACGAACTGGTTACCGGTTTTCAAAAATTTGATTCCGATCTTAGGCTCGGTTCCGAACGGTCGCGCGAATCGGTGAACAAGATAGACCGAAGCAGGAAGGAATTGGATCATCTCGAATCGGACATCAACGACATCGGAGATTCCGCGAAAAAAGTGGAAGGGCTCGTAAAACTTCTCAACGACATCTCCGTCAAACTCGGAATGTTGTCGATCAACGCTTCGATCGAAGCCGCTCGTTCCGGGGAATCCGGCAAAGGATTCGGAGTTGTGGCGGAAGAGATCAGCAAACTGGCTTCGAACACGCAGGACAGCACGAAAAAAGCGACGGACATTCTGGGTGAAATACAAAGTTCCGTTTTCCGCGGCAAACAGACCGTATTCGGAACGGTCGAGTTTTTCAAAACTCTGACGGACGAATTTAAGAATCTTGCGCAAACGCAGATCGAAATAAGGAACAACAGCGCCCGTTATTCGGACATGATCCGAAATCTGGACGTTCTGAATTCGTCCATGACGGAGCGGAGCGACATCATCATGAACAATATGGAACAACGTTCCTCCGAAATCAAGGGCCTCTACGAATCCGTGGAATTCATCAGCGGCGCGTTCCACGAAATCTCCGCGCAATCGGAGGAGCTGAGCGCGACGGGGGAATTTCTAAGGCAGCTTTCCTCCATTTTAAACGCGTTGGTGCGGAACTTCCGCGTGGAAAAGGAAATTTCGCGCGAGTTGATCGCCAACTGAAGGAACGATTCTTAAGACGGGAGTATTCAAGAATATTATGGAATACAGATATTCTTCCGATGTAAAAACGCAAAGGCGCAATTATCTGTTCGGTTACTACAACCGCCCGTTTTTATGGTTTCAAAGGAGATTTACGGGACCTCTACTGATCGCGCTTTCCGCGGCGGAATTCATTCTTTCCTCGGAAAAGAACGGATTTACGATCGCCTTGTTTTTCGGAATATTCGGACTTTTTTATACGCTTCGCCCGTTTCTTATGTTGAGAAGGATCAAATTCGAAAGCGGAGGCGGCACCGTTTCCGTAACGGAGGACACGATCTCGATCGCCGACGAAAGCGGGAATTTCCACGTCAAAGCTCCGGAACTGCTCGGGATCATTCCCAAAAAACATTACGTTTTTCTAAAAGTACAGCTCAGAACCGTCCTATATCTCCTTGTCGATCTGAATACCCTCGAAAACGCGGACGCGTTTTTGAACGAATTAAAATCCAAATATCCGGAAAAGTTTTCCGCGTAAAGCCGACTAAGTCGTTCTAAAGATCGAACGTTCGAAATGGATCGAATCCGAATCCGGAAAATGCCGCATCCGATCGATCTCCGATTTTTGCGCGGGAAAACTCGTATAAAGAATATCGAACGAACTCCGATCGGAGCCGTAAACGCCCCGATGAATCGTATGCGCCGAAAAAACGAGCAGATCTCCCGGAGAATGCGGGATCCTTATCGAACCGGGAAGTTCGTCCGAATGCCTACGCCCGTTCCGCTCCATTCTCGTATCGAATTCCAAAGGCGTGTCCCACCGTGTATGGGATCCCGGGATCAGTTCCAAACCGGGATCCTCCCGTAGAGGAATCCTGAAATGCAAAACGCCGTCCCTTCTTATGATATTTTTCTGTTCCTCTTCTTCCGCCCCAAGATACTGGACGTCCCTGTGCCAATAGGGCCTTTTAGTCCCTTCTTCCGGATCGAAAAACAGTTGAGTATTCAGGAATCGTGCATTAGAATTTAAGAATATTCTTGCTATCGAAACCAGGCGTTCCGAAGATAGAAACCGGAACATCGTTTCGCGATCCTCCGGTCCGGTCAGAAAATCCTTACCCGTCAAATAGGCGCTATTTACGTTGCCGATAAAATCGTGTTTTTTTCTCCATACGTAGTTCGCCCGAAGTATGATCGCCGAGACCGTCCTTAATTCTCCCGGATCGAAAAATCCTCGGAAAAGAAAATAACCGTCCCTCTTAAATTCGGATTCCTTCGACACGGAATTCATTCCGGCTCCCGGTCGAATCCGGGAATCAGGTGCCTTTTACTTCGAGCATACTCCGCAACATCCACGCCGTTTTTTCGTGCACTTCCAGTCTTTGGGTGAGAAGATCGAGCGTAACTTCGTCCCCTCCCTCATCGGCGACGGGCAACAGGGAACGCGCCGTCTTGATCACGGTTTCATGACCGCTCACCAAATGACGCAGCATATCCTCCGCGCTCGGAACCCCGCCCTCTTCGTGGATGGAAGTCAATTTTCCGAGTTGTCCGGAGGAAATCGGAGCGAAAAAACCCAAAGACCGTATCCTTTCCGCGATGAGATCGATGGAAAGCCAAAGTTCGTTGTATTGGGTTTGAAACATGAGATGAAGCGTATTGAACAACGGACCCGTCACGTTCCAATGATAACTGTGGGTTTTAAAATAAAGGATGTATGTGTCGGCCAAAAGTTTCTGCAAACCTGCGTTGATCGTATCCCTGTTTTTTTCGGATATTCCTATGTCTATTTCCATGATCGGATCCCCCTTTGTTAATATTAGACCATCCGCAACGATAGGACAAGAAAAAACTTATATGAAAATAGGAGCGGACGTTTCACCCCTTAAAGCATATGACTATTTTTTCGCGGAATGGAACGCCCGAATCGCGGCGAAGACCTCTTCCAATTCCTCGTCCTTCATATAAGGAAACAGAGGATAGTTAAGAACGGAAGCGCAGATCCTTCCCGTCGTATGTTTGTCTCCGAATTTTCCCTTGATGTAAGGTTTCGCTCCGGGTTGATCGCTCATCGCTCCGGGATAGATGTTTCCGAAACCGATTCCTTTTTCCTTCAGCGTTTCCTGAATATTCGGTCTTTCCTCCGGAGTGGAGAGCGTAACGTTGCAGTAACCGTTCTCTTCGTAATCCTTGGGAGGTCGGATCACGTTGACTCCGAGATTCGGGAGTATTTCATAATATTTTTGTGCACTTGCGCGACGCGATTTCAACCTTGCGTCGAGGTGTTTGAGGTTGATGTTCAAAAACGCCGCCTGCAACGTATCCAGTCTGGAATTCCAACCCACGTCTCCGTACGCGTAATGCGAAATCCGGCCGTGATTGGACAACATCCGGACCTTGTTCGCCAATTCCTCGTCGTTCGTGAAAAGCGCGCCTCCGTCTCCGGCTCCGCCCAAAACCTTCGCGGGATAAAAGGAAGTGGTGCTGATAAGAGCGTCTTTATAGATGGATACGCCCTTGTATTTCACGCCGAAACACTGCGCCCCGTCCTCCAAAAGGGGAATTCCCTTGGACTTGCATAACTTGCGGAAGTCGTCGATGCGGGACGAACCCCAGCCGTAAAGATGTACGATGATCGCGGCCTTCGGCTTAACGCGATCCACCGCCTTTTCGAATTCGGAAAAATCCATCTGAAGATCGTCCGGGTCGGTGTCCACGGTGTAGGGATCGGCTCCCACGTTGACCACCGATTCGAACGTCGCCCAAAACGTGGAATCCGGAAGAAGAACCGCGTCTCCCTTTCCCACACCGAGCGCGCGCAGAGCCAACTGGAGAGCGTCCGTACCGTTCGCGCACGCGACGGAATATTTCGTTTGTGCGTAAGAGGCAAGATTCTTCTCCAAAAGGGAAACCTCCTCTCCTCCGATAAAGCTCGCATTCTTGCTGAGAACTTTCACCTTCTCTTCCCATTCTTCCAGCAGTCCCGGCTCAAACCTCTTGATATCTATAAATGGAACGCCCATTCGGCTCTCCTGTAT
>NZ_NPEF01000183.1 GCF_002811955.1 Leptospira ellisii
AAAAAAAGTCGAGCATCATCGTCATACGGATCCTAAATCAAAATTCGGAGGAAAATGAAATAACAGAGCGAGGTATCTCGAACGTTTTCGTTCGGTCTTCGCACGCTCCGGTTGCGAAATACGGCTTGCTTGAAAAAATACAAACGAACGAAACGAAGAAAGGAAATTCGAAGCGGCCGCGTTGGACAAGTTTGGCGAGAACGTCTCAGCCTCACCTTTGCGGTTTTGCGAAACTGCAACCAAGGAGGTAAAAAGAATCTTCAAAGCGCCTTCGTTCTTTGGGGAATGAAAATGGTAAGAATACGCAGAGATCGAAGACTTCAAAAAGTCCTGCAAAAAAGCCGAGGTGTCGAAAATTCGATGCAGTACAAAATCAAACTGAGACGCCAGGAACGAATTTTCTGACGGATACGCGGACGACTCCACGCTTTGCTGAGCATCAAAGTCGAGAGCCTCTTGCTTCCAATCACCAAGAGCGGAATTTAGGATCGACGATTTTCGAGACGCAGCTTCAGAGAACGGGAACTCGGCATTCTCGATCTCGTGTTCAAACACTGCTTTTTCTAAAGGGATGTATGACCTTGCCGGAGAGGTAGATTGAGAAGGGATCGCCCCCACCTGAAAAAACAAGATTCCTAAAAAGGAAACCGTAATCAAGCGAGAGAAGAAAACTGTCCCGTGACGTTTCTGTGGAAAAATATCTACCATCTTCCTTTGGTAGGAAATTTTTTACACACTCTTCGTACGTCAAGTCTTCTCTTTAACAACCCCTTGTCGTTTTATTCAAAAAGTGATCTCGATTTATATTTTGAGATACTTTTGACGCCATTGTAAATAACAACAGCACGTCATATCACTCAACTCGATTACGCGTTAGTCGTTTCATCTCTTATTATATATAACTGGAAAAAAGAAAGGTGATTCTTTCAAGGATAAAGGCAGAATGATTCTGCTAACAAATCAATAAGTCTCAAATGAAAAAAACCGGACTCGCCTGCGACTTAGAAAGAAGGATCGGTTTTTGGGCTTTTATCGATTCTTCTTTCGAAAACGAATCCAAAAATTTCTTGTATTTTTCCTGATCTTTTCCCAGTCTGAATTTATATGTTACGCAATCTTCTTCCGGGCCTCAATTCTGTTGAGCTTCTTCTCCTCCTTAGTTAGGGGGAGCCGGTAGAGTTGTAAAAAATGACGAGCCTGCTCCTCCCGGAGCGGGCTTTTTTGTTTTCGGAGTCCTCTTCCGAAAACCCGCTCCTCGAACCGACGGCTCAAGGAGAACACATGGATCAAACGGAAACTTCCCGACACGCGCTTGCGGCGAAAAACATCGATACGGATACGAAGGAAATTCAAGCCTTCTCGGAAATTCTTCAAAATCCCCTTCCTAAACACGCCCCCTTTTTTATGGACGTCACTCTTCGCGACGGAAACCAAGCGCTCCGCAAACCGTGGAATTTGGAACAAAAGGAAACCGTATTTAAGCAACTTCTAAAGTTAGGAGTACAGGGGATCGAAGTGGGATTCGCATCCTCCAACGATCAGGAATTCGAAGCGTGCAGATATCTCGCGTCTATAGCGCCCGAAAACGTGGTGATATCCTCGTTATCCCGTGCGGTGGAAAAGGAGATCGATATTTCCTGGAAGGCGATCCGCAACGCCCCCAAACCGAGGATCCATATCGTATATCCCATCTCTGCCTTTACGATTCAAAACGTGCTTAAAACGACGCCAGAAAAAGTTCTGCAAAAAATTTCCGAATCGGTGGCGTATGCGAAAAGTCTCGTCGGGGATCGCGGAGAGGTTCAGTTTTCCGGAGAACATTTCGGCGACGCGCTGGAGAATCTGGACTTCGCGGTCGAAGCCTTCCGCACCGCGTTGAATTACGGAGCCGACGTGGTCAATCTTCCCAATACGGTGGAACGTTATCGCCCCTGGCTGTTCGTTTCGATGGTCCGTGCGGTGACGGGCGCGCTGCCGAAAGACACGAAGGTTTCGATCCACACCCACAACGATTTGGGAATGGCGACCGCGACTACGGTGGAATCCTATTTTTCGGGAGCCGTCCAACTTGAGACCGCCTTAAACGGGTTAGGTGAACGCGCTGGAAACACGAACACGTTCGAAGTGGCGGTGGCGCTTCACAATTGCGGAGTCGACGTTCCTCTCGATCTTTCCGCGATCTACGAAACATCCCGTCTGATTTCCTATTTATCCGAAGTTCCGATCTACGAAAAAGCCCCTTTGATCGGAGAGGATGTTATCTCCCATCGTTCCGGAATCCATCAGGACGGGGTCGCGAAAACGAGACATTTGCGGAAGGGCGCCTATCGCGCGTTCGACGCCGCTTTGATCGGAAGACCGGAAGGAGATAGGATCGAATTCACGAGTCAATCCGGAAAAAGCGCGGTCTTCTGTATCCTTCGGGACGCGGGCGAAAACATCAGCCTCGAACAGGCGGGAATGTTGCAGCCGGTCCTAAAAAAGATCTCCGAAGAATCCGGCAAAGGAGAACTTTCCCTGGAGGAAATCAGATCGGAATGGAATAAGTTAAAGGCCGTTACGCACGAATCCGCCCTCGAATAGGCGGATTCGGGTTCACAAAAACGTTTATGAGCGATTCATAATACCGTAAAATAGAATTCCGTAAATCGTCTCCAGAACAGCTTCGTTCGGCGTTTCCAGAGGCAGTTCCGAGGAAACGAGAACAGCCTCCAGGGAACGGTCCAAAAGCGACGCGAAAATCCTGGGATCTATATCCGAACGGAAACGGCCGTTTTCGATTCCCTCCGCGAAAAGTTCGAGGATCCGTTCGTATATCCTTCCCGTCCCCGCAAACGGGATCGCCCGAAACAGTTCGGGCTCCCTGAGGTTTATCTCGGAACAAACGCGTGAAAATCCAGGGGGGAATTCGCGGGACTTGAACTCGCCGATCGTGCGGATCTTCTCCAAAACGTCCGAAGTTCCGTCCCGAACGCTCTCCTCCACTTTGTCGGCGATCCGGACGTCCTTTTCCCGGATCATCTCCGAAAAAAGATGACCCTTGTTTTCAAAATGTTTGTAGAGGGTTTTCCGCGACATACGCAGCGTTCTCGCGATCTCTTCCATGCGCGTTTTGGAATATCCGTTTTCCAGGAACAATTCTTCGGCCCGTTTTAGGATTTTGGCCCTCGTTCCGTTTTTCACGGAAATATCTTTGTTTAGAATTTCATACATATTGAATATACCTCGGATTAAAGTTCATAGATCCGGATTCGGAGAACGTTTTCTGACGAATTCGTTGATCTTCTCTATGTATGAAAACGCCGCCGGAACGACCACCAAGGTCAGAATCGTGGAGGAAATGAGACCGCCTATGATCGCGATCCCCATACTCGTCCTTTGTTTGGAGGCTTCGTTCAATCCGATCGCGATCGGAAGCATACCCGCGATCAAAGCGAAGGAAGTCATCAGAATGGGTCGAAGACGTTCCCTTCCCGCCTCGATGATCGCCTCCTTCATTTCGAAACCCTTTTCCAAAAGCTGATTGGTGAAATCCACGAGCAGGATCGAATTTTTCGTGGCGACTCCGATCAACATGATCAATCCTATCATCGAAAAGATATCCAAAGACTTCCGCGTGATGAAAAGCGCGATGAACGCTCCGGAAAGCGCGAGAGGAAACACCAGCATGATCGCGAACGGAGTGACGAAGGATTCGTAAAGAGAAGCTAACACCATGTAGATGAACAGAACACCGAGTCCCATCGCGATCGCCATCGAAACGCCCATTTCCTGAAAACTCTCCGCTTGCCCGAGATAACTGATTTTGATTCCGGGGGGCAGCGGGGCCTCGTTTTGGGTAAAGGCGGCGATCTCCTGCATAGCGCCTCCCATCCCGGGACCGCCCGGAGCGACGTCTGCGTAGATTTCAACGGACTTGTTCCGATTCAATCTGCTGATGCTTGCAAGACCGATCGTCTCCTCCGCTTTCGCCACGTTTTGGATCGGAATCATCCGGTTGTTGAAATTAGGCACGAAAGAATGATAAAAATTCTCCTTTAGATCGCGTTGTCCCTCCTTCAATCGAACGCGGATATCGTATTCGATTCCGTTTTCACGATAAACAGCGGGAACCGTTCCTTCCACCAAGGTCCGCAATTCGGTTCCGATGACGGTTCCTAAAACTCCGAGTTGCACTTCCTTGTCGCGATCGGGAACGATTCTAAACTCGGGGGCCCCACTTCGATAACTCGTATCCACGTCGAGAAGCGCCTTGGATTCGCGGAGTTTACGGTAAAGAAGATCGGCGTATCGCTCGACCGCCTTTCCGTTGCTTCCGCTTACGACTAACGTGAACGGCCTTTGACCTCCTCCTACGTTGTCTATGTCCTTCACGATCGGAGTCGCGAAGGAAAAGGATACGAGTTCGTTCCGGATCGCGTCCTTAAAATCGCTCGTATTGATTTTTCTCAGTTTGGAAGGAACCATCTCGACGAACATAGTGGCGGACCGGTTGGTATTGGACATACCCACGAGTTTAGTTTCCGGATGGGCGGCGATCAAAGACGAAACACGTTGTGCGACATCGGCCATTCCTCCCACCGTGGTTCCCGGTGGCATGTTCAAAGTCACCTGAAACTTTCCCTGATCCTGAGCCGGAAGAAACGTCTTCGGGATGAATTTCGTAAGAACCAAACTCACCGCAAAAACGAAAACGGCGAGGGATAAGATCAGAATCGGCCAGTTCAACGTAAAACGCAAAACGGCGGCGTATAAATTCTCGAGAAGGGATTGGAACGAATTGAATCCGGCGAGGATCACGTCCAGGCACCTTTCCAGAATCCGGAATAGGAACCGGAACGGCATCCATAGTAGATTCAAAATTATGAATATTGTAGAGGGGGTACCGGTTTTCGTTTTGATTTGAGGAGAGGATCGTAACGCGGAAGCCGCCGTCGAATCGGGATGTAAATTTCCCGGCGAATGGGAAACCGCTCCTCCGAAATAAGCGGACATCATGGGAGCGATCGTGAGGGCGTCGTATAACGAAATCAAAAGCGCGAAACAAACGGTCAGACCGAATTCACGCAAAAATTGTCCCACGATTCCGCTGATGAACGCGATCGGCATAAAAACCGCGATTACTGTCATCGTCGTCGCCACTACGGCCAAGGTTACCTCTTTCGTTCCTTCGATCGCCGCCTCTCTCGCCGTTTTTCCCATCTCCCTGTGTCGAAAGATGTTTTCGCGGACGACAATCGCGTCGTCGATGAGAAGACCGACCGCAAGACTCAAAGCTAATAACGTCATAACGTTGACCGTAAAACCGGCGAGCTGCATAAGTATAAAAGCGCCCAGCAGAGAATTGGGAAGCGCCAACCCCGTTATGATCGTGGATCGAACGCTCCCCAGAAACAGCAAAACGACTATGATCGTCAGTGCGATGCCTATGATGATCGTTTCGTTCACGTCGTAGATGTTGTCTTCGATCTGGGTCGAATTGTCGCTCGCGATCTCCAAAGAAGGGGTTCCCTGTCTCTTTTGAAGTTCGAGATTCATGTTTGAAACGCGTTTACGGACCTCTTTGGCGACGGCGACCGTGTTGGCGCCGGATTGTTTATAAACGTAAAGAAAGACCGCCTTCTTACCGTTATAGTAGGCTCGGGTCGTTTCGTCCTCCAGCGTATCGTAAACTTCGCCGAGCTGGCCGATTTTAACCGGTACTTCGTTGCCGAAAAGGGAAACGGGCGTGTCCCTAATTTCCTGAGGCGAATTGAATTCGTTGATCGTTCTGTAAACGAGTTCCCGATCTTGTTTGCTCACTTTCCCCGCTGGAATGTTGGTTCCTCCGGCGGCGAGACGGTTGGAAACGATCGAAGCGGATATCATATGTTCCTTTAATTTATTACGATCTAATGCGACATGAATCTCCCGTTTTCGTCCGCCGAATATGGCGATATTCCCCACGTCCTTTACGGTAAGAAGCCCTTGTTTGATCTCCTCGTTTGCGACGTCGAAAAGCCCGGCCTCGGAAAGATCCGCTCGTAAGGACAGAACCAAAATCGGTTGGTCGGACGGGTCCACCCTTCGTATGATAGGTTCTTTGGAATCTTTGGGAAGTTTCGGTTTAACGGAGGAAACCTTGTCTCGAACCTGTTGTTCGGCGTATTTTATGTCGGTTTCCAGGGTGAATTCGACGATGACGGTTCCGAATCCTTCGTTACAGTTCGATTTGACGCGCTTGACGCCCGAGATCGTCGACATTTCGTCTTCGATGGGTTTGGCGATCAGGGTTTCTATTTCGTTCGGAGAAGCTCCCGGATACGGCACCGTTACGGTCACAACCGGAATCGAAACGTTCGGGAATAGATCGACTCCCAGTTTGTTTAAGGAAAGATATCCCGTCACAAGAATGATCAAAACCGTACATGTTATGAAAATCGGTCGTTTGATCGATATTTCCGCGAAGTTCATCTTCGTAATTCTCCTTCTGATTCAAAATTTATTCCTTATCGGAAATTTTATCGGAAGGGAACACATTCTATCGTTTATACGTCGATCGAAACGATGCGTATTTTATTTTTATAGTTGGATCGGACGAATACAATTCGAAACGATCATTTTAGAAAATTAATATATTTCAACTTTCTAAATAATTTCTGCTCCGCGCAGGAATGGGGAAGACTCGAATCCACCGCAATCCATATCGAAACGGAACCGTTTTTTCGGGAATTTCATTTTTTGAATCACCGATCTTCCGTCAAGGTGATTGAGACTTTTATTATATCTTATTTCGTTTTTTCGCGAATCGAGTGAGAAATCTCATAACGGAAACAGTTTTAGGTAAGTTTGTGTCGTTTGTGGAGAGAGGTAAGGGGAGTTCCCGCAAATTCTCCTAAAACGGAAGGTAATTTACGGCTATTACTTTGAAAAACAAATGAAAGTCCTATGGCGATCCTCCCAAAACACAACGAATATACCCGATGCTCGTTTTCGAGGTATTTTGGTTCACAACTCCGGTAGAAAAATCCACACTCCATGCCGTCGCTGGATCTAACGAATTACTAGAACTTGTCCAAAATGGAAGCGAAGTTAGCGATTGTCCGGGAAACATCGATTTCTTAATTGTCGGCGCTTCAAACGAACCATCTCCCGCGGCACAACCGCTCGTACCGGTAGAATTCGCAACATCGACATCATTCGAACAATACACGAGAGACTTCAATTCCGTAACGGTAGGAACTCTCCATCCCGTTCCACCGACATAATAAGAAAAACTACTTTGGCAGTCGCTGAATGCTTGCCCCGATGTTAGGTTGCCGCCGGAAATAGAGCCGTTGCATTGATTGTCCGGACTGGAACAATAAACTTCGAAATATGCACCGAATGTACATTCATTCTTTACTTCGTCATAAAATTCTCCATAAGAACAACGCATCCAACGCAGCCCGGTCAATGGAAAAAGAACCGTATCACCTTGGATGACGGGAGTTCCCGCAAATATCCACAAAAGGTTCCAAGAAGAATCCTCGGAGGCCTCCGTCGTAACCGCATCCTTAAAATATGGATTCAAATAACAACCGAAGTTCAAAGAAATCATACATAAAACGACAAACGGAGAAAGATAAAAAATGAAACGGGACATATCTAATTCTTCCTTATTCCTGAAATCGAACCTTCAAAACTTCTTTTCTCGGGAAAACCCTTTCTTTGCCTTTATAAAATAGCTTCACACCTTCTGCGTCGATTCGAGTGACTTGTCCTTTTACGACTTCTCCCGACTTTAAAAAAAGAACGGATAGATTCTTAAAATTTTTCACTTCCTTAAACCAAGCGGAATCGATTTCCGAAGTTTTTTCGGAATAAAAACGTTCTTGAACGGCTGCGGGCCATTGGTTTGGGTTTTGTTG
>NZ_NPEF01000184.1 GCF_002811955.1 Leptospira ellisii
AGAACGGAAAAAAGGGAACGGGAAATTTCGGATTCGAAACGGCGTTACTTCGAGGCTTCCTTGGGAATCGGAGGCGGAGAGAATCAAACGGAACTCAGACCGTTCTACCAAACGATCCAATACGGGGCGTTATTTCTCGGCGGTTCGCAAAGTCAGTCGGAAATCCTTCTGACTCCGTATCGAACCGAAAACACGAGTTCCACCGCGCGTCTCTACTACGCTTGGAACCGTTTTTCGTTCGAATTACGGGGAACCGAAGCGAAGGGAAATCTGGACGTCCTAGGATTTCAACGTTTGAACTTCAACAACGGCGGAGGAGGTTCACAGGAGACTTCGAACAATTTGATTCTCGGAAACGGAAACACCAAATTCCAAAAAGTATCCTCCCGTATGGGTTTTACTCCGTATCCTCATCCCGCAGTGGATCTTCAGATTCTCGGCGGGGTGGAAAGGATTTGGACCAAAACCACGGAGGAAGTCTACAGCCTCGGAGAAATCACTCCTCTCGGAAATAATCCGAACCGCTTTAGCTTTCGCGAATATTCTAATCCTCTAAAGGGTTACAGCTACGGTCTCGCGTTCGAATTCAAATTTCTGAAGCTCTTCTCGTTTCAAGGACAAATTCTCCATTTGGAAATGAAAGGCCCTTCCTCCCTTCGCAATCAGGAGTTTCGTTACGAATTCAATAGAAACTTCTCCCAAACGGGTCTGGATTATCAATGGACCGCGAGCGGCAGGGAAGTGAATCTGAAGTTCTCCTATAAGATTTCCGGGAATTGGAGCCTATTTATGGAGGCGAGCAATCTGATCCTCAAAAACAAGCTTCAATCCGGTTATATCTCGGACGGCGACGGAGGAGGAAATTCCGATCTGAGCCAGGAAATACCGAAACTCATCGGACCTCGCATCCTGATTCCGGTTCTTTACGAATCGAAAACCTCGCTCAGCTATCTCCAAATCGGAGTCAATTACCGTTTCGATTTCTGATTTTTTTTCGGCGGAATTGTATCTTTCCAATTCCACCACTTTAACTTTTCGGAATCCGGCTTTTTTACGTTCAGCGCATAATGCACGCACCGAAACACATAAAGCATACAACGATCCACGTGTACACCGTGATAATCGCAGATCCGAAGATATAACTTTTCTGGATCCGCGGTTTTGATCTCGTCCAGGCTGCGGAAACCTAAATTCCAATAGTCCATCGCGATCGACTTGCCGACCCCGGGAAGCGAACGAAACTCCTTTAAAATATCGGATTGTTCCATATACCCGGAAACTAATTTAGAATATTCTTTTTTACTCATATTTTGATTCGAAAACGGGGAAAGGATCGATTCTCCGATGCGAGGAAGAAGCGAACGAACCTGCGAAAGAGCTCATAGTTGGGTAGGCGGAAAAAGAGGCAGCGCATAACGACCCGAAAACGTATAGTTTCCGAGTCGTCGGAACGACGTGAAAACGGATCAGAGTTTGAGTTTCTTTTTGATCAAATCCAGGAAATCGGAAACGTATTCGTCCCCTCTTCTGTTCTTATCCGCAAATTCGAACGCCTCTTTCGTCGAATCTTCCAATTTCTCGTTTTTCGTGGTGATATTGAGAAGGGAAGCCAAGGAAGCGTAAACGATATCCCCGTTTTCGGAGGAAATGATCTTATTTTTCAGGGCGATGGTGGAATCTCCCGATTCCGCGATCCTTCCCAAAGCGACTGCGGCTGCGGTCGCGATTTTCGGTTCGTTGTTCCGATTCAGAAGATTGATCAATTCGGGAATGGCCGACTTTTCCTTTCCTTTTCCGAGGGCGACCGCGGATTCGTATTTTTCCGAATCGGATCCTGAAGAAAGGGTTTTGATATGTTCCTCGGTGGATTTTTCCGCAAAAAGAGTTCCCGTAGTCACACAAACGGAAAGCGCAATTATAAGAAGAGAACGAAATTTCATGAACGGCTCCTTTATCTTCGGAAGAATCGCGCGTCGAAACGGAATCGTCAATCCAAATATTCCCGCGAATCCGGCATACGTTTCCCGGCTCTTCCCGATTTTTTCCGAACGTTTTGTCCGGATCGGTCCGGTTTCCGGCTTTACTCTAATACGGAAATCGAAAGAATCCCGAAAGACAAAGGACATCGACTATGGATCATATATACCCCGCAAGTCCCATGAACGTTCCCCCGGATCTCGGAGCGCCCAATCCCGCGCACAAACGGAATCTTTGGCTGACGGTTCTGGGGTTGATACTTTTTATACTCGTATATCTCGCGTTAAGCGGTTGGTTCGCCTGGGCGTCCTATTCCCTGATCCGCTTCGGATTTTCCGATCGCGGGACCGAATTATATTCCCTGATCGCCGGGGTCGGTTCCGGTCTCGTGGCATTGTTCATGATCAAAGCCCTCTTCTTCGTCAAGAAGGGAAATATGGGGGACGAATTCGAAATCACGCCGGAAAGCCAGCCTCAGCTCTTTCATTTTCTTTATAAACTCGCGGAGGAAACGGGGGCACCCAAACCGCACCGCGTCTTTTTGTCGGCTCAGGTGAACGCCTGCGTATTCTACGATCTTTCCGTTCTCAACTTCTTCTTTCCTTCCAAAAAGAATCTCGAGATCGGCCTCGCGTTGGTGAACGTTCTGAGCATAAGCGAACTCAAGGCGGTGCTCGCGCACGAATTCGGACATTTCGCACAACGTAGTATGGCGGTCGGAAATTGGGTCTACATCGCGCAGCAGGTCGCCGCTCATCTGATAGGAAAACGCGACGCGCTCGATAAGTTCCTCGCCTCCCTTTCCCGTTTCGATATCCGCGTCGCATGGATCGGATGGGTGTTGCGTCTCGTCATCTGGTCCTTACGCTCCGCGTTGGAATCCTTTTTCAACCTGATCGTGTTGGCGCAGCGCGCGCTTTCCCGCGAGATGGAATTCCAGGCGGACTTGGTCGCGGTCTCCGTCACCGGCAGCGACGCGTTGATTCATGCATTACATAAATTGCAAGCGGCGGACGAAGCCTGGGAAACCACGCAGGGATTTTTATTCGATCATATCCGTACGGGAAAGGTCGCGAAGGATATCTTTCCCATCCACTCCAAGGTCATAGATCAATCCCGCAGAATTTGGAACAACCCCCGTTACGGACACGCTCCCGAACTTCCGACCGAAAATCCCGAGAATCATCGCGTCTTCAACTCCGAAATCGCGCAACCTCCCCGTATGTGGGCGACACATCCGTACAATCATGAACGCGAAGCCAACGCGAAAAAAAGATACGTACCCGGAACCTTGGACGATCGAAGCAGCTGGCTCGTTTTCGACGACGCGGAATCGCTGCGCGAAAAATTCACGGATCGGATCCTCTCCAAGTTCCAAACCGAATTCGAACACGATCCGGAGATCCTCGTTTCGGTGGAAAAATTCTACGCGAAGGAATACCTGAACAGCCGCTACAAAGGCTCCTATCTGGGTCGATCGTTCACACGTTATGCGTCATCACCGGAAGAGTTCTACGAAACCGGAATCGATTCGGTTCCGGAAACGCTGAAAACAGTCTATCCGCAGAGTTTATCCGAACGTCTGGAAAAACTGCGCTTTCTGGAAAAGGAAAAAAATTTATTGAGCGCGCTGAGGGACGGATTCTATTCTCCCCCGGACGGCATCATACGATTTCGCGGAACCGAATTGAAGAAAAAGGAGCTTCCCGCAGTCATCGAAGACCTGGAAAAGGAATGTAAAACGGAGCGTAAATCGTTATTCGAACACGACCGGCTCTGCAGAACGGCGCACCTCCGCGCCGCGGAACAAATCGGTTCGGGTTGGCCGGAATATCTGCGAGGACTTTTGGAGATTCTGCACTACGCGGATCATACGCAGGCGGATCTCGAAGACAGCCGGGGTTTATTGAACAACGTATATACGATAGTCACGGCGGATCGTCACGTAAGCGGACGGGAACTAAAACGACTCGTCTCGGCGGGAAATCAGGTTTACGACGCGCTCGCCGTCATCCACAAACATAAGAAAAGTGTAATATTAGATTCGGAGCTGCTCTCGCGTCTCGAATTGCAGGAATGGTCCGCGGCGTTCAGCGAGTTCGGATTCACCAAAGCCACGGAGGACAACATGCAGCAATGGTTGGAAGTGGTGGATTCCTGGATCGACGAAGCGATCGGAGCCTTCTACGCTTTGCAGAGGGAAAGTCTGGAGCTGTTGTTGGCGGCAGAAGCGAAGGTCGGGGAAAAAATCCGCGATCCAAAATTCGCGATAGGAACCGCCCCTTCCCCTTCTAAGGCGGCGCCCGAATATCCCAGACTCGTTCCCGGAAAGGAACGTAAACTTCAGACCAAATTGGATTTTTGGGATCGATTCCAAACCGCAGACGGATTGTTACCGGGTATTTTACGATTTACCGCGGCAGCGGGAATCATCGGCGGAGCCTTGTATCTGACGAGTTTCGCGGTTTTTCGATGATTTCGTCGACGACGAAGGGGTTGCCATTTGCGGAAACCCTTTCAAAATGGTCCTCGGATTCCGAAAATACATGTCCGCAATTTCTTTCCACCCCCGTGAAATCAGCTCCTTCCTGTTAAAATGGAAGGAGGAATTTTTTCCGCCGAAGATCCTCGATCGGTATCTTTTCGGGGAATTTTTCAAAATCTTCATCGGAACGGTGATTCTTCTCACCGGAATCATGTTGCTTTCCCTCGTAAACGACAACATGAGAAATTTCACGGCGACCAAAGCCCCTCGTTTTCACATCGCGTTATTCCTTTTGTACAGCCTTCCGAAGATCATCTCGACGACGGTCGTATCGATGTCTTTGATGTTCTCCATCTGTTTTACCGTGGGGCAATTTTCGGTGAACAAGGAACTCGTATCCATGATGGCCGCGGGAGTTTCCTTTTTCAGGATCGTAACTCCTCTTATCGCGTTCGGAATTCTGATGTGGATCGTCATGTTGATCGGAACCGAATTGATCGTACGCCCCGTCAATAAATTGGCCAAGATAGAACACGATACCTTGACCGAAGGGATGGGCACTCTTGCCAACAGCGTATATCAATTCCACGTAAAAGGAAAGGAAGGGTTCTATTACTTATACTTCTACGACCCGGATAAGGACGAGATCAACGGAGGATTCAATTACATCCGTATACGGCCGGACGGATCTCCCGAAACCGTCATATCCTCCTTAAAGGCGAAGTACAACTACGACACCAAACTATGGAAGATGAAAAAGGTGGAGGAATGGCACTTCGACAACGACTTAAAACTCGTGTCGCAGGAAACCTTTTTGGAAAAGGAATACGAACTTCCGGAAGATCCGAAATACTTCAAAGTACCCGCGGGATCCGTGGAGGAAATGAATCTCTTTCAACTCGAAGAGGAACAAAAACGGAGAATCCAAAAAGGCCTCGCCTACGGAGACGTTCTCACGGAAAAACACGCGGTGTTCGCCACTCCGATGATGACGATCATCGTGACCTTGATCGGAACGATCGCGGGATATTTCACCAAAAAGACGGCCGGCGTCGCCTCTTTGGGAATCACGATCGGAGTGGTTTTGGTTTATTACATCTTCAATTCGGCGGGCAAATCGCTGGGAGAAAACGCCGTAATTCCGGCTTTCGCGGGAGTTTGGATCACCCCCGGATTGTTTCTGGGATTGTGTTTTTGGATGTTTCGTCGCATGAATCTTTAGAATCTTAAGTCGTTTCGTAAATTTTTTTCCAAATGCGAAAAAAAAATTCATTTATTTCCCGAATACCGTCCGATATCTAGTATAGATTGTCTCCAGAAGTAAGATCTTTGATGCGACATAGAGTATTTCAGGAAAGAAGTCCCCTCTCCGTATAAACCGAAACGGGTTTTCTTTCCGGATCTCAAATTCTGAGAGGAGGAAAGAACATGGAAGTTCCACTCACAAATCTAATCAGCTCGGCGGAAAAGCTCATCCGCGATAAACGGTCTTCCGTTTCCGGAAAGTCCGTAACGAATGCGGAAGGACAAGGAAGTCTGGACAAAACCGAATTTTCTTCGGCGCTCACTTCGCGTTACCTGAAAATCCAGGAAACGCTCTCCGGACTTCAGGGAGAATTTTCCAAAGAACAGATGAAACTCGGAATTCTGAACGAAGGTAACACTCCGAACAGCGAACTGATCAACATCCTGTTCGGTGAAACCCCTTTGTTTCGGGAATTGACCGAAGCTCCCGACATGGACCAAGCGGTTCTCAAACAACAGATTCAAGAAAAGAAGAATCAGCTTACGGATTCGATCCGAAATCTGGAAGTGGAATCGGAAAATATTTTTTCGGTGGGAATGTTAAAAGGACGGGAGAATTTCTCCAAGTCTTTGGAAACGATCGTCGGCAAAGGCGTTCCGATGAAAGAATTCTCCGAAAAAACCATCGAACGATTGATTAAAGAATAAGAATCGGGGAATTTCGAATCGCGATTCCCCTTCCTTTTTTCCCTTCCCTCCGGTATTATATTTCAAACATAAGATAGACGTCTTATTATATTTCGCAATTCCCCGCCGTAGATTTCAAATGGACTTCTGGTTGTCTCGCGTTTTTCTGCCGGAATGAAATTGAAAAAACTATTCCTTCTCTCCCTGCTTTCGTTTCTTTTTACGGCCTGTCCGAACGAGAAGAAAAAAGAAAACGAACTCACCACGTATTTTGAAAACAGTATGTTGCTCGATATGCTGACTAAATACGATTGTGTGACCGGAAACGACGTCATCTCGGATACATATAACGAACCCACTACGGAATTCGTATTGAAGCAGTATGATATCTATTCTCAAAACCCGTCGTCCGTCGTGCCGAAAGCATATCTTCATCTCATCGCAAAGACGGGACAGACGTTACAAGTATCCTCGATTACGTCCAACGTTCAATACCAAGGGGCAGGCAATAGTTTCGGCTATAGTCTCAAAAAATCGGGCTGTCACGGAGCTTCTATCTCTTTCATCGGACCGAGCAACGCTTTTGCGTCTTCGACCGAAGTTTACGTGAACGCGAATTCACAAACGAACGTCGAGTTCAAATTTACGCAGGATTTCGACGGGATCCTCATGATCAGCGGACTGCACGTCGGAGATCCATTGCCGGGGGACATCAAACTACGGGTTTTTTAGGGATTTTCGGAGAACACGTATTTTAGTGAGGGATTCGCTTCTTCCGTCGCAGGTTTTGGTCGGAACTCCGAACGTATCTGACTACGGAAAAAACGAAATTTAAAATTTATCACCGCAATCTTTTGATATTAAGAGGAGAAAAATGAAGTTAAAACTACGAATCGCGGTAGTCGCGATTTTTTTGATGGTGTCGACGGTTTCAAACTGCACGAGCACGGCGGAATTGATCAAATCGGGAAACACGGCTGCTGTCGTCCAAAAGATCAACGACGGGGCGGATCCCAACGACGTATCGGACTGCGAAACCCCGCTCGAAGCGGCGGCCGCGGCCGGAAACAAGGAACTCGTCCAACTTCTGCTGTCCAAAGGAGCGAATCCTAATATTAGAGGAAAAGAATGTGATTATGAAAACACGATGAGCATCGGAGGTTTCGTATTACATCGCGACGAATACATACGTGGCAAATTCACTCCGTTGTCTTTCGTTGCCGATGTGGCGACCGCCAAACTGCTCGTAGATGCCGGGGCAAACGTAAAGATCGGCGGCTACAGATATAACAACCACCAGAGGACCGGCTTCGCCTACTACCGCAGCCCGCTTTACAACGCGATTTACGAGGGTAAATACGATTTGGCGAAATTCCTGATCGAAAAAGGGGCGAACGTAAATCAATACAACCCTAAAACCGGGGAGAACGTGTTCGAAACGATGTTGACGTCGGATAAG
>NZ_NPEF01000185.1 GCF_002811955.1 Leptospira ellisii
GGATCAATGTTTGATATGGTTTCTTCCCGAGAATTTGGCCTGGTATAAATTCTGATCCGAAAGTTCGATCAATTCCGCGACGGAACGGACCTGCGGTTCCGCGGTGCATCCGATTCCGATCGAAACCGTGATTTTGGAGAACGGACTCCGGATGTGGACGATCTCCAGGGCCTCCACCTTCGCCAAAATATTTAATGCGACAACGACGGCCCCTTCTATCGGGGTGTCGGGAAGAATAACGGCGAATTCTTCGCCTCCGTAACGGGTGACGATGTCGTGCGATCTTCGAAGTCCCGCCCTGATTTCGCGGGCCACCTGAATCAAAGCGCGGTCCCCTTCCACGTGTCCATACGTATCGTTGAATTGTTTGAAAAAATCCACGTCGATCATCAGGAGCGACAAGGGGGAATGATGCCGCGAAGCCCGGCCCCACGCCATTCGGATCTGTTCGTCGAAATATCTCCTGTTGAACACGCGGGTCAAGGGATCCATGTAGGAAAGTTCCTCGAGTTTGCCCGCGTATTCCTCTATCTCTTCCTTTTCCTTTCTTATACTTCGTATCCTCTCCGAAAGGGCTAAGGATAAAAACAGAACGCTCAATATGATTCCGGTCTGTAAAAACGGAATGGCGGGGGAATCCTTGAGAAAAAATCCGAATCGGCTGAATGCGAAGATGATTCCTCCGGCTAAGGTAAAAAACCAAGCCGTCAAAAAAATGACCGCCTTTCGTTCTCCTTTGATCGCGCGGAAAAAGGAGATCAAAAAGATCACGGTCATCTGCAACAAAGGAAATAGGGACGTGAAAGGAATCAGATATCTTCCGGGAACCAGGGGGATCAGAAACGCCAATCCCAATCCGGCCCACAAGGAACCTTTTAGAAACAGATCCAATACGGAGTATTTACGCTTCGCCTCCAGATACGAGGAAAGGAACAGAGCCATAAAGATCATCATCATGGCCACCGCTTCCAGATGAAGCTGATTGATGAATACGGGTTGATTCGGAAAGAACCATTCGAACGCGTATCCGGGAAGGATAATCTGATGGAGCAGAACGGAGAGTATTAGAAAAGAATAATAGAGTAGATATCGTTCCCGGATCCCCGCGAAAAGGAACAGATTGAAAATCGCCATGACGGCTAACGCGCCGAAAAACGCGGAATCTTTGGCGAGTTCGGAACCGGTTTCACGTTCCTTGGTTTTTGCGTCGTAAAGGGTCATCGAAAGACTCAAAGCGCCCTCGGTGAAAACGCGGACGACCACCTTCGTTTTTCCCTTTTTCTCCAGCGGAAGAGGAAAGAGAAACAAACGGTTTTCCACCGGTCTCGTCATAAACGGAAGAACGTCTCCGGTGTTGTATTCTCCCGTATTTCCGTTCTCGGTTTTGAAAAAAACGTCGACCCGATCCAGATGAGGATAATGGAGCGTCAGTAAAAAATCGTTCTCCACATCGTTCGGGGTTTCTACTTCGAAGTAAAGCCAATAGGGAACCGGATCATATCCGAATCCAAAGGTAGGATTTTTCACCTTTTGAACCGGAATCGAAGTTAAGGAATCGAAAAAATCCTTCGCGTGATAACGCATTTCCGGATCTCTTACGTAATACACGGAATTCAGCAAAGGCTGTCTTCCGGGAAAATCCGGTTTTATAATTAAAGCGGGCTCAATTGCAAAAAGGGAATTCGAAAAAATAAAAAATGCGATCCAAAAAACCTTTCGTCCGAAACGAGACACGAATCGCATCCGGATAAGTTGGGTTCTCCAAAGGATTTGTCAAATATTTTCAGAGGTTCCGCATTTTCGGATTTACCGTACTTCGAAAATTCCTTATACTAAATCATTAATTTCGTGACTCGCGCGTCGGGTATTCATGAGAATGCAGAGAGCATCATGGAAGCCGAGGAGACCGCAGTGGACACAGATCCGATTCGAAACGAATCCGCACAACCGAAATCCCTTTCGGAAAAAACGAAAGGTTGGCTCGGAGTGGTCTTCGACTTTACGAAACTACTCTATCTGGGGATTCGCGCCAAACTCGCCCTTTTTACCGGCGCGTTAATCGCGCTTACAGTAGTCGTTCTTTCCTTTATCGACGTAAATCAACAGACCGAAATTCTCACACAAAGTTACGAAAAAGAGGCCGCGATTTCGAGGCATTATATCTCCGGTTTGGTTTTGGAATTGGAGAATATTTCGAGCAGTCTGATTCGTGTGGAATCCTTCCGCGAACGGGTAAAACGTCAGAGTCAGGCGCTTCGTAAATACAGAACGAAGGTGGTAACGCAGGAGGAAAAACAGGTCAGCCTTTTCGGATTTAAGACGAAGTTGTTCGGCGTTTTGGGTAAGGAGAAAAAATCCGAAATCAAGGACACGTATTATTCCGTCTATCTTTCCAAATCGGACATCGAGGAATTGGAGAAGAAAACCCATTCCCTTTTACGGGATCCGAACGGTCTCGGAATTACGGACGCGACGTATTCCAAACTCAAAACCCTGGCGCAGGTCGTCGCGGTTTTGGAAGCCGATTTGAACGAGCAGAAGGGAAGATGGGACGAGTTGCACGCAAAAGAAAGAACTTCCGAAAGGGAAATTCAGGAAACGGAGGCCGCAACCGAATCCCTAAAGGATAAGATCGAAAAGGCGCGTAACGTATTGGATCGTTCCATTCTGGAACTTTCGCTGTCCAAACAACACAGGAAGATCGAAGAACTGGGTCTGGATATGTCCCAGTATCGGATCCAGACCTTCCCGGTCATCGGCAATCAGGTGAAGGAAAATCTGATTCCTTCCTTCGACACGAAAATTTTCAAACCGGACGGACCGGTCAATTCGGACGTCTTCTTCTCCGAAATCGACGCGCACCTCAAGGATTCCATCCGAAAGATTCTGGCGCTCGATTTTTCTCAGAATATCAGAGAAAACGCATATACCATCGGTAAAACGGAATTGCAGACGTTGTATTCCCCCATTTTCCGAAACCAGAACTCGACGGAACGCGCGTTGAAGATGCGCGGAACGGCGCCCGATTTCGCAAAACGTTATGTGCAACAGGATGTGAGCGTCTCTTATCAGATCCGCGATCTGATTCCTTCCCTAAAAAAAAGGATCCAGGAACTTAAGGAGAAAAAACCTCCTATTCCACCGTTTCAGGATCGAACGTATCGCGATTTATACGGGCGCTATTCCAAACTCGTTCAGGATCGGGACGAGGTTTTCGAAACGTTCCGAAACGAATTTTCGGAGGACAAAAAAGTCGCGGCGGAAAACGCGGCGAAGCCGAAACCGGGTAAAAACAAAAATCCGAAGACGTCCTTTCCGATTCAAAGCGAAACCGACCTTTGGATCGATTCCCTCGGTCAGGCGAGAAACGCCGCTTTGGAGGATTGGATCGTTCTCCGATTCAGCCAAAATTCCGGAGCGTATCAGGATTATCTGAGGAACCCGAAGGAGCAGATTCTCGCGAAGGAACGTTATGCGGCGATTCGAGATTGGATCTATTCGGGCAAAAGCGAAACGCCCACGCCTCAACTCAAAAAATTAATTCCGGACGGTATCATCGCGAACTCTAGAGGAGAAGCTGAGGAAATCCTGTGGGGGCTGGATTCCAAACCTCTGCTTTCGGAATCCGGAGAGGAGATCGCTTCGTCGATCTTAACCGCCAATCTTTCAGGGATTTCCAGAACGCTCGTGGATCGTACGGAAGGTCTGCAGATGATTCGTAAGAACAGGAACTCCGCGATCGCGACGGCCTTGATCATCTGCGCGATGTCCATTCTGCTTGCGATTTTGATCTCCGGTTTCGTGGTTCAAAAGATTAAACGAATCATCTTTCACGCCCAGGAAGTGGGACACGGAAATCTGGAGGTTCAATTCGAACAAGGCGGTAAGGACGAATTGGGAACTTTGACGATCGCGCTCAACTCGATGGTGGCGGGGTTGCGGGAACGGGAGAAGATCAAGAACATTCTCGGAACGATGATCGATCCCGTCGTCGTGAGCGAAGCTATGGTCGATCTCGCTGCGCTAAAACGGGGAAGCGAAAAGAGGATCACCGCGTTCTTTTCGGACGTCGCGGGATTCTCGAACATCAGCGAAAAACTGACCTCGGTCGAATTAGCGTCTTTGTTAAACGAATATCTTTCCGCGATGACCCTCATTCTGAAAAAACACGAAGGCGTTCTGGATAAGTATATCGGGGACGCGATCGTGGGAATCTTCAACGCTCCGGTGGAAGTGGACCGACATTGTATCAAAGCGGCGAGGGCTTCGGTGGAAATGATCGAAACCCTGGAAAAACTCAGACAGGAGTGGAGGGATAAAAAGGCGTATATTCCGGAAGCGCAGGAGATGCAGATTCGGATCGGACTCAATACTGGTCTTGCAAAAGTCGGATTTATGGGAACCGATTCCATTTCCGCATACACGATGATGGGGGACACGGTCAATCTTGCGGCGCGTTTGGAGGCGGCGGGTAAGGATTACGGAGTGAGTATTTTGGTCAGCGAATCCGTTCAACACGAGATTCAGGACGAATTTTTTACGAGGCTTTTGGACGTGGTCCGGGTTAAAGGAAAAAACGAACCCGTACGGCTCTACGAGCTCGTGGGAAGGCCCGAGAAAATTTCCGAACGGATCGAGGCCTCGGCGTTGGAATTCGCAAAAGGGTTCGAGGCGTATCTCAATCGGGAGTGGTCCTTGGCTCAGGAATTATTGGAAAGTTCGCAAATCACGCGCGGAACCAAGGATAAGGCCGCGACCCTGCTTATCGAACGTTGCGAGGAATACAAACAAAATCCCCCCGAAAAAACATGGGACGGAGTTTACACGAGAACTCATAAGTAAAACAGAAGATCGATTCCCAAAAAGAGAAAACCGCAGGCCGCGATCCAATAGATGGAAACTTCTTTTTTCCATCGTAAAAGAAGAATTCCGATCGCGGCCGTAAACAACGGCAGCCATCGGACGCAGGAGAACGGCGCTCCGGAACAGGATCCTACGTCAGCGTTCGATTCCAATAACACGGATTTGGCGAAATAAATCCCCAAATACAGGATCACTCCGCATACGCACGCGGTCACGTAATTCAGGACGGAACGCAACCAGACGGATTCCCTCGTTTTTTCCACGACGGGCGCCCCTCCCAGGATCAGAATGAAGGAAGGTAGAAACGTATAATAAGCGGTTAACGTTAGTCCTAAAACGCCGGAGGAAACGGAACCGTAACGGTGCGCTCCGGCCAAAAAACCGACGAAGGTCAAAACCATCACGAGCGGGCCGGGCGTACTTTCGCCGAAAGCCAATCCGTCGATCATTTCCTCCAAGCCTATCCAACCCGCCGCCCCCGTCGCGTATTCCGCCACACTCGGGAGAATCGCGTATGCGCCGCCGAACGTCAGCAATGCGGTCTTCGTGAAAAAAAGGATCAGATCCTTCCAGAACGAAAATTCCGTCCTTAAAAAAAGGAGGATCGCGAGCAGAGGGATCGTCCAGAGTATGAGCGCGGCGCTTCCGATTCCGCCTATATATTTTAGAATTTTATAATTTTCTTCCCTGCGACGTTCGCTTCGTGAGAATAGATCCACTCCGAACGGAGGAGGCTCCTCCGCGATTGCGTCCCTTTTCGCCGGTCCCGATTTTCCGGAAAAAAAGGAGACGATTCCGAATATTATAGAAAATGCAAGTAAGTACGGATAGGGGATCCTAAAAACGGACATTCCTATAATCGTAACTGCGAAACAAACCGCGTGTCCCTTCGTTTTGATCCCTTTCGGAATCCAATTCAAAAAGGATACGAATACGATCGAAAGTACGGCGGGTTTGACTCCGTTCAGAAATGAAACGACGAAAGGAGCTGATCCATAAGAAAAGTATAAACTGCTAATTCCCAAAAACGTCAAAAAGGAGGGGAACAGGAAAAGAAAACCCGCAGTGATCCCTCCGATCGTTCCGTACAACGTCCAACCGAGATACGCGGCCAGTTGTTGCGCTTCGGGACCGGGCAACAGCATACAATATCCGAGTGCGTGGGAAAAGCGCTCCTCCGAGATCCATTTTTTTTCCTCCACGAGGGTTTTGTGCATCAGAGCGATTTGTCCGGCGGGACCTCCGAAACCGATCCATCCGAGTCGAAACCAAAATCGGACCGTCTCCCAAAACTCCGGTTTCTTCGGTGACATTAGAGGATTTTGCCGATTCGGAAAAAAAGAGGCCATCGGACGGACCTGATTTTTTCGTCTCCCCAAGCGGATCGCAATTCCGTCTCCACTTCGGAAACCGGATCATTCCCGTTTTTTCGGATGAATTTCTGCACGCTGGACCAAGTGCGCAGATAACCTAACAGTTGTTCTACGGTCCATCCTTCCCTCATAAAAAATTCAGGAGGGGATATTTCAGGAAATGGAAAAGGAACGGTCTTGTATTCCTCCTCCACGTATCTACGTTCCGGAGGCCAATACGATCCCGTGATTTCGCCGTACAGACGTTTGACGACCGCGTCCACTTCCGGAGAAGTCGTTTGCAGACCGTATCCCCAGATTGCGAGCGCCCCTCCCGGTTTACAAACGCGGCGTACTTCTGCGAAAAAGGAATCGAAGTCGAACCAGTGGAACGCCTGCGCGACCGTGACCAAATCCACTTGCAAATTTTCTAATGTGGAATTTTCCGCGCTCGCCACGAGATACCGCACTTTGGTATGAGCGTCCGCTTCCGCGATCTGATTGGCGCTCGGATCCGTGGCGACGACCGCGTCGAAAACCTCCGCCAAGGAGACGGCGGCTTGTCCGTTTCCGGTTCCGCAATCCCAAACGGAGGTTCCGTTTGGAACGAGGGTTTTTAGATAGGAAAAAAGTTCTTTCGGATATCCGGGTCGAAACTCGGAATAGGAGGAGGAATGCGAGGAGAAATGATCCCTGAAACTCATACCCAAAGTTTCAGGGATCGATATGCGGATTCAAGCGGTTTTAAAACGAGCCGTCCGGATGTTTTTTGAATTCCTTTTGATTGATGAAAAGATACTGATATTGAATCTGTTTTCCTTCCTTCGTTTTCGCCTGTATCATCAACGGAAGAAACGTGGATTTTCTGGCGAAGTCCGGAATCCGTACGGTATAATCGGGGGATTTATTCTCCGCGATCACGTCCTTACTTTTGATCTTGATGCTCACCGACTCGGGTTGAACGCCTTCCAGATGAATCTTAAATTCCTGTCCGGTTTTCACCCAGGAACCGTCCTGTATGCCGATGGAAATTTTAGGAGGAGGGGCCATCGCAAGAATGGAATTGAATGCGGATTGCGATTGTCCCCAAGGAACCAAAGAACGATGTATGTTGTAAACCGGAACTCCGGGAACGTTTTTCCCCGGGTTTACGGTAAACGCCATACGATAACCGATCTCCTTCGCTTCTTCGATCACCCTCGGATCGAACAATCCGAACGGATAGGCCAAGTCCACAACCTTTCTTCCGGTTTTTTGTTCCAAAATCTGTTTGGATTCCAGTAATTGTTTGCGGATCAACGCGCGGCTCATGGTGGGAAGTTTCGGATGATACAAGGTGTGCGAACCTAAATCCAGAACGCCGCTGTCCAAAGCCGTCTTCAATTGTTCCCAGGTCATGTAGTATTTTTTTCCGGAGGAAATGATCGTAGGATAGATAAAGATCGAAGCGGTAAATCCGTATTTCTTCAGAAGGGGGACTAAAACTTCGAGATGGGTTTTGGAACCGTCGTCAAAGGTCAATAAGATCGGCTTTTCCGGAAAATCGGAAGGTTTTTTACCGTTGATATACGCGTAGAATTGGTCCAAACGAAC